>NZ_JBXUHX010000002.1:0-319816 GCF_058148845.1 Pantoea sp. RCC30.1 | reverse complement strand
TGGCTCATAACAAGTTTTACCCAGACTTTATATGTGAGCTTAACGATGGTCGAATGCTAGTTGTCGAGTACAAAGGCGAAGCTTATGTAACTAATGACGACTCAGCTGAAAAACGTGCTATCGGTGATAAATGGGCAGAACTAAGCAATGGGAAATGTCTGTTCATTATGGTCGTTGAACAAGACGGGCAAGGCCGCGATATTCGCCAGCAGATTCAAGCCTTAATTTCAAAATAATAATGAGGGAGCAGGTCAGAAATTATCCATTGAAATTGAGGTCAGCACGAGGTTCGTGTTTACCTGATCCTTAGGATGATTTACCCGCGTTTACAATGAAGGTTGCTAAGAGTTGGAAGCATAACTCCCGGCGTCGGCATCAATATTATCGTGAGTAACCTGAAAGTAGGTTGTGAATTAAATTACAACCTACTTATCTGGTAAGACCATTTCAAAATAATGAAGGTAGGTCTTAAAGTAATCACATTATCTATTAATACCTAGGATGTGCTGTAAACATATTTGTTGCTTGGTATATATTCTTTTCTTTCCATAAGATTTACTATCTTAACGTTTGAACCATGTTTAAGATATTTGTAAGTAAAGTATCTTGATACTTTTTCCTCATGAGTAGACATGATTAATTGTTTATCTCTAAAATCATTCCTTAATAATTCAATCAGTGATGACATATTGATATCATCCATCGTTTGAACAGGATCATCTATGAAGATGCTTGAGAATTTTTTGCAATAGACCTTGTTTAGAGCGAGCAGGAGTGAGATCACTACGGCCGAAATCTGACCAGAACTCATAGTATTCAATACATCATGATCACTTTCCCAGTTAGAAACAAACCTTACATTTTTAAGCTCATCATCACCAGTAGGATCTTTTATGAAAATACCATTTCCCAAGCCAGCTTGATGAGTTTGTAGTATTTTACCTGAGTAGATATAGAAGGGTATTTCGATATCGGTAATTAATTTTTTTTGGTATTGCCTTATCTGTTTTTTGATTACTTCGATAATACCCCCCAGTTCACTTATACCTTTCTCTAAGTTACCAATCTTATTTGTGTGGTCATTAAGCTCCCTAATCACTCTTCGAATAGATTCAAAGTAAAAACTTCTAATGTAGTTTTCTTTCTTTTCAATATCATTGACTTTAATCTGATGTAGAAGCTCACTGCTATTATTAAAATACTCCCTATATAAACGAGAAAAAACATTATTACCATTTTCCTCATGGTAATCCTGTGGTGCTGAAGAAATATTAGACATAATTGCTCTACATAACGCATCTACGTTAGAGTTGATTGAGTTAAGTCCGCCTAAAATAGGATATGAAGTTACAAGCAATTCATCGTGCGCAATGTTTTGGGATACAAGCCAATTGCGCAGCTTTTCAAAGCGCTCTTTCCATGATGCAGATTTATTCAGGTTGACAAGATCTTCAGAACTAAAAGGTATAAGATCCTTTAAATAATTATTACAACTGAGGATCAAAGGTTGCAAATGATCTTTATTAAATGAGTTTCGTAGTTCAGCTAACCTTTTTTCTTCTTCGCCAAGTTTTTTCTTAATTTCAGTACCATGCTCAACGATGGCTTCCATGAGATCTTTATGAGATTCATGGTCGTGACCACAAAGCTGACAAATGCTATTATTATCCAGAGAAAGTGTATCTTTATGCATAAGTTCATGATGTTTGAACAGCTCTGAAAAAACTGAGTTAAAACCTTTAAAATTCCACTGCTCTTTATTTAAATTTGTAATTTCTGTTTTGAATAATTCATGATTACTTAGACTTAATATCTCGAACAAAACTTTTATATCTATTGTTTGTTTTATTTTTACATAGTCTAAAGTTTTCAAAGTTTCTAGTGAGCTATATGTTATGTTGTATTTTCTCTGATTATCAATTATTTTATCATAGTTTTTTATTGCATTATAGTACGCTAGGTATAATGTAATTGTTTCTGTTTGGCGAGCCGCACTTTCATTAATCCTATTACGAATAAAATAATCTTTGAACGAAATTAATTTCTTTATGCTATTAAGTTCTTGCAAAATACTATTTAATTTATCATGATTCAGTTCTGGTATGGATTCCGCATCCCAGAAGGGAGTGTTACTATTAGAGGCAAGCCATGGGAAAACAAAAGAATGTGGTTCTGCATTACCAATCGTAACACTAGTTTTATCATTTATACCATACAGCTCCTTTAATTTGGATGCCTTCGTTGAAGTGTCTTTTAATAATCCTGAAAATTTCCTCTGTACATCAATTAACTTTTGAAGCTTGTTTTGAGAATCTCTTGTATCTCCAAATAGCTTGGCTAATTCCTCTGCTCGTTGTACTTCATTGTTATTTTTTAGGAATCGGGAGGTCTCTTCCTGTTGAACATAATGATATAAAAGATAGTCACGAGATAAATCAGTGCAATTAAAAAATGCATTGAGAGTACTTTCGCTAATAGATACGGGTTTTTCATCAATAATTTCATTTAACTCCCAAAGCTCAGGGAATTTTGATATTTTCTTATGACTATTAGGTATTTTGCTTTTTAGCTTTCTTTGAAAGCATCTAATGCCTTCATTACTAACAAACTCAAGTCTAATTTCAACATCTAATGCTCCATTGTGTGCTACAACAACATCTGCTGGATTCTGTCTGCTTTCGAGAGCAATTAATCTTGATATATTTCCAGTAAGTCCTAACTCTATAGCATCAAATATAGATGTTTTACCGTACCCGTTCGGGCCATCCAACAATATAAGGTTGTTGTTCTTAAAATCAACTGAGTAATCGTTGCCATCGAAAATCTTGAAGTTTTTGAGAGTTAACTTTGAAAGTGTTATCATCTATTTACCCCAGTTATTGGATGCAAAAGAAAGGATTTTTTCATTAGTCCATTCATCTTTTATATTGAGGATGTCATCCCTGATTTTTCGTTGTGTAACTGACAATTCCTTATCTATATCTTCATTGATTTTGCTCAGGCCTTTTTCTTGAGTTTCGTAAGTTAAAAACGGTAATTTTAGAAAGATTTTCATTAACACGGAATAATAATCATTGTTATCTTCTTTATTCACCTTGAATTTAACAAATTGGCTTCCGTTGTTTTCATTGATGATATTTTTTAACGTCTCATTCGTTAATTTATCAATGTTTTTTTCATTGATATAATTAATTAATCCATGTAACTCTTTCTCAGTATAGGCTATAACGTTCTTTTTAAAGTTATAAAGGTCTTCTTCGAGACTTAAGGTTGTCATACGCTCTATTTTATTGTCTTTATGGCAAATTATTAGTGTGCTATTTTTAGCAAAATAACGTTCAACATTCCCATATTTAATAATAGTTTCAAAAAGATACTCAGAGATTTCTTCAAGAGTAATTTTTAAATTTTCATTTGATTGATTAGATAGTTCGAGTATTACGAAGTATTCTTCCTTATTTTCTTTAGCTACTGGAGTGTAGATGGAATACTTGGCACCAATGAGAGAAAAATCAAAATTTACCTTTTCATAGCAATTACTTTCAAAGATTTTTTCCAGAATGTTAATTATCATGAAAGTATTTCCTTAGCATCCGTTATTGGAATTAGTCTGACCATCTTTAGGGGATCAGCCCTCTTTGTTCTAGATTCTGTGCCATCCTCTCTTGGCACATCATTTCTAGTGGTATTTAAGGTTGTGAATTCATAAACTGAAGAGCCCTGATAGATTATATTTCCTATTTCATAGTGCAACTCGTTAACTCCACGATTCTTAATTATTTCTTTTGCGATTTGTTCAGGTGGTGTGTGACTCGATATAACCGAGGGTAAGTAGTTATCCTCAGGTAAAGCAGAAAATCTATAGGTGAATTTATAATTTTTATGATCAATAGATGATTTTGCATGATTTATTGAGTGAAATATTTTAATTAAAACATAGCGTATACCCTTTTCATCCACGCCAAAGGCATTATCTAAATTAGATGCATGCTCTAAATATGTGTCGGGTGAGAAGTTTCGATAATAAGACCATAAATCAAGTGGGCTAAGCGATAAAATAAAGTCTCTTACAATGCTTAAATTACAGATGGTACCTTCTATCGGGAGCTCGTACACATCTTCATCAGACATATATTCATCAATTTTCCTCGAAAATTTCTCTTTAAAGCTAAAAGCAAGATGGTTCTTGCTGATTTTTTCTTTATCTTCAATCAAAAATTCATGTATCTTATTGAAAGGTATTATTATTTTTTCATCCTCTTGCTTTTGCTTATGTCTGCTTATTATGTGATCATCAATCATGCCTAATAGAAAATGGAAGGTTCTATTGGTTTGATATTCTGTAACTTCAATTCCATGTTTAGTTAAAAAGGTTTCTATTTCTTTCTTTAATTTGTTATTTATTTCATCCAGATCGCAAAATGAATTTCCGTCATCGTATGTGTATACTTGTAATCTTACGAGAGCATTATTAGTCTCATCGTGTATCGAGTTAAGGATGTCTCTGATTTCATCAGGTGTCTTTTCAGGAAGTGCTAAACGTAAAATCTTAGCATCTTTAGGAAGATTATCTTTATCAGAAGCGGCTTTTTCAATTATCGAACCTCCTGTCTTTGGTGCAGAATTATATTCTACAAGCAGTGTATTAATATCTTTTTTGATTGAGCTTATTAGATCTTCAGAGCCTCTTTTAAATGCTATTTTTTTCCATGTATGTATGTATCCTTTCACATTTTTATTTTTGTAGAGCTCTAATGTTAGTTCAAGGAGCGCATCAGCATATTTAGAATAGCTGGCGGAATTATATGCCTTGACCTGATGAAATGTTTTTGCATTTCTATCTTCAATGATTTCGAAGTCTTCGGTATTTTCAAGCATTAGACTCAAATTGGAAAGGTCATACCCTGCTGGTTTCATATTGATTATTTTTATGGCATGGTATAGCGAAACCTTTCCTTGATAGTTAAACCCACTCCATGATGGGGATGCATCGAAAGCCATAATTAACTCCTAAGAATATCAATTGAAAAATTCCTGACAGCTTCGTTAATGAACTATCATCTTATTTTTATAAAATAATTAAGGGTTTTATTAAATTGTCATTTTGCATTTTGAATTAGACTTCAGAAATGAGATGATTAATCCGTTATAAAAACGTTGATCTTTTAAGTGAATGGTTCACATTCAGAAAATATGATGAATCCCGTAACGCTACCGCCCTAGGGTGTTCTCCCCATGAAGATGGATGTTTTTATCAAATTTTGCTATGAATCAATAAATAAACATGTGTACTTTAGTGAAAAATATGATAATTGCTAATAGATACTAAATGGTTTAAGCAAAAGCGCTCTATACTTGATAAAGCATTAGGAATGCTATCACTTTTATGAAAAACAGAAAAGTATGAACTTTCATTTATTTTATTTGAATCAGTTAATTAAATGTTTTCATAAAAAACACTTGTAACAGTAATCGCGAAGGGCAGTTGCTGGTGGATGAGGTGCTCGATTATCTGAACCTGTCCGCTAAGAAACGCAAAAAAGTGCAGCGCTGTCTGATCAACGATCTCAACCCTCAGGCGGTGGATAGGGCTATAAACCGGTTGCGTGAGAATCGCGAGTTTATCCCACTGTGTGTCTCTGCGCTGGCCCGCGCCCGTGCAGACTGGCTCTATGGCATCAACATGACCCGTGCCTGGACGCTGCTGGGCCGCAATGCGGGCTACGACGGTGTGCTGTCGGTTGGTCGGGTGCAGACGCCGGTGCTGGGGCTGGTGGTCCGGCGCGATGAAGAGATCGAAAACTTCGTGCCGAAAGATTACTTCGAGGTGAAGGCGCATATTATAACGCCTGACGGCACTCAGTTTATCGCCAGCTGGATCCCCAGCGAAGCCTGTGAGCCCTGGCAGGATGAAGAGGGCCGGCTGCTCAAACGCGCGCTGGCCGATCATGTGGTGGCGCGCATTACCGGCCAGCCCGCGATCGTCAGCGCCTATAGCGATAAGCGCGAAAATGAAGTAGCACCGCTGCCGTTCTCGCTGTCCAGCCTGCAGATTGAGGCAGCTAAATGCTATGGACTGAGTGCGCAGACGGTGCTGGATACCTGTCAGCGGCTGTATGAAACCCACAAACTGATTACCTATCCCCGTTCGGACAGTCGCTATCTGCCTGAAGAGCATTTTGCCGGTCGTCATGCGGTGTTAAAGGCGATACAGGCGCATCAGTCACAGCTGACTCCACCGGCCGATTTCAATGTCGATCGCAGAAACCGCTGCTGGGATGATAAAAAAGTCGATGCCCACCACGCCATCATTCCCACGGCCCGTGCCAGCGCGGTAAAGCTCAGTGAAAACGAACAGAATATCTACGAACTGGTGGCGCGCCAGTATCTGATGCAATTCTGCCCGGATTCGGTATTCCGCAAATGTGTCATCGACCTTGATATTGCGGGCGGCAAATTCGTGGCCAAAGCGCGCTTCCTCGCAGAGGCGGGCTGGCGCGCGCTGCTGGGTAGCAAAGAGCGGGATGAAGAGAACGACGGCATGCCGCTGCCGGTGGTGGCGAAAGGGGATGAGCTGCTGTGCGAGCGGGGCGAAGTGCTGGCGAAGCAGACCCAGCCACCACGCCCGTTTACTGACGCCACCATTCTCTCGGCGATGACCGGCATTGCCCGTTTCGTTCAGGATAAAGAATTAAAGAAAGTGCTGCGTGCGACCGATGGTTTAGGAACGGAAGCCACACGCGCCGGCATTATCGAATTACTGTTTCGTCGTGGCTTCCTGGTGAAGAAGGGCCGTTACATCAATTCGACGGATGCCGGACGTGCTCTGATTCACTCTTTACCCGATCTGGCAGCCCGCCCGGATATGACCGCGCAGTGGGAATCGACACTGACGCGTATCAGCGAAAAGGCCTGCCGCTATGATGAGTTTATGGAGCCGCTGGTGCAGACCTTAACCGGAATTATCCAGCAGGCGCGACAGCAGCCTGCGGCGCATGCATTTCGGGGATTACCGTCCACCGGACAGAAACGTCCGGTGCGCAAAACCAGGCGTAAAGTGAAGGAGACGGAATGAGGCGTTATTCAGTATTACTGGTCGTAGCCCTGACGCTGGCGACCAGCGCGGCACAGGCGAACAGTCGTTATCAGTCGATGCCACAGCAGGGTAACAGCGGTGGGAATACCGATGTGGTGGTGGATATTCCACCAGAAGCCTGGTCGCAGGCAGAGAGACGTCAGCCTGACTGTCTCCGCTGCTGTATCTTCGAGAACCGTAACTACACGGAAGGCGCGGTGGTAAAATCAGAGGGCGTGTTGCTGCAATGCACCCGTGATGAACACTCCATTGGCACTAACAACCTGATCTGGAAGATAGTGAAATAGCCGTCGCGTGGCGCTCTGCCACGCGACAGTCATTTAAAAGCGGAAGGTTGACCAGATGGGCGCATGGTCTGAAGGCTTTTCCATGCTCCTGATGTCATAATCAATGCCGGTCTCGATGCAGTGCGACGCCAGGTTTTTACTTGCCAGCACAAGATCGATACGTAACCCACGATTATCATCAAACCCTTTCGAACGGTAATCGAACCACGAGAATCGATCCGCCACGTCCGGATTGTGCTCACGCCAGGTATCAACTAATCCCCAGCTCAGCAGGCGATCCATCCACTCGCGCTCTTCCGGCAGGAAGGAGCATTTGCCGGTGCGCAGCCAGCGCTTACGGCTATCCTCGCCAATGCCGATATCCAAATCGGTGCTACTGATATTCATGTCACCCATAATCAGAACCGGTTTGTCAGCAGGCAGATCTTCGGTTAGCAGACGCTGAAGATCGCGGTAGAACTTCTCTTTAGCCGGAAACTTGGTGGGATGGTCGCGACTTTCCCCCTGCGGAAAATAGCCATTGATCACTGTGATGTCGCCGATCGGACTGGGGATTTCCGCAATGATCAGGCGACGCTGCGACTCTTCGTCATCACCTGGAAAGCCCCGTCTCACTAACACTGGCTGAGCTTTGGTTAGCAACGCCACGCCATAATGGCCTTTCTGTCCATGATAGAAGACGTTGTACCCGAGCTTTGATACCTCTTCCAGTGGAAACATGTCGTCATGGACCTTGGTTTCCTGCAGACCGATAACATCGGGCTGATGCTGTTCGACAAGCGCCTGAAGCTGATGCGGGCGTGCACGCAACCCATTGATGTTAAATGAAACAAATTTCATGAGATCGACCATTTTTCAGCAAGTGATAGCCGCAGATGGTAGCGATTTTTATGCGTAAAGTCATGGTGGAACAGGGGAAGATTGTGCGAATTGGGTAAGGGATTAGCTGGCTGTGCAGGAAGCCTGGGTATTTATTGTTTTGGGATTTTTGTACGACATGCAAGATGGTGGTGGGAGAAGGATTCGAACCTTCGAAGTCTGTGACGGCAGATTTACAGTCTGCTCCCTTTGGCCGCTCGGGAATCCCACCAGGGATATATTGAAGAGGCTTAAGATGATTCAGATTCAGATGGTGGTGGGAGAAGGATTCGAACCTTCGAAGTCTGTGACGGCAGATTTACAGTCTGCTCCCTTTGGCCGCTCGGGAATCCCACCATGGCCTGAATCTTTCTCTCTTAAAGCGGGGCGCATCATACCAAATGCGATAAGGGTGTAAAGCGCCCACTGGCAAAACCACATCTGTTTGCCCACTTTTTACGCGTAGCGCTGAATCTGCAGACAATTCAGCACGCTGGCTGCTTAAAGAATAATCGTACGGTTGCCGTAAACGAATACGCGCTGCCCCAGCACTTTGTAGAGTGCGTTGCTCAGGACATTTTTTTCTACGTCGCGACCGGCGCGCATCATCTCATCAGCGGTGTAGCTGTGATCGACGTTAATCACATCCTGCATGATGATTGGACCTTCATCGAGATTATCATTCACGTAGTGCGCAGTAGCACCGATAATCTTCACGCCACGCTCATAAGCCTGATGGTAAGGGCGGGCACCGATAAAGGCCGGCAGGAATGAGTGGTGAATATTGATTATCTGGTTCGGATAACGCTGCACGAAAGCAGGCGTCAGAACGCGCATATATTTTGCCAGCACCACGTAATCAGGCTGATAGCGGTCAATCTCTTCTACCATGCGATTATCGTGCTCTTCCCGCGTCAACCCTTCGTGACTCACCAGCACAAACGGAATGTCGAAACGTTCAACCAGCGAGCGCAGCGTGTCGTGGTTACCTATTACCGCCGCGATTTCCATATCCAAGCCGCCAAACGCGCTCTTCATTAACAGATCACCCAGGCAGTGCGCCTCTTTGGTCACCAGAATCACCACGCGACGACGACCGGCGCTGTGCAGTTCACGCACTGAACCCTTTGGCAGAGCGCTGTCGAGATCGGCGAGCAGAGTATTATCGTTGAAAATTCCTTCAAGCTCTGTGCGCATGAAAAAACGCCCGGTGCGATGATCAACAAACTCATTGTTCTGCACGATATTGAGTTCGTGCTTGTAACAAATATTGGTGATTTTGGCGATCAGACCTTTTGCATCGGGACAAATGGTTCGTAAAACTTTTCTTTGCATGGTTTGCGCTTGCATCTCAATCGAGTCCTGTCAAAGCATTAGGGGTAAACCGCTGGGGCAGCCGCAGCTTAACCACAACATTTTTT
The DNA here is from genome assembly GCF_058148845.1 of Pantoea sp. RCC30.1. Classification (NCBI taxonomy): domain Bacteria; kingdom Pseudomonadati; phylum Pseudomonadota; class Gammaproteobacteria; order Enterobacterales; family Erwiniaceae; genus Pantoea; species Pantoea sp. RCC30.1. The sequence continues at coordinate 310,154 of NZ_JBXUHX010000002.1, read as the reverse complement.
GTATTTTTTGCCACTGCCGCACGGGCAGGGATCGTTACGTCCCACGGGCGGTTTCGTACCGTCAACATAGTACCAGCGTTGATCCTCGCGAAGAAAGCGTGAACATTCATGAATGGTGTGAATGTTGGTTTTCTCGCGGTATCGCGCAAAAAAGGTGACGAAAGCTTCGTTCTCATGGCTTCCATGATTACAACGGGTTACATTCAGGCTAAGCCAGACGGTACCCGGAAAACTTTCAGATAAAAGCCCTGACAGCTCCGGATGACGTTTCTCAGGCTGCCAGGTCGCAACCAGATATTCCGCATTCTGCTGAACATAAGCGCAATAGCGGGATCGCATAAGTTGTTCAGCAGTAACAGGAATCTGGTTGCCGTGCAGAAAGGGCTCGCAACATACGCTATACTGCTCTCCGCTACAACATGGGCAGGTTTCTGACACATTATCTCCAGGGATTGATGAGTCGATTTCACAGGCGCGCTATGTTAGCTGACCCCGCGTTGTGACGCTACGTATAGACGGCAGGACCAGATACAAATGAGAAAGGTAAAAATTGGATTGGCTCTGGGGTCTGGAGCGGCCAAAGGATGGGCGCACATCGGCGTGATCAACGCGCTGGAACGTGCAGGTATTGAAATCGACGTCGTTGCAGGCTGCTCTGTCGGGGCATTAGTCGGGTCTGCCTATGTCAATAATCGCCTGCCGCTGATGCAGAAATGGGTCAGTGCATTTCGCTACTGGGATGTTATTCGCCTGATGGATGTCTCCTGGCAGCGTGGCGGACTGTTACGCGGCGAGCGGGTGTTCAGCCATGTCCGTCAGCTGATCCCTAATGATGCGATTGAGCACTGTAATAAACCCTTTGGTGTGGTTGCAACCAACCTCAGCACCGGCCGTGAACTCTGGCTGACCGAGGGCGATTTGCATCAGGCCGTACGCGCATCGTGCAGTATGCCAGGTTTATTACCGCCGGTGGGCTACAATGGGTATTGGCTGGTGGATGGTGCTGTGGTCAATCCTGTGCCGATCTCGCTGACCCGCGCCCTGGGTGCAGACATTGTGATCGCCGTTGATTTACAGCATGACGCGCATTTGATGCAGCAGGATCTCTTTTCCGTTACACCTCAGAACAGTGAAGAAGAAGCCGCAGCAGCGGCATTGAGTTGGGGTGGGAAGCTGCGACAGCGCCTGGTGAATTTCACCCAGCGCCGTGCATCTCAGTCGCCTGGCGCGATGGAGATTATGTCCACCTCTATTCAGGTGCTGGAGAATCGCCTGAAGCGAAACCGCATGGCAGGCGATCCGCCTGATGTATTGATCCAGCCGGTCTGTCCGCAGATTTCGACGCTGGACTTTCATCGTGCTGAAGAGGCCATCGAGGCAGGCAGGGCCGCCGTAGAGAAGAAAATGGATGAACTATTACCACTGGTCCGTGGCAGATAATGAAGTTGTTCATTCAAAGCGGTGACTTCGGGCAATTCTGAAAGGCGCAACTGCGTTTTATGAACCACTATTGAAATATCTGGTACGCAGGGGGAAAGAATGGAAAAACCACTACTCGGCAAAAAGATACTCATTGTCGAAGATGAGGCTGTTTTCCGTTCGTTGCTGGACCAATTTTTGTTATCGATGGGTGCTGTGACGTTACAAGCGGAAGATGGTCTGGAAGCAATTGCACAACTACAACAGCATACTGTCGACCTGATTATCTGCGATCTGGAAATGCCCCGCATGAGTGGTATCCAGTTCGTTGAACACATTCGTACCCGTGGCAACGTCGTGCCGATTTTAATTATCTCGGCCACCGAAAACATGTCTGATATCGCCCACGTGCTGCGTCTCGGGGTACAGGATGTGCTACTCAAGCCACTGAAGAACTTTGAACGCTTCCGTGAAGCGGTCTATGAGTGTCTCTATCCCTCTATGTTCACCTCAAAAGTGGAAGAGGATGAACAGCTGTTTCAGGACTGGGATGCGCTGGTTCGCGATCCAAAAGCAGCCGCCAAGCTGCTTAAGCAACTTCAGCCTCCGGTGCAACAGACGATTGCTAACTGCCGGCTTAATTACCGTCAGCTGACGATGGCGGAGCAGCCTGGCCTGGTGCTGGATATCGCGGCGCTCTCTGATAAAGATCTGGCGTTTTACTGTCTGGATGTGACGCGTGCCGGTGACAACGGCGTGCTGGCGGCTCTGTTGCTGCGTGCGCTGTTCAATGGCCTGCTGCAGGAGCAACTGACCGGGCAAAAACAGCGCTTGCCGGAGCTTAATGGACTGCTCAGACAGGTCAATCTGCTGCTGCGTCAGGCGAACCTGAGCGGCCAGTTCCCGTTGCTGGTGGGTTATTATCACCGCGGTTTAAAAAACTTAATCCTGGTTTCGGCCGGATTAAACGCCACCCTTCATGTTAATGCCCATCAGATTCAACTCAGTAATGGCGTCCCCCTTGGCACTATGGGCAGCACCCATCTTAACCAGATTAGTCAGCGCGCAGATAACTGGCAATGCCACGTCTGGGGCGCGGGCGGGCGCATTCGGCTGATGTTGTCGACGGAAGAATAAGCCGCAATAACACAAGAATTCTGGCGCTGAAGACAGGGCCAGAGTTTAGCTTTACAGTTGGGTAATAGTCTTAATTTCGACGGTTTGGTCCCTTCCAGGATAAATCCGTTCGATACTAACTGATATACTCATTTCCGATTTTAAACCGACATATCAAGTATTAACTTGAACGGCCTATAAGAGAGGTATCTTAATGTCTGCCAATAATACCAAAGTAAAAAAAGCGGTAATCCCGGTAGCGGGTTTGGGTACGCGTATGCTCCCGGCTACCAAAGCGATTCCAAAAGAGATGTTACCGCTGGTTGATAAGCCGTTAATCCAGTATGTCGTTAACGAGTGTATCGCTGCTGGCATCAACGAAATTGTGCTGGTAACGCATTCATCAAAAAATGCCATCGAAAACCACTTTGATACCAGCTTCGAACTGGAATCTATGCTGGAAAAACGCGTTAAGCGTCAGCTGCTGGACGAAATCCAGTCTATCTGCCCGCCACACGTTACCATCATGCAGGTCCGTCAGGGCATCGCTAAAGGTCTGGGTCACGCTGTTATGTGTGCACACCCACTGATCGGTGATGAGCCATTTGCGGTCATCCTGCCGGACGTCATCATCGACGAATACGAATCTAACCCAACCAAAGATAACCTGGCAGAAATGCTGAGCCGTTATGAAGAGTCTGGCCGTAGCCAGATCATGGTTGAGCCGGTTGCCGATGTGACTGCTTACGGTGTTGTCGATTGCCAGGGCGCAGAACTGAACCCAGGCGACAGTGCACCAATGGTTGGTGTGGTTGAGAAGCCTAAAGCAACAGAAGCCCCTTCAAACCTGGCTGTAGTGGGTCGTTATGTTCTCTCTTCAGACATCTGGCCACTGCTGGCAAAAACGCCTCCAGGTGCAGGCGGCGAAGTTCAGCTGACTGACTCCATCGCTATGCTGATGGAAAAAGAGACTGTTGAAGCTTATCACCTGAAAGGCGTGAGCCATGACTGTGGTAACAAGCTGGGCTACATGCAGGCTTTCGTTGAGTACGGTGTTCGTCATCCGGTATTGGGCAAAGATTTCTCTGAATGGCTCAATGGCGCAGTTGGCAACAAGAAGTAATTCATAAACACAGGATAACTCGATGAAAGTCACTGTATTTGGTATCGGCTATGTCGGTCTGGTTCAGGCTGCGGTGTTAGCCGAAGTCGGACATGACGTTCTCTGCATTGATGTCGACGCTAATAAAGTCGAAAATCTGAAAAAAGGCATCATTCCTATTTTCGAACCAGGTTTAACGCCGCTGGTAATGTCCAATTACGAAGCAGGTCGTCTGAAGTTCAGCACTGATGCTGAACTGGGCGTAAACCATGGTGTTATGCAGTTTATTGCAGTTGGTACTCCACCTGATGAAGACGGCTCTGCCGATCTGAAATATGTGACCGCCGTAGCGCGCACCATTGCGCAGCATATGAACGATCACAAAGTGGTTATCGACAAATCAACCGTTCCGGTTGGCACAGCAGACAAAGTTCGTGCAGTAATGACGGAAGCGCTGAAAGCGCGTGACGCCAACATCACTTTCGATGTGGTTTCAAACCCTGAATTCCTGAAAGAGGGTGCTGCAGTTAATGACTGTATGCGTCCAGAGCGTATCGTTGTCGGTACTGACAACGACGACGTGGTAGAGCTGTTACGCGAACTCTATGAGCCGTTTAACCGTAACCACGATCGCATGATCATGATGGATATCCGCAGCGCAGAGCTGACCAAGTATGCAGCAAACTGCATGCTGGCAACCAAAATCAGCTTTATGAATGAAATGTCTAACCTGGCTGAACGTCTGGGCGCGGATATTGAGAAAGTACGTCAGGGTATCGGTTCTGATCCCCGCATTGGCTATCACTTTATCTATCCTGGCTGTGGCTACGGCGGCTCCTGCTTCCCGAAAGACGTGCAGGCGTTAATCCGTACCGCTGAGTCCATTGGGTATCAGCCACGTCTGTTACAGGCCGTGGAAGATGTGAATGACAACCAGAAAAACAAGCTGCCTACCTTCATCAAGCGTCATTTTGGTGACGATCTGAAAGGTAAAACGTTTGCACTCTGGGGCCTGTCATTCAAGCCGAATACAGACGACATGCGTGAAGCCTCCAGCCGTGTGCTGATGGAAACGCTGTGGGAAGCAGGCGCCTCTGTTCAGGCGTTTGACCCTGAAGCAATGGATGAAGCGCAGCGCATCTATGGTCACCGCAGCGATCTCAAGCTGATGGGTACCAAAGAAGCGGCACTGCAGGGTGCTGACGGCCTGGTCATCTGTACGGAGTGGCAAAACTTCCGTGCACCTGACTTCGACATCATCAAAAATGCGCTGAAAGAAGCCGTGATTTTTGATGGTCGTAACCTGTATGATCCAGAGCGTATCAGCAAACGCGGTTTCGTTTATTATGCAATCGGCCGCGGAGCGTCTATTCAAACTGCATAATTAACGAGGGATTTATGAACTTTCTGGTCACCGGCGCCGCAGGCTTTATTGGTTTTCATGTCAGTCAGCGTCTGCTGGCCGCCGGTCACCAGGTTGTCGGTATCGACAACCTGAATGATTATTACGACGTAAATCTCAAGCATGCCCGTCTCAATTTAATTAAAGCCGATCCAGGTTTTACTTTTATTGAGATGGATCTGGCGGACCGTGGCGCAATGGCGTCACTGTTCGACCAGAACACATTCCAGCGCGTTATCCACCTTGGCGCTCAGGCTGGCGTCCGGTACTCCATTGAAAATCCTCATGCCTACGCAGACTCCAATCTGATCGGTCACCTCAATATCCTTGAAGGCTGCCGTCATCATAAAATTGAACATCTGCTCTACGCGTCATCCAGTTCCGTTTATGGTCTGAATCGTAAGATGCCGTTCTCAACCGAAGACAGCGTTGATCATCCGGTTTCTTTATATGCGGCGACTAAAAAAGCTAACGAGTTAATGTCCCATACTTACTCGCATCTCTATCAGCTGCCGACAACCGGATTGCGCTTCTTTACCGTCTATGGTCCGTGGGGCCGTCCTGATATGGCATTATTCAAATTCACCCGCGCGATGATTGCCGGTGAAGCGATTGATGTGTATAACCAGGGCCAGATGAAACGCGACTTTACCTATATCGATGATATTGCCGAAGCGATTGTTCGTCTGCAGGATGTTATTCCGCAGCAGGATGATAACTGGACGGTTGAAACCGGTTCACCCGCAACCAGTTCAGCACCTTATCGTGTTTACAATATTGGTAACAGTCAGCCTGTAACCTTGATGAACTATATCGAAGCGATTGAGAAAGCACTGAAGATTACTGCGAAGAAAAACCTGATGCCAATGCAACCCGGTGATGTACTGGAAACCAGTGCGGATACCGAGGCTTTATTTAAGGCCATTGGTTTTAAACCGCAGACCGGAGTTGAAGAGGGCGTTAAAAACTTCGTTGACTGGTACCGCGATTTTTATTGCGTCTGATTAAAAGAAAAAGGAAGCTTCGGCTTCCTTTTTTGTTGCGCATCACACTGCCGCTATAGCAGCAAAGTTACGTACTATTACAGTAAAAAATCGTCCAGCTTTTTACCCTGTTCTTCCAGCGCTTTTTTAATCAAAGCCGGGGTGCGACCCTGGCCGGTCCAGGTTCTGGACTCGCCTTTTTCATCGGTATAACCATATTTAGCCGGGCGCACTGAGCGTTTACCTTTTGCCGCAGCTCGGGGGGTGACGTTCAGCGTGTTAATCAGTTCATTCGGGTCGATTCCATCGGCCAGCAGCATTTCACGGTACTGATTAAGCTTACGCGTGCGTTCTTCATTTTCTGCCTGAAAATGCGACTCTTCTTCGCGGCGTTCTTTTACTACCACGTCCAGTTTTTCCAGCATCTCTTCCAGGGTTTCTACGGAATACTCTCTGGCCTGGGCGCGCAGCGTACGGATATTATTAAGAACTTTTAGTGCTTCGCTCATTGTCCTGGTCTCTGAATAAGGGGAAAAAGGTGTGTTGCCCGCTAATAGTAGTGGCGACATTAAATAACTTCAATCATAAAAAGTTCCGACAACTAATTACTTTGGTGACTAAAAATAATGCTGGCTAAAAAATTCACAGTTATGCCGAATAAAAATTTTTTTTCGGTTAGTCCGATATCAAATAAATTTAATGTATTTTCAGCAGTAACAAAAATGTCATTCATTTTGTTGCGGGTATAATAAGCAAAACTTATTCTCTGAAGTCGCGCACATAACAGGCACCGTAAACTGCAAGTAGAGGTATAAAAGAGTAGCCGTTACGCTTTATTCCCCCATCAACCACAACGAATCGCTGGCGCTTTGTGTTAATATGCGCGCCATTCCGTTAAGTTCCGATGAAGATACGCTCCTATGGCCCAACTCTATTTCTATTACTCGGCAATGAATGCAGGGAAATCGACCGCACTACTGCAATCCTCCTATAACTATCAGGAACGCGGCATGCGTTCACTGGTCTACACCGCTGAAATCGATAATCGCTTTGGTGCCGGGCAGGTGAGTTCCCGCATCGGACTTTCGTCGCCGGCCATGCTCTACAACGCAGAGACCTCACTCTACAGCGACATTGCCGCTGAACATGCCACGCAGCCGATTCACTGCGTGCTGGTTGATGAGAGTCAGTTCCTGACCCGCGAGCAGGTTAAAGCGCTCTCAGATGTCGTGGACGATCTGGATATTCCGGTACTCTGCTATGGCCTGCGCACCGATTTTCGCGGTGAACTGTTTGTGGGCAGTCAGTATCTGCTGGCATGGGCGGACAAGCTGGTTGAACTCAAAACCATCTGTCACTGTGGACGTAAGGCGAGCATGGTGCTGCGACTGGATAGCGAGGGAAAACCCTTCAGTGAGGGTGAGCAGGTGGTGATTGGCGGTAATGAAAGCTATATCTCAGTCTGCCGCAAACATTATAAGCAGGCGATAGAGCAGGGCTCGTTACAGGCGATTCATGGCGCACAGACGCCGCTGAAATAGCCGCGTTGTTCAGGCAATAAAAAACCCGCCGAGGCGGGTTTTTTTATCTGAGAATCAGAACGGCACTATCAGACTTTTTTGGCTTTCTTGTCAGCTTTAATGCCTTTTACCGGCTGCTCAGCGACCGCCTGGGCGATGCTTGAGAACGGTTCGGTGAATTCACGACCGTAGAAGGTATCGAGCATAATCTGTTTCAGCTCAGCAATCAGCGGATAACGTGGGTTAGCGCCGGTGCACTGGTCATCGAACGCATCATCGGCCAGTTTATCGACTTTCGCCAGGAAGTCCGCTTCCTGTACACCAGCTTCGCGGATAGAGGTCGGGATACCAAGTTCAGTTTTGATCTCATCCAGCCAGGCCAGCAGCTTTTCAATTTTCTGCGCGGTGCGGTCGCCCGGTGCGCTCAGACCTAAGTGGTCAGCAATCTCGGCGTAGCGACGACGCGCCTGCGGACGATCGTACTGGCTGAAAGCGGTCTGTTTAGTTGGGTTGTCATTCGCGTTATAGCGAATAACGTTCGAGATTAACAGGGCGTTGGCCAGACCGTGTGGGATATGGAACTCTGAACCCAGTTTGTGCGCCATTGAATGACAGACCCCAAGGAAGGCGTTGGCAAACGCAATACCGGCGATAGTGGCGGCATTGTGAACGCGCTCACGCGCCACCGGATTTTTAGCCCCTTCGGCATAGCTGGCTGGCAGGTTCTCTTTCAGCAGTTTCAGTGCCTGCAGCGCCTGTCCATCAGAGTACTCATTTGCCAGCACGGAAACATAAGCTTCCAGTGCGTGGGTGACAGCATCCAGCCCCCCGAAGGCGCAGAGTGAACGCGGCATATCCATCACCAGGTTGGCATCGACAATCGCCATGTCCGGGGTTAATGCATAGTCAGCGAGTGGATATTTCTGCCCTGTCGCATCATCGGTTACTACGGCAAACGGTGTGACTTCTGAACCGGTACCGGAGGTGGTGGTGATGGCGATCATGCGCGCTTTGACGCCCATTTTCGGGAACTTGTAGATACGTTTACGGATATCCATGAAACGTAACGCCAGCTCTTCGAAGTGCGTTTCCGGATGTTCGTACATCACCCACATGATTTTCGCGGCATCCATTGGGGAACCGCCGCCCAGCGCGATGATGACATCAGGCTTGAAGCTTTCCATCTGCTCTGCACCTTTACGCACGATGCTCAGCGTCGGGTCAGCTTCAACTTCGAAGAACACTTCAGTCTCGATGCCGTGTGATTTCAGCACGCGGGTCACCTGGTCGGCATAGCCGTTATTAAACAGGAAACGGTCAGTGACGATAAAGGCACGTTTCGCGCCGTCCGTTGCCACTTCTTCCAGTGCAATTGGCAGTGAACCCCGACGGAAGTAGATGGATTTAGGAAGTTTATGCCACAACATATTCTCAGCTCGCTTGGCGACAGTTTTGGTATTGATCAGGTGTTTTGGACCGACGTTCTCTGAAATAGAGTTGCCGCCCCAGGAACCACAACCCAGCGTCAGGGAAGGTGCCAGTTTAAAGTTGTAGAGGTCACCAATACCGCCCTGTGATGCAGGCGTGTTGATCAGAATACGCGCGGTTTTCATTTTGTCGCCGAAGTAATGCACGCGCTCAGTCTGGTTGTCCTGGTCGGTGTAAAGACAAGAGGTGTGACCAATACCGCCCATGGCGACCAGTTTCTCCGCTTTATTAACCGCATCCTGGAAATCTTTCGCCCGATACATCGCCAGCGTTGGCGAGAGTTTCTCGTGAGCGAACGGCTCAGACTCATCCACCAGTTTCACTTCGCCAATCAGGATTTTGGTGCTCGGTGGTACGCTGAGTCCGGCCATCTCCGCAATTTTGAAGGCAGGCTGACCCACGATTGCCGCATTCAGGCCGCCGTTTTTCAGGATGATATTCTGCACGGCACTCAGTTCAGCACCCTGCAGCATGTAGCCACCATGGCTGGCGAAACGTTCACGCACGGCGTCATAGACTGAATCAACCACAATTACAGATTGTTCAGAGGCGCAGATCACGCCGTTATCAAAGGTTTTTGACATCAGAATGGATGCGACGGCACGTTTCAGATCGGCGGTTTCATCAATAACCACCGGTGTGTTGCCTGCACCCACGCCAATCGCTGGTTTACCGGAGCTGTAAGCCGCTTTCACCATGCCCGGACCGCCAGTGGCGAGAATCAGGTTGATGTCAGGGTGGTGCATCAGCTGGTTTGACAGCTCAACAGAAGGGGCGTCGATCCAGCCGATGATGTCTCGAGGCGCACCAGCGGCAATCGCAGCCTGCAGGACAATGTCAGCAGCTTTGTTTGTCGCGTCTTTGGCGCGTGGATGTGGCGAGAAGATGATACCGTTTCGGGTTTTAAGGCTGATTAAGGCTTTGAAGATGGCGGTTGAAGTCGGGTTAGTGGTCGGGACGATGCCGCAAATCAGACCAATTGGCTCGGCAATGGTAATGGTGCCGAAGGTATCGTCAGTGGCTAACACACCACAGGTCTTTTCATCTTTATAAGCGTTGTAAATATATTCTGAAGCAAAATGGTTTTTGATCACTTTGTCTTCGACAATGCCCATACCGGATTCGGCAACGGCCATCTTGGCTAGCGGGATTCGGGCGTCTGCGGCGGCGAGGGCGGCGGCACGGAAAATGGCGTCGACCTGTTCCTGAGAAAAGTTGGCATATTCACGCTGGGCTTTTTTTACACGTTCTACCAGTGCATTAAGTTCAGCGACATTGGTTACGGCCATGGTGTTCTCCTGAAGGAAGTTAAACTTTTTTAGTAAACAATCCTGCGCCCTGAGTATAGTCACGCTAAAATAACGCGTCTGGCTGGGAAAGAACGCCCGGATTTTCAACTGTTTACTGAACAAGTCTTTTGCCGCTGGCGACGAAGCTTTCTTCGCTGCCGCTAATACTTCCGTTACGAAAAGATTACCTGGTTTGGGGTAGGGTGATTTTGATTCAGATCAATTTAAGTCAAAGCTGACACCTTTCAGCCCCCCTTTATGGTGCTGCTGAGTCAAATTTGTTTGCTCTTACTGGCTGCCACCTGGCAGCGGCTAAATCCAGCCGTTTTTTGATCTCTGGCGTAAAGCGCTAAAGGTGTATTGATTCATCAGCATAAATAGCTGGGCCAGCATCTGGCGTCCGGGTCTGTTTTCACATACATTAGGCGCGTTTTCCCCCCTGTGGTACGGAGTAAAGTCGTGAACCCTGCGCTGTTAGATTTATCAGGCTATATAAAATTTTTTGTCGGGCTGTTTGCGCTGGTCAATCCGGTGGGAATTATTCCGGTGTTTATCAGCATGACCCGTTATCAGGGCGTGGCTGAGCGTAATAAAACCAACCTCACTGCCAACCTGGCGGTCGCCATTATTCTCTGGACGTCGCTTTTCCTGGGCGATGCAATTCTCCATGTGTTTGGCATCTCGATCGACTCTTTCCGCATTGCGGGCGGGATTCTGGTCGTCACCATTGCGATGTCGATGATCAGCGGCAAGCTGGGCGAGGATAAGCAGAACAAGCAGGAGAAGTCAGAAACGGCGATCCGTGAAAGCGTGGGGGTTGTGCCGCTGGCGTTACCACTTATGGCGGGTCCGGGTGCCATCAGCTCGACCATCGTCTGGAGTACCCGCTACCACAGCTGGCTGAACCTGCTGGGCTTCACCCTGGCGATTGCCATCTTTGCCTTCTGCTGCTGGCTGCTGTTCCGCGCCGCGCCGTTAATGGTGCGTATTCTCGGGCAGACCGGTATCAACGTGATTACCCGTATCATGGGTCTGCTGCTGATGGCGCTGGGTATTGAATTCGTTGTGACCGGCATAAAGTCTATTTTTCCCGGCCTCGTCAATTAAACGCTCACTTATTTCATGCTGTGAAGTGAATAAGTGATCCGGAATGGTGCAATAAAGCCATTTATTGCACCATTACGATGCAATTATTCGTGATGCTTAACAGCATCGCCCGATTATAAATATCATTACTGCGAGTTTGGTCACAGACTTTTTTTTGAGAAATGATGTCACTATTTTCACACAATATTCTCCTCTCTGTTTTCTTCTTTTCCTCATAATCCGCCATGTAAAAGCAGTTGAACTGAATTTCATCGCGCTGAAGCTGAATTACTCAATATAAATGCTAAAACGGGCATAATTTTTCGCTGCATTCCGCTCCGGAAAGGGGTTCCCAGCTAAATCGTCTATTTTTCATATTGATATGATATTTTCAGGACGAAAATTAACACTTCCGCTGCATGACATCTCATGATAAAAGAGAATTAGTTAACATTTTCGTTATTTTGCTTTGGCACCCCCTCACGGCTTCTGATAATTTTTGGCCCAACGTGAATTTTTTCTCCGAAAGCCCAAAGTGAGAACGCTTTTTGCTTAAGCCTATCGGGATACTTAAATAAGGTTGGCGTTTCGGATGATTGGGATGAAGAATTTGCAGCAAAAGCGGTCAACACTCGCAGGTGTTCTGTTAATGGCTTTTTCGCCGGCCTATGCCGCCACGGTTCCGTCGGGAACGACACTGGCCGCGCAACAGCAGATCGTGATTAATAACGGAAGTGAAGTCTCCTCGCTGGATCCGCATAAAACCGAAGGCGTGCCGGAATCCAATGTTATTCAAAACCTGCTGGATGGTCTGGTGAACACCGACAACAGCGGTCAGGTCGTACCTGGCGTCGCCAAAAGCTGGGAAAACCCGCAGCCCACCGTCTGGATTTTTAATCTGCGTGATGATGCGAAGTGGAGCAATGGTGAGCCGGTGACTGCCAGTGATTTCGTCTATAGCTGGCGTCGGCTGGTGGACCCGAAAACCGCATCGCCTTACTCCAGCTATCCACAGGCAGCCCATTTTGCCAATATCGATGCCATCCTTGCCGGTAAAGCGTCACCCGATCAGCTGGGCGTAAAAGCGCTGGATGCTCATCGGCTGCAGATTACCCTGAGCGAACCGGTTCCTTACCTGGTGGCGATGTTAACGCATACGGCGATGAAGCCGGTTTATGCGCCAGCCATTAAGCAGTGGGGCGACGCCTGGACCCGTCCTGGTCACTACATCGGCAACGGCGCTTATACGCTCGGCGACTGGGTGGTGAATGAAAAAATCGTTCTGAAGCGCAATCCTCAATACTGGGACAATGCACATACAGTCATTGAGCAGGGGACCTTCCTGCCGATCGCCTCTGAAAACAGTGATATCAATCGCTACCGCAGCGGCGGCACGGACATCACCAACAGTGCGGTGCCGCCGGAGATGTTTGGCAAGCTGCGCAAAGAGCTGGGCGATGAAGTGAAGGTCAGTCCGCTGCTTTGCACCTTCTACTACGAAATTAACAACAAAAAGGCGCCGTTCACCGATGCCCGGGTGCGTGCCGCGCTGAAAATGACTCTCGATCGCGAGGTGATTGCCAATAAGATCATGGCCCAGGGGCAGATTCCGGCTTATAGCCTGACACCGCCTTTCACTGCGAGCATAAAACTCACGCCGCCCGCCTGGTTCACCTGGACGCAGGCGCAGCGTAATGAAGCCGCGAAGAAGCTGCTGGCCGAGGCAGGCTTCGATGCCGCTCATCCGCTGACCTTTACGCTGCTCTATAACACCTCTGATCAGAACAAACGGCAGGCGATTGCGGCCGCGTCGATGTGGCAGAAAAACCTGGGCGCGAAAGTGACGCTACAGAATCAGGAGTGGAAAACCCTGCTGGAGACCCGTCATCAGGCTCAGTATGACGTGGTCCGTGCTACCTGGTGTGCCGATTACAATGAACCCTCTACCTTCCTGAACATGCTGATCAGTAACGCCTCCATTAACACCGCGTTTTACAGCAGCGCGACCTTTGATCGTCTGATGGCAGAGACGCTGACGGCGGGCAGTGAGGCGCAGCGCGCCGACCTGTATCAGCAGGCTGAAACACAACTCGACAAAGACTCACCAATTGTGCCAGTTTACTACCGCGTAAGTGTGCGCCTGGTAAAGCCCTGGGTTGGCGGCTTTACGGGCAAAGACCCGCAGGACATGACAGACCTGAAGTACTATTTCATCAAACAACACTGATCTGATCGCCTGTTCGGCGAGACAGTCGGGAAACGCATCAGCGTACAGACCATTTTGGGGTCAATCTCCCTGGTAACAGGCCAGGGAGCCCGGAGACGGGGGACGCCGGGGCAGAGCTTCGCCACGGTGACGATAATAAAACTGGAGTGTAATAATGAACAACATCACGAAAAAAAGCCTGATAGCAGCGGGCGTTTTCGCCGCAGTGAGTGCCCTGGCAGGGAATGCGGCTTTCGCAGCAACCGTGCCTGCGGGCGTTGAGCTGGCCGCTAAACAGGAGCTGGTTCGCGGCAATGGCGATGAAGTGCAGTCGCTCGATCCGCACAAAATCGAAGGCGTGCCGGAAGACAACGTGGCACGCGATCTTTACGAAGGTCTGCTGGTCAATGACAGCAACGGTAAACCGATCCCGGCCGTAGCAGAAAGTTACGAAAACAAAGATTTCAAAGTGTGGACTTTCCACCTGCGTAAAAATGCCAAATGGTCCAACGGCGAGCCGGTGACCGCACAGGACTTCGTCTACAGCTGGGAGCGTCTGGTCGATCCTAAAACCGCTTCACCGTACGCCAGCTATCCGCAGTATGGTCATATCCTGAACGTCGATGACATCATCGCCGGTAAAAAACCGATTACCGATCTGGGCGTCAAAGCCCTGGACGATCACACGCTGGAAGTCACCCTGAGTGAGCCGGTTCCCTATTTTGATAAGCTGCTGATTAACTCCGTGATGTCACCGGTTTATAAACCAGCGATTGAGAAGTTTGGCGATCAATGGACCCAGCCACAGAACTGGGTCGGCAACGGCGCCTTTAAACTGGACGCGCACGTAATTAACGAGCGTATCACACTGGTGCGTAACCCGAACTACTGGGACAACGAACACACCGTGCTGAACAAAGTCACCTTCCTGCCAATCAGTTCCGAAGTCAGTGACGTTAACCGTTACTTCTCCGAGAACGGCAGCGACATGACCTATAACAATCTGCCGATTGAGCTGTTTAAAAAGCTGCAGCGTGACAACGGTAAAGAGCTGCACGTCGATCCTTATCTCTGTACCTACTACTACGAAATCAACAACCAGAAAGCGCCATTCACCGATCCTCGCGTGCGCGCAGCCCTGAAGCTGGGTCTGGATCGTGACATCATGGTCAACAAAGTGCTGGCACAGGGCCAGAAGCCGGCCTACAGCTACACGCCGCCATCAACCGACGGCATGGACATTCTGCCGCCAGACTGGTTCAAATGGTCACAGGACAAACGTAATGCCGAAGCGAAAAAGCTGCTGGCTGAAGCCGGCTATACCGCCGACAAACCGCTGACCTTTAACCTGCTCTACAACACCTCCGATCTGCACAAGAAGCTGGCGATTGCCGCCTCGTCGATCTGGAAGAAAAACATCGGCGTGAACATCAAGCTGGAAAACCAGGAGTGGAAAACCTTCCTGGATACCCGTCATCAGGGTAACTTCGATGTCTCCCGCGCTGCCTGGTGTGCGGATTACAACGAACCGACTTCCTTCCTGAACACTATGCTGTCTAACAGCAGCAGTAACACCTCGCACTATAAGAGCGATGCGTTTGACAAAGTGATTCGCGACGCGATTAAGGCCCCGGATGCTAAAGCCCGCGCTGCGGATTATCAGCAGGCTGAGCAGATTATGGATAAAGACAGCACCATCGTACCGGTTTACTACTACGTGAATACGCGTCTGGTGAAACCTTATATCGGCGGTTATACCGGTAAAGATCCACTGGATAAAACGCTGGATAAAAACTTCTACATCATCAAACACTAATAGCATTCAGGCTATCAGCAGTGGCGGTGCATCTCGCGCCGCCTTTTTTACTTTTTATATGTTGTGATGCAACAGCCTGGTAGGTACGGCAATGTTAAAATTCATCCTGCGTCGCTTGCTTGAAGCGCTTCCGACGCTGTTCGTCCTGATCACCATCTCTTTCTTTATGATGCGCCTGGCACCCGGCAGCCCGTTTACCGGCGAGCGCACTCTGGCCCCGGAAGTGATGGCCAACATTGAGGCGAAATATCACCTCAACGATCCCATCGGTAAGCAGTATGTCGATTACCTGCTGCAGCTGGCGCACGGCGATTTCGGCCCTTCGTTTAAATACAAAGATTATTCGGTCAACTATCTGGTCGCGCACGCGTTCCCGGTCTCAGCCAAACTCGGCCTGGCCGCGTTCCTGCTGGCGGTGGTGCTGGGCGTCACGGCGGGCGTGATCGCCGCGCTCAAACAGAACAGTTTGTGGGACTTCGCGGTCATGGGGGTGGCAATGACCGGCGTGGTGATACCCAGTTTCGTGGTCGCACCGCTGCTGGTCCTGCTGTTCGCCATCACGCTGAAATGGCTGCCGGGCGGCGGCTGGAACGGCGGGCAGTGGAACTACATGCTGCTGCCGATGGTGGCGCTATCGCTGGCTTATATCGCCAGTATCGCGCGTATCACCCGTGGATCGATGATTGAAGTGATGCACTCCAACTTTATCCGCACCGCGCGCGCCAAAGGCTTACCGCTGCGCCGCATTGTGCTGCGTCATGCGCTGAAGCCCGCGCTGCTGCCGGTGATCTCCTACATGGGCCCGGCGTTTGTTGGCATCATCACCGGTTCGATGGTGATCGAGTCGATTTATGGTCTGCCGGGTATCGGTCAGCTGTTTGTGAACGGCGCGCTGAACCGTGACTACTCACTGGTGATGAGCCTGACCATTCTGGTCGGTTTACTGACCATTCTGTTTAACGCGATTGTTGACGTGCTCTATGCCGTTATCGATCCAAAAATTCGTTACTGATTGCGGAGTTCGCCATGATGTTAAGTAAGAAAAACAGCGAAGCTCTTGATGCGTTCAGTGAGAAGCTGGAAGTAGAAGGGCGTAGTCTCTGGCAGGACGCGCGTCGTCGTTTTATCCATAACCGGGCTGCCTCAATCAGTCTGCTGGTGCTGTTGCTGATCACTTTGTTTGTGATTTTTGCGCCAATGCTGGCGCAGTTCACCTACGACGATACCGACTGGGCCATGATGTCCTCCCCGCCTGATACCACCTCCGGCCACTGGTTCGGTACCGATTCATCGGGACGTGACCTGCTGGTACGTGTGGCGATCGGTGGCCGTATCTCACTGATGGTGGGCGTGGCGTCTGCGCTGATCGCGGTGATCGTTGGCACGCTGTACGGCTCGATTGCCGGCTATCTGGGCGGCAAAACCGACTCCGTGATGATGCGTATTCTGGAAATCCTAAACTCCTTTCCGTTTATGTTCTTCGTGATCCTGTTGGTGACCTTCTTCGGCCGCAACATCCTGCTGATTTTTGCCGCTATCGGCATGGTCTCATGGCTGGATATGGCGCGTATTGTGCGCGGCCAGACGCTGAGCCTGAAGCGCAAAGAGTTCATCGAAGCGGCGCATGTCGGTGGGGTATCAACCTGGAAAATCGTGGTGCGTCACATCGTACCGAACGTTCTGGGTGTGGTAGTGGTTTACGCCTCGCTGCTGGTGCCGAGCATGATCCTGTTTGAATCCTTCCTGAGTTTCCTGGGTCTGGGTACACAGGAGCCGCTGAGTAGCTGGGGCGCATTGCTCAGCGACGGGGCCAATTCGATGGAAGTGTCGCCGTGGCTGTTGCTCTATCCGGCAGGCTTCCTGGTAGTCACGCTGTTCTGTTTCAACTTTATCGGCGATGGCCTGCGTGATGCCCTCGACCCGAAAGATCGTTAAGGAGTTTCCCGATGACTATTCATGAATTCCAGCCAGCGATGGCGGCCCGCACGGGAAGCGAACAGCTACTTACGGTCAAAGATTTGCGCGTGACCTTTGGCACGCATGATGGGGATGTCACCGCCGTCAACGACCTGAACTTCTCGCTGCGCGCCGGTGAGACGCTGGGCATTGTCGGCGAGTCCGGTTCGGGCAAGTCGCAAACTGCCTTTGCCCTGATGGGGCTGCTGGCAAAAAATGGCCGCATTGGCGGCTCGGCGATGTTCAACGGCAAAGAGATCCTGAATCTGCCCGAAAATAAGCTTAATAAGCTGCGCGCCGAACAGATTGCTATGATCTTCCAGGACCCGATGACCTCGCTCAACCCCTATATGCGGGTGGGCGAACAGCTGATGGAAGTGCTTAAGCTGCACAAAGGGATGAACAGCGCGCAGGCGTTCGAAGAGTCCGTGAGAATGCTGGACGCGGTGAAAATGCCGGAAGCGCGCAAGCGCATGAAAATGTACCCGCATGAGTTCTCCGGCGGGATGCGTCAGCGCGTGATGATCGCCATGGCGTTGCTGTGCCGTCCTAAACTGCTGATTGCCGATGAGCCCACCACCGCGCTGGATGTCACCGTGCAGGCGCAGATTATGACGCTGCTCAACGACCTGAAGCGCGAGTTCAACACCGCCATTATCATGATTACACACGATCTCGGCGTGGTGGCAGGGATCTGCGACAAAGTGCTGGTGATGTACGCCGGACGCACCATGGAGTATGGCAGCGCCCGCGATGTCTTCTATCAGCCAGCCCATCCTTACTCGATTGGCCTGCTTAATGCGGTGCCGCGTCTGGATGCGATCGAAGGTGAAACCCTGACCACCATTCCGGGAAATCCTCCGAACCTGTTGCGTCTGCCGCAGGGCTGTCCATTCCAGCCGCGTTGTCCGCACGCGATGGATATCTGCACCCAGGCACCGCCGCTGGAACCCTTTGGCAATGGCCGTCTGCGCGCCTGCTTTAAGCCGGTGGAGGAGTTAGTATGAGCACCGTAGCTGAAAAAAGAGTGTTACTGGAAATCGCCGATCTCAAGGTGCATTTCGACATCAAAGATGGCAAGCAGTGGTTCTGGCAGCCATCAAAAACCCTGAAAGCGGTGGACGGTGTCAGCCTGCGTCTATATGAAGGGGAAACCCTGGGCGTGGTGGGCGAGTCTGGCTGCGGTAAATCGACGCTGGCACGCGCCATTATCGGTCTGGTGAAAGCGACAGAAGGTCGTGTCGCCTGGTTAGGCCGCGATCTGCTGGGTCAGAGTGAAGAAGAGTGGCGCAAAGCCCGCAGCGATATCCAGATGATATTCCAGGATCCGCTGGCGTCGCTGAACCCGCGTATGACCATCGGCGACATCATCGCAGAGCCGCTTCGCACCTATCATCCGAAAATGGCACGTCAGGAAGTCAAAGACCGCGTCAAAAATATGATGATGAAAGTGGGGCTGCTACCAAACCTGATTAACCGCTACCCACATGAATTCTCGGGTGGTCAGTGTCAGCGTATCGGTATTGCCCGCGCGCTGATTCTGGAGCCGAAGCTGATTATCTGTGATGAGCCGGTTTCCGCGCTGGACGTCTCGATTCAGGCGCAGGTGGTAAACCTGCTGCAGCAGCTGCAGCGCGAAATGGGCTTGTCACTGATCTTCATCGCGCACGATCTGGCGGTAGTGAAACACATCTCTGACCGGGTGCTGGTGATGTATCTGGGTCATGCGGTGGAGCTGGGGACCTATAAAGAGGTCTACACCAATCCACAGCATCCTTACACACGTGCGTTGATGTCTGCCGTGCCGATTCCCGATCCGGACAAGGAGAAGAACAAGCAGATTCAGCTGCTGGAAGGGGAGCTGCCGTCGCCGATCAATCCGCCCTCAGGCTGCGTGTTCCGCACCCGTTGTCCGATTGCCGGTCCGGAGTGTGCCAAAACCCGGCCGCTGCTGGAAGGCAGTTTCCACCATGCGGTCTCCTGTCTGAAAGTCGACCCGCTATAATGCAAAACGCCGGGCAATTACCCGGCGTTTTCTTATCTGATTTTACGCTTACTCACGCCACAGGATATGACAGAGCTTGTGATCTTTTTCACGGCACAGCAGCACGCGTGCAAAGACATCGGTAATCGGCTCACCGTCCGCTTCACCCAGCCCAATCACCACCTCGGCGAAGAAGTCCGGATTCAGATCGAAATCGACATGATCTTTCCAGTCTTCGGACGGATCAAACAGCTCTGCGCCACCGCGCTCTTCGAACTGCAGATTGAAGAGAATGACATCTGCCGGATCAAGATTGTCGACGGCCAGTTCGAGAAAGATATCATAGGCTTGTTCCAGCGTTTCATCTTCGGTAAGGCGATTATTTAAATCCATAGTCTGTCCTGTCGGTCTGCGGCCATTTACACAATCTGGCTCGTTTTACAGTAAAGGGCTGAAGAAGTAAAACAGCCGTTCAACGATGCGCTGCCACCACGCACGTTTTGCCCAGCGCTTGCCATCCAGCAGGCGTGAGCGGGCGATGTAGTCATCCTGTACGCAGGCGAGATCGCTGCCAAAACCGGCATCATCCACCACCAGCGTCACTTCAAAATTGAGCCATAAACTGCGCATATCGAGGTTGACGGTGCCCACCAGGCTCAGCTGTCCATCGACCAGCACGCTCTTGGTGTGCAGCAGACCATCTTCAAACTGATAGATTTTCACGCCCGCTTCCAGCATCTCACTGAAAAAGGAGCGGCTGGCCCAGCCGACCAGCAGCGAGTCATTGTGACGCGGCACGATCACGCTGACGTTAACGCCACGCTGCGCGGCGGTACAGATAGCATGCAGCAGGTCATCGCTGGGTACTAAGTAGGGCGTGGTCATGATCAGCTGTTCACGCGCTGAATAGACTGCGGTCAGCAGCGCCTGATGGATCATATCTTCCGGGAAGCCGGGACCGGAGGCGATAACCTGCACCGTGTGGCCGCTCTCCTCTTCAAACGGCATGATGTTGCGATCGGGCGGCGGCGGCAGAATGCGTTTACCGGTCTCAATCTCCCAGTCGCAGCTGAAAACGATCCCCATCGCGGTCGCCACCGGGCCTTCCATACGCGCCATCAGGTCAATCCACTGGCCCACACCTGCGCTCTGTTTAAAGAAGCGTGGATCGACCAGGTTCATGCTGCCGGTATAGGCGATGTAGTTATCGATCAGGACGATTTTGCGATGCTGACGCAGGTCCATCCGTCGCAGGAAGACACGAAGCAGGCTGACCTGCAACGCTTCTACCACATCGATTCCGGCATTACGCATCATGCCGACCCAGGGACTGCGGAAAAAGTCGACACTACCTGCTGAGTCGAGCAGCAGTCGGCAATGAACGCCACGGCGTGAGGCCGCCATCAGCGATTCGGCGACTTCATCTGCCAGACCGCCGGGATGCCAGATATAGAACACCATCTCTATGTTGTGGCGGGCCAGCTGAATATCACGAATCAGCGCCTGCATCACGTCGTCGGAACTGGTGAGCAGCTGCAGCTGGTTCCCTTTGACCCCGGCGATGCCCTGGCGATGGTAGCAAAGCTCAAACAGCGAACGAGCGACGTCGCTGTGCTCGGTGGCAAAAATTTCACGGCACTGTTTGAGATCATTGAGCCAGCGGGCGGTCGACGGCCACATAGTGCGGGCGCGCTCTGCGCGACGTTTACCCAGATGCAGTTCGCCAAACGAGAGATAAGCGATAATGCCCACCAGCGGCAGAATATAGATAACCAGCAACCAGGCCATTGCGGATGTCACGGCCCGCCGCTTCATCAGCACGCGGAGCGTAACCCCGGCAATCAGCAGCCAGTAACCAAATACCAGCAACCAGCTGATCAGGGTATAAAAAGTGGTCATAAAGTGGACATCCCGTTCGCGCTTTCGTCTGGCAAGTTTACGTGCAGATGACGGCTAACGGAACCCTTTATCCCGGACATGCTGATCCGATTTGGCATTATCGCAGAGATCTCTATAATGCCCTCGCGCAGGTCTCGCGTGAATGACGACAGAGGGGAAGTGATGAAACGAAGCAGAAATGAAGTGGCGCGCTGGAGAATGTTACGTCAGGCGCATCGCCGTCGCTCCCGCTGGCTGGAAGGGCAGTCGCGCCGTTATAAGCGTATCCACAGCATCCGCCATCAGCTGGCACAGCAGCAGCGTCGCTCAATCCTGTTTATTACGCAGATCATCTGATTGATGACGGCGACTTTCAGGCTTCAAAAAATCCTGATTCTGCTATCACCCGTCGCGCCATGGAGTGCTCCTGACGCGACGCGCCCCGGTCGCTGACTTCTCGCATCAGGCACTCCATCGCGCCGCCCAGCGCAGCCGGCCTGCGGTAACCCACCCGATCGTACCATTCATAAGACCATTTACCCGACTTACGCTGATAATAGACCGTGAGCCATGCTGAGCAATTAGCAGGGTAGCCACTCATGACTTCTATTCTGGGATCGGCTATCGCCGCAATCCGCGATAATAACGGATTGAGCAGAGTAAGGGCCTGGCCAGGATAAGTTTTATGCATAATTTGCCCGCGTCTGTGCTGTGCATCCATTCAGAGGTTCAACTCACAATCGCTAAATGTAGTCAGCTCTGCCAGATAATTCCTCCTCGAGGCTAAAAAAATGACGGGGTGAACGTTATTTAATGCAAGAGGGGACTTCAGGAGGGGGCTTTGCCGGGGTTTACATTCGGCAAATGTAAACCTGTACAACTTTATATTTTCGTAAGTGACTATTAAGTATATACTTATTAACTATAACGGTATCCCAGGCGATATTCTGAACTAAATACCTGTACATCGTGAGAATTCTTGTATAGCTTTACTGCGTCGGTCAGTCACCTAAAACACATTCCAGAGGGTCGCCCATGCAAACTAACGTTCACATTCCCGCTTCAGTCTCTGATATCACTGCTTATCTGCACAGTGCCGCACAGCCTTCACAGCAGGCTATTCTGGGTTCAGTGGTTTCCGAAATTATTCAGTCTGGTCGTACCCTTAATCGTAAAGCCATCTGCTCTAAACTGATCGGCCGTTTACAGCATGTCACCAGTCCGGAAGAAGAGCAGCATTATCATGCGCTGATTGAGCTGATTCTGGATTAAGATGCCAGTAAGTAGCAAAGAAGCCAGGACGGAGTTACTCAGCGACCTGGCATGCTAAGTTTAAAATAACGTTTTAAAAATATCACGCTGATAGATCACTAGCCTGTGAGACGTTGTGCAGACATCATCAGCGTCACGTTGACCAACTGCAGTGCTGCCGCCAGCACTATCAGCATTACAATCCACTGTTTTTTATTACGCCAGCCCTGGCTGCGCCAGAGATAGACCGCGCCGCCGATAAGTCCGGTAATAATCGCCAGTAGCCCCAGAATGATTATCTGCATCTTTCCTCTCTAAACGATCAAAACAAAAATGGCTTCTGTGCCAGGCACAGAAGCCATTTTGACTGCACTTTTTCTGTCAGAAGACGCGTTTAAACGGCTTCACTGAAACCTGTTTGTAGACGCCCGCGGCAAAGTAAGGGTCATCCTGCGCCCAGGATTGCGCGGATTCCAGTGACGGGAACTCCGCAATCACGGTTGAGCCGGTGAAGCCCGCTACGCCCGGATCGTTGCTATCCACAGCAGGCATTGGGCCTGCAATGATCAGGCGTCCCTCTTCCTGCAGCAGTTTGAGGCGCGCCAGGTGGGCAGGGCGCACGGCGTTACGTTTTTCCAGTGACTCTGCAGTATCTTCTGCATAAATGACGTAAAGCACTAAGGAACTCCTGGTTATCAGAATTTTGCAACACGTTAAGGGATTGACGATTAGAGTGCAAACGAAACCTGAAGGTGGTTAATGGCTCAGCATAAAGGGCTAAAAAGGGCTTTTCTGCAGGGGGGATGGCGGGAGTTATTGAAACTGATTGCTATTTGCATTTAAAATCGCTGCTCTATTCAATCACTGCGACTGTTATGACCACGCTGACTATGCCATTACCTAAACGCACGCCTGTCTCCATGTTGTTGTCTGTTGCTCTGCATGGGGCCGTGATTGCCGGAATTCTGTATGCGTCATTCCAGCAGGTGAGTGAGGTACCTAAAGCGTCGCAGCCTATCAGCGTAACCATGGTCGCGCCTGACGTTCAGCCCGAGCCTGCACCGGCCATCGTACAGCCGCCTGCGCCTCAGCCTGAACCACTGCCGGAACCTCAGCCGGTGCCGGAACCGCCGAAAGCGGAGCCGGTGCCGATTCCCAAACCTGTACCTAAGCCAAAACCGAAACCAAAACCTGAGCACAAGCGGGAGCAGCCAAAACGCGAGGTGAAGCCGCGTCAGGAGAGCAAGCCGCAGGCTGACCCGTTTAAGCAGGAGGCACCTGCGACACAGAGCAAACCGGCGACTGCGCCAAAAGCCACGCCGTCATCCACTGCGTCGGCATCAACGGGCCCGAAAGCCTTGAGTGTGAGCAAGCCAGGCTATCCGCAGCGCGCTTTTGCATTACGCATAGAGGGCCGGGTGCGGGTGAAGTTTGATGTGGATAGTGACGGACGGGTAGATAACATCCAGATCCTCTCTGCCCAGCCGAGCAATATGTTTGAGCGCGAAGTAAAGCAGGCGATGAAAAAGTGGCGCTACCAGAGTGGACAGCCAGGACAGGGGCTGACGATGAATATCGTGTTTAAGATCAATGGCGGTGCCAGCCTTGAATAAGCCACAGGGTCAGGCAGAAGCCGCCTGACCCGTTACTTATTCGGTATGTTGCTGATTGGCGCGCCCGGCGGGAAGAGGACGTGAATTGCCCTCATTGTCGACCGCTACGTAGATAAAGACTGCTTCAGTCGCACAGTAGGTCTGTCCAATCGGCTCAGACGACACTTTTTTGATCCACACTTCCACGTTAATCGTCATGGAACTGTTGCCGGTACGGAGACAGCTCGCATGACAGCTCACCACATCACCCACTGCGACCGGCTTCATGAATGACATGCCGTCGACGCGCACCGTGACTACGCGTCCTTCAGCGATCTCTTTCGCCAGGATAGCGCCGCCCATATCCATCTGTGACATCAGCCAGCCACCAAAAATATCGCCATTGGCGTTGGTATCAGCTGGCATGGCGAGCGTACGCAGCACCATTTCGCCTTGCGGCAGTTTATGTTTTTCGCCCATTGCTTCCACTTTTTATGCAGGTGAATGCTAAAAAAATGCCCGGCGAGCCGGGCAGATGATTATTTTTGTTCCTGCTGCGGCATCTGTCGCCAGATGTAAAGCCCGCTGAGCAGGGTAAACAGTAAGGTCAGACCGGAGAGACCGAACACTTTAAAGTTAACCCAAAACGCCTGAGATAACCAAAATGCAACATAGATGTTGACCAGGCCGCAGATCAGGAAGAACAGCGCCCAGGCGACGTTGAGCCTGCGCCAGACTGAGTCGGGCAGCTGCAGCTCTTTGCCAAGCATGCGCTGAATCAACGTCTGCTGCATGAAAAACTGGCTGTAGAGCAGGGCGGCGGCAAACAGGCTATAGATCACTGTGACTTTCCACTTAATGAACTCATCGTTGTGGAACACCAGCGTCAGGGTGCCAAAAACGGCAACCAGCACAAAGGTGAAAATCGTCATCTTTTCCAGCTTGCGATAGAGCACCCAGCTGACAACCAGCGCCAGGCCGGTCGCGACAATCAGTGCGCCCGAGGCGACAAAAATGTCATACAGCTTGTAGAAAATGAAAAAGACCACCAGGGGGAGAAAGTCGAGTAGCTGCTTCATAGTTTTTCCATTCAGAGTTGGCTGCAAATGTGCCCGGAGGCACACCGTCAATCAACGTAACAGCATATAGAGCCGATAGAGATAGATAATCAACATCGCTGAAACCACATTGCCAGCCGCAGTGAAAATCACCGAAGAAACATTTAGCGGTAATACTGTCAGCGATGAGAAGAACAGCATCACTATCACTTTAGCCAGCAGCCAGAGCAGAATAGCGGGGGCAATCAGCCTCACATTCTTCCACGCCATTCGCATGCTGGCACGCATCGCGGCAAAGACGCCCATCTTCTCACTGGCGACCATCACCGGTGCCAGCGACAGCAGCATCGTCAGGAGAATGCCTGGCACCACCAACACCATAAAGCCCAGTTGCGCCACCAGCGTCATCAGGAAGGTGAGCAGCAGCAGTTTTGGCAGCAGCGGCGCTGACGCACCAATCGCTCGCAGCGCACTGATACGCTGGCCGGAAGAGACCATCGGAATCAGATAGAGCATTCCGCCAAGCAGCAGCGTATTCCCCATCAGCGCCGCAAAGGTGCTGGCCGCCGAGGCGCGCAGCAGCACCTGCTGCTGTTCCGGTGACATATTCTGCACCATCTCAAATAACGAACTGGCACTGTCGTCGCCCTGTTGCAGGATGGCCATCTGATCGGCGCCGGGTGTCAGCACATGCACCAGCATGACGGTGACAAAAGCGGCTAGCAGCGACATCAGCAGCACTGTAGAAAGTTGATGGCGCGCAAAATTTCCTGTGTCACGGTATAACGAGCTTGCCGTGATAGACATGTACTCTCCTTGAAGGAACCGGGTTAATTAACCCGGCGATTGTACATGTTCTGGCAGCTCCGGGGCACCCGGCAGGGCATAACTTTCTGTAATATGAGGTAAAGAGGGATCAAAAAGGGCAGGAAGACCATAACGCGCGCGGGCACGATCGCAGGCTTCATTATGGATACCCGCTTCACCGGACAGCGTAAACTCCCGACAGGGTGACGGACGCTGTTCATAGATACCGCAGGAGACACAGCCGCCAACTTCGCCCTGCAGTGCAACGCAGCGGGGCGCTGCACTGTTAGTGCCACGCATATTGCGCATTAACAGGCTGAGCGGCTCGGTTAATTCGGTCGGCACCGGGCCGCCCGCATCATCGGCTTCAGCCCAGTAAAATGAGACGCGGAAATGGGCGCAGCAGGCGCCACAACTGACACAAGGGTTAGATATCTCACTCATTTGATCACCCGCCCCTCCCAGGGCATCGAACCAAAATCAACAATGAAGATAAGCAACATAGAGCTGGCAAAATTATTCAGCAAGGGGAATTTTGCTGCGACAGCATGAGCCGAAATTGATCTAAATCAATTCATTGTTTTATAGGCACTTTATCTGAAGGGTACAGAGTGCAATTTTCTGTAAATCACGTTAAATAATTGCCAGCAAAAAAGCGATGACGTTCGCGACTTTAACATTATGCAAAGGAGTGATGATGAAACTGGCAAAATGCGCGATGCTGCTGGCTCTGGCTTTGCCCCAACTGGCAATGGCCCACGAAGCGGGCGACTTCTTTATGCGGGCTGGCAGTGCCACCGTCCGTCCTACCGAAGGTTCCGATAATGTGCTGGGGATGGGCGAGTTCAGCGCCTCCAACGACACGCAACTGGGTCTGACCTTCACCTATATGGCAACGGACAACATTGGTGTCGAGTTACTGGCGGCCACGCCATTCCGTCATAAAGTAGGCCTCGGCCCAACCGGCACACTGGCCACCGTGCGCCAGTTACCGCCAACCCTGATGGCGCAGTACTACTTCTTTGACAGCAAGAGCAAAGCGCGTCCTTACATCGGCGTGGGTATCAACTACACCACCTTTTACGATGCCGATTTCAACCAGACGGGCCGCGATGCGGGCCTGACCGATCTCAGCGTCAAAGATTCCTGGGGTGTGGCGGGTCAGGTCGGTCTGGATTACCAGATCAACCGCGACTGGATGCTGAATGCGTCGGTGTGGTACATGGATATTGATACGGAAGTGAAGTTCAAAGCGGGTGGTGAACAGCAGAACATCAACATGCGCATCGATCCGTGGGTCTTCTTCTTCGGTGCGGGTTACCGCTTCTGATGAGAAAAAGGCCGCTGAATAAGCGGCCTTTTTTTGTCTGTTACGACGTTATTTGATCTGCATATTGTTGACGACTGCCTTCACGCCTGGCACGCTGCGCGTAACCTGAACGGCACGATTAGCCATTTGTGGTGATGAAACAAAGCCGCTCAGCTGAACTTTACCTTTGAAGGTTTCTACGTTGATTTCAGTTGATTTCAGCGATTCATCTTTCAGCAGCTCACCTTTAACTTTTGTGGTCACCACGGTGTCATCAATATAGCCACCGGTTCCCTCTTTGGTTGCGGTTGGCGCACAGGCGCTCAGTGTCAGCGCAACAACGCCCGCCAGTACAGCACCTGTCAGCAGTTTAACGAATTTCATTGCTTTCTCTCCCTGTCACAAATTGGATGCGACGTTACCGTAACGGCGCATTGTCATTGTGGTGCAGATTTTGCAAAAAGGGCAAATAGCGGAATGAAAAAAAAGGAAACAAATCATGCCTTATCGCGTGATAAGGCATGATGGCAGAATTAACGGCTGGCGGCTTTGAGACGGCTGACAAAACTCTTCAGTTCGCTCAGCATTACTTCAGGTTCTGCATGGTGCTTTTCAATGATTCTGACAATGGCAGAACCGGAGATAGCTCCCGCGGCACCGGAAGCGATCGCTTCTTTGACCTGTTCAGGCTCTGAGATCCCAAAGCCCTGCAGCGGCGGCGCGGCGTGGTATTCACGCAGCTTGTCGATCAGATGCTTCAGCGGCAGGCTGGCGCGGTTTTCAGCACCGGTAACGCCCGCGCGTGACAGGAGGTAGGTGTAACCGCGGCCGTGCGACGCAATCTCACGCAGCAGTTCATCGCTGGCGTTAGGTGGACAGATAAAGATAGGCGCCACGCCATGGCGCAGAGCCGCCTGACGGAAAGGCGCAGACTCTTCAACCGGCACATCCGCCACCAGCACTGAATCAACACCGGCTTCTGCACAACGGGCATAGAACTCATCCACGCCGTTAGTGAAGACCAGGTTGGCGTACATCAGCAAACCAATCGGCAGCTCCGGGTATTTACGGCGGATAGTCGCCAGCATCTCAAAACACTGGCTGGTGTTGGTGCCCGCCGCAAAGGCACGCAACGTCGCGTTCTGAATGGTCGGGCCATCCGCCAGCGGATCGGAGAAGGGAATACCCAGCTCCAGCGCATCGGCGCCACCGTCAACCAGCGCATCAATCACACGCAGTGAAAGCTCAGGGGAAGGATCGCCCAGCGTAACAAAAGGAACGAAAGCGCCTTCGTTATTCGCTGACAGACGGGTAAAAAGTTGATTGTAACGTTCCATCAGATTTCTCCCTGCGCTGTCAAAATGTCATGAACGGTGAAAATATCTTTGTCGCCACGGCCAGATAGGTTGACCACAATCAGTTGCTCTTTTTCCGGCTCAGCGTGAATCATCTTCATGGCGTGTGCCAGGGCGTGAGACGACTCCAGCGCCGGAATAATCCCCTCCGCACGGCACAGGAGTTTAAAGGCATCCATTGCTTCGTTATCGGTAATGGAGACATACTCCGCACGACCGATGCTGTTGAGGTGCGCATGCTGCGGACCCACCGATGGGAAGTCGAGACCAGCAGAGATTGAGTAAGACTCCTCAATCTGGCCATCATGGGTCTGCATCATCGGCGATTTCATACCGAAGTAGATGCCAACGCGACCGTGCTTGAGCGGTGCGCCATGCTCGCCGGTTTCAATGCCATGGCCCGCAGGCTCTACGCCGATCAGCTTCACGCTGGCCTCATCGATAAAGTCGGCAAACATCCCGATGGCGTTGGAGCCTCCCCCCACACAGGCGAGGATTGCGTCGGGCAGGCGTCCCTCTCTTTCCAGAATCTGCTTTTTAGTCTCTTCGCCGATCATGCGCTGGAACTCACGGACAATAGTCGGGAAGGGATGCGGACCCGCCGCGGTGCCGAGCATGTAGTGCGAGGTCTCGTAGCTGCCAGACCAGTCGCGCAGCGCTTCGTTACAGGCATCTTTCAGCGTGGCGGAGCCGCTGTGAACCGGGATCACTTCTGCGCCCATCAGACGCATACGGAACACGTTAGGTGACTGACGCTCGACATCTTTCGCGCCCATATAGATGCGGCATTTCATGCCCAACAGCGCACAGGCCAGCGCGGAAGCCACGCCGTGCTGACCGGCACCGGTTTCGGCAATGATTTCGTTTTTGCCCATGCGTTTGGCTAACAGCGCCTGACCCAGTACCTGGTTGGTTTTGTGCGCGCCTCCATGCAGCAGATCTTCACGCTTCAGGTAGAGGCGGGTTTTCGTGCCTTTTGTCAGATTTTTGCACAGAGTCAGGGCAGTAGGACGACCCGCGTAGTTCTTCAGCAGGTCGGTAAATTCGGCCTGAAATTCAGGATCTTTCTGGGCGTCGACAAACGCCTGTTCCAGCTGGCGCAGGGCTGGCATCAGGATCTGCGGAACATACATTCCGCCAAATTCGCCAAAGTAGGGATTGAGTAACGTCATTTTTTATCTTCCTTTCTCGGGCCCGCCGTTGAGCAGGCCAGGCAAATCAGTAGGCACGCAGTGTCTGAAACACAGCGGCAATTTTACGGGCATCTTTGATGCCAGGCGCGCTTTCCACGCCAGAGTTGAAGTCCAGTCCGGCACAGCCTAGCTGCGCGGCTTCTACACAGTTATCTGCGCTCAGGCCACCGGCCAGCAGCACATTGTTCAGGTTCTGACCCTGTAACAGCGACCAGTCGAAACGCTGTCCGGTGCCGCCATCGCCATTATCAAACACATAACGGTCAACATGTGGCCAGTCGCGCGCCGGTAAGGCACCTTCAATGCGCAGCGCCTTCCAGATTTGGATCTCTGCTGGCAGTGCCTCGCGCAGTTCAGCCACAAATTCCGGTGTCTCACTGCCATGCAGCTGCACGGCTGACAGTGAAAGTTCGGTGGCCAGCGTGACAACGTCACTGATAGAGTTATTGCGGAATACGCCGACGAAGCGCAGCGGTGCGGCGGCGATCACGATTTGCGCCGTGGCTGTGTCAATCAGGCGCGGTGAACCTTCAGCGAAGATCAGCCCGCCGTAAATTGCGCCGGCTTCATAGGCGGCACGCGCATCTTCGGCACGGGTTAAGCCGCACACTTTATTGCTGCCCAGCGTGACACGACGCACCGCGCCTGTCAGGTCCGCTTCTTCCATCAGGGCAGAGCCGATCAGGAAGCCATTCGCGAAGTGGCTCAGCTCGCGGATATCAGCATAGCTGTTAATACCCGATTCGCTGATCACCGTAACGCCGTGCGACAGGCGTGGCGCCAGCTGGCGGGTACGGTTGAGATCGATAGAGAGGTCACGCAGATCGCGGTTGTTAATCCCAACGACTCTGGCCTGCAGCGCGATAGCCCGCTCAAGTTCCTCTTCGTTACTCACTTCCGTCAGAATGCCCATCTTCAGGCTGTGTGCCACGGCGGCCAGCTGACGATACTGCTCATCATCCAGCACCGACAGCATCAGCAGGATCGCATCCGCCTGGTAGTAACGGGCCAGATAGATCTGATAAGGGTCGATGATAAAATCTTTGCACAGCACCGGCTGGGTGATAGCGGCGCTGACAATCGGCAGAAAGGCGAAGTCGCCCTGAAAATATTTCTCATCGGTCAGCACGGACACCGCGGAAGCGTAATGGCGGTAAACCCCGGCAATGGCGGCTGGATCGAAATCCTCGCGAATCACGCCCTTAGACGGCGACGCCTTTTTACACTCCAGGATAAACGCGGTTCTTGCACCCTGCAGCGCGTCGTAAAAATGACGGCGGGCAGGTTCAATGCTGTTCTGAAAGGTGGAGAGAGGCTGCTGCTGCTGACGGGCTTCAACCCAAATCGCTTTGTCCTGAACAATTTTTTCTAACACGGTGCCTTTCATGATTATCCTCTTGCTGCCAGTGCGACTACACGCTCATAAGCCTGTCCGCTGCGGATGGCGTTAAGCGCCTGCTGTGCGTTTTCACGCAGATCTTCCTGACCGAACACTTTAAGCAACATCGCCACGTTGACGGCGACCGCCTCTTCATGGGCCTGCTGGCCATTACCCTGGAGTAAAGCCGTCAGAATGTCACGATTTTCTTCCGGCGTGCCGCCCGCCAGCGCTTCTTTGGGATGGAAGCCAAAACCAAAGTCTTCTGGCGAGAGTTGATAGCGGGTAATTTCCCCCTCACGCAGCTCAGCCACATGGGTCACATCGTGCAGCGCCACTTCATCCATGCCGCCACCGTGAACGACCGCCGCACGCTGATAACCCAGCACTTTCAGGGTCTGCGCAATCGGCATCACCAGCTCCGGGCTGTAGACGCCAATCACCGCCAGCGGAGGACGCGCCGGGTTGATCAGCGGACCTAACACATTAAACAGCGTGCGGGTCTTCAACTGCTGGCGAACCGGCATCGCGTGGCGAAAGCCGGTGTGATACTGCGGCGCAAACAGGAAGCAGACGTTCAGATCGTCCAGCGCCTGGCGCGCGCGGTCAGCGGGCATATCAAGATTGATACCAAAAGCGGCCAGCAGATCCGACGAACCCGATTTACTGGAGACGCTGCGGTTGCCGTGCTTCGCCACTTTCAGACCGCAGGTCGCGGCCACAAAGGCGCTGGCCGTCGAGATATTAATGCTGTTACTGCCATCTCCGCCGGTGCCCACGATGTCGGCAAAAGCGTAATCAGGGCGGGGAAACGGCTTAGCATCTTCCAGCAGCGCCGTAGCGGCTCCGGCGATCTCTTCCGGCGTTTCACCGCGTACTTTCATGGCGACCAGCGCGGCAGCGAGCTGCGTTGGCTCCAGCTGTCCGGTAATAATGGCGCTGAACAGCTGATGACTCTCAGCCTGATTCAGCGTCTGCGCCTGGTAAAGTTTTTCCAGTATCTGTTGCATCATTATTCTCCCTGTTACTTCGCCAGCGCCCAGGCCAGCGTCTGCTCAAGCAGACGCGCGCCCTGAGAAGTCAAAATTGATTCAGGATGGAACTGAAACCCGCAGACGCGATCGGTTTCATGTCGAACGGCCATTACCATCCCGTTGTAACTGGCGTTGACTGTCAGCTCATCCGGCGTGTTGCTGCCTACCAGCGAGTGATAGCGCGCCACAGGCAGTGGATTGCTCAGGCCGGTAAACATCGCCTCGCCGTCATGGACGATAGATGAGGCTTTGCCGTGCAGGATCTCGCCTGCCTGACCCACATGGCCGCCATAGGCTTCCACAATTGCCTGATGTCCCAGGCAGATGCCGATAATCGGCAGACGGCCGCGCAGCACCCGCAGCAACTCCGGCATACAACCAGCATCTTTTGGCGCGCCTGGGCCAGGGGAGAGCATCAGCACCGGGTTTTCCATCCGCTGCAGCTGTTCAATTAACAGTTCTGCAGGCAGGTTGTTGCGGTAGATCACCACGTTGTGACCAAAGGTCCGCAGCTGATCAACCAGGTTGTAGGTAAAAGAGTCGATGTTATCGAGCAGCAGAATATCAGCCATCAGAAGATCTCCTTGCAGTGATGGGCAGTCGCGATAGCGCGCAGAACGGCGCGGGCTTTATTGCGGCTTTCATCCGCTTCAGCCTGCGGATTTGAATCCAGCACCACACCGGCGCCCGCCTGAACGGTGGCGACACCATCTTCGACATAGGCCGAACGAATAACGATACAGGTATCGAGATCGCCCTGAGCAGTGAAGTAACCCACCGCGCCGCCGTAGCTGCCGCGACGGGTGCGTTCAGCACCGGCGATCAGCTGCATGGCACGAACTTTTGGCGCGCCGCTCAGCGTGCCCATGTTCATACAGGCGCGATACGCGTGCAGAACATCGAGGTCGGCGCGCAGCGTGCCCACCACGCGGGAAACCAGATGCATTACAAACGAGTAGCGGTCGACTTTGGTCAGGTCAGCCACATAACGGCTGCCGGGCACGCAGATACGCGCCAGATCGTTACGCGCCAGATCCACCAGCATCAGATGCTCAGCCAGCTCTTTATGGTCGGTGCGCATCTCCAGCTCAATGCGGCTGTCGAGATCGCGGTCCAGTGATCCATCGGCATGGCGGCCACGCGGGCGGGTACCGGCAATTGGGTAGATCTCAATCTGACGTGAAGTCGCGTCATACTTCAGCGAGCTTTCAGGCGACGCGCCAAACAGCGAGAAATCCTGATCCTGCATAAAGAACATGTACGGGCTTGGGTTGCTGTTTTTCAGCGTGTCGTAGGCGGCCAGCGGTGACGGGCACGGCAGCGAGAAGCGGCGCGAGGGCACGACCTGGAAAATTTCGCCGATGCGAATCGCCTGCTGCATGGTGCGAACCACGTCGCAATACTCTTCATCACTCTGGCTGGTGGTCAGCGTCATCTGTTCAACTGACTGGACCGGCAGAGCGGGCGCTGGCTGCAGCATCTGACCATGCAACTGTTCGATGCGGCGTTGCAGGCGCTGGAACTCACTGGTGGACGGGCAGAACAGGCTGGCCTGCAGACGCGCACTGCGGGTCTGGTGATCGATCACCAGTAAAGTCTCTGCCAGGTAAAAACAGTAGTCGGGACAACGCTGCTGATTATCCAGCTCCGGCAGGGTTTCAAAACCGGCCACCAGATCGTAAGCAAACAGGCCACCCAGCAGCACGGCTTCGCGCTCGTCGGCAGAGGAGTTAACCAGCTGTGGAATCAGACGCAATGCATCAAACACCGACAGTGCCTTAAGGCGGGAATCTTCGTCCTGCTGATGGTCGGTGCTCTGCGGGAAAGTCAGCTCGCGTCCATCGGGACGGACCTGATTGATGACGGAGGCAGGCAGAGCCTCATCCAGCAGCGGCAGCACGGCGCGGCCATTTTCTGACAGCGCCTGAACGGTAACCGTATTACCCATGGCGCTGATACGCAGCGCACTGTCGACAATCAGCAGACTTTTTAAATTGCGCTTGCTGTCGATGTCAGCAGATTCGAGCAGCAGGGTTGCCGGACGTGCGCCGCACAGCTGATGAAACACTGCGGCCGGATCTTCGCGGTAGGGCGCGTTGCCGGTAATCAACTTCACTGTAGGTTTCGCATTTGGCATGATGATTTCTCTGAATTTCGCTCAAAAAAAAGCCCGCTCGGTGGCGGGCTCAGGTATTAGCACAGCGTTTACGCAAAGTGTGCACGACCCAGTCGCCCGTTTTCGGGAACATCGCGCCAACCGTTTAAATGCGTGATTACAACAGCCATGATTAAATACCCGTTACGTGTGAACTTGTGTACTAGTTAACGGGTTCAGGGCGGAAATGTCAATAGCCTTTTTCACTGAGCGTTAAAATCGTTATCATGCTGGCCGGTTTAGTTTCAGCAGGAGTTCTCTTGAGCGATATCGCCCGTTTCCCGGTTTATGATTTACACAGCCACACGCGTGCCTCCGATGGCTTACTGACGCCAGCCGCGCTGGTGCAGCGAGCCGTTGAGATGCGTGTCGGCGTACTGGCGATCACCGATCACGACAGCGTTGCAGGGGTAGAGGAAGCGCAGCAAACGGCACTCGACCACGATTTACCAATAAAAGTGCTGGCAGGCGCAGAGATCTCCACGCTGTGGGAGAACCATGAGATTCACATCGTCGGCCTGAATATTGATATCCACCATCCGGCGATGGTGACGTTTCTTGCCGGACAACACGCCTGTCGGCAGACGCGGGCGGAAGAGATTGGTGAGCGACTCGCGAAGGCGCGTATACCGGATGCGCTGGCGGGTGCGCTGCGACTGGCGGATGGCGGCATCATTACCCGTGGTCACTTTGCTCGTTTTCTGATCGAGCAGGGCAAAGCGGAGAACATGGCGCAGGTATTCAAAAATTATCTGGCGCGTGGCAAAACCGGCTACGTGCCGCCACAATGGTGTACAATTAAACAAGCTATTGATGCGATTCATCATTCTGGTGGTTGTGCCGTGCTGGCCCATCCTGGCCGTTACGGATTATCGGCGAAGTGGCTCAAACGGCTGGTCGCCCATTTCCGTGAAGCGGGCGGCGATGCGATGGAAGTTGCGCAGTGCCAGCAGCCACCCAATGAACGCACGACACTGGCGCAATACGCCAGAGATAATGAACTGGCCGCATCACAAGGTTCTGATTTTCATCAACCCTGCCCGTGGATTGAGTTGGGCCGCAAACTCTGGCTGCCCGCGGCGGTTGAGCCGGTCTGGGAACGCTTCCCGGATCTCGCTCCCAGCCTGGCAATCATGGAAAGGTGACACGAGGTTTTTATGAGTCAATTGTTTCACATTCATCCGGACAACCCACAGCCGCGCCTGATCAGTCAGGCGGTTGACTACCTGAACAAAGGCAGCGTCATCGTATATCCTACCGATTCCGGCTATGCGCTGGGCTGTCGGCTGGAAGAGAAGGGCGCGATGGAGCGCATTTGCCGTATCCGTCAGCTCGATGGGCAGCACAACTTCACCCTGATGTGTCGGGATCTCTCTGAGCTGTCGGTCTATTCGCAGGTGGGCAACTCCGCCTTTCGCCTGCTGAAAAACAACACGCCAGGCAACTACACCTTTATTCTCAAGGCGACGAAAGAAGTGCCGCGTCGCCTGATGAATGAGAAGCGTAAGACCATTGGTCTGCGCGTGCCCTCCAACCCCGTGGCGCTGGCGCTGCTGGAAGCCCTGAATCAGCCGATGATGTCGACATCACTAATCCTGCCGGGCAACGATTTCACCGAGTCCGATCCGGAAGAGATTCAGCACAGTATTGGTAAGCTGGTCGATCTGATTATTGACGGCGGTACGCTGGGACAGCAGCCGACCACGGTGGTCGATCTGACCACCGATGCGCCGGAAATCGTGCGTGAAGGTGTGGGCGATACCCGCCCGTTCCTGTAATTAAGTCGGGCTTCAGACACCGCGGGTCGGTGTCTGAGCCAGATTCGACTCTAACCAGTTCTTAAACTGGCCGTAAGGAATATAAAGTGACACATCTTTCAGGATCACTTTGTTATTACGACCATTCTTAATCGAATCAGAATAGCCAACAATAACGCCGCTTAGCGTATCATCACGGTTATAAACACCGCCGCCCGACATTCCCTGAACCACGCCTGCGTTAGACGCCATTGCTATACAGGGACTCTTATTCCAGTCATTCCGAATCGCCGTGCGGGCTAAGTTCACCCCTGAGGATTCAACCGGCATCGCGGAAATAAAGCTGTAGCCATACATTTTAACGGGATCGCCGATGTCACCGCTGCGGAATTTAGCCAACGTGCCGGCATCATTTTTATGATAAATAATCGCAAGGTCGCAATAAGGATGATAAGACTTCACGCGCTGCACGGCAGTTTTAGCAACATGCGCAGCGGTGAGGCTATATTCAGGCGTCAGAGGTATGCTGGTGCCCAGCGTGCCGAGACCGAGGATCGTCGGAATGCCAGTCACGCTCATATCAACGTGCTGCATCGCCGTTCGACTGTACTCAGTGTGGCCCACAGAGCAACCGCTCAGGACCAGTGCAGCAAGCACCGGGCACAGAAACAGGTTTCTCATGATGGTTTTCTTTGTTCAGGCATGTCGGGAAATCCCTGGTGAAGATTTTTGACATGCAAGCAAGGTTCATCACTGAACCGTATTAACGCAACAGTCCGGATGCGCCGGTTTATTGGATTAATGTAAAAACGCTATTTTTATTTACGTATGAAATAAGCCAGAAGGTAATGTCGCAAGACCGCTTTATCGCGTGCTTTGCTTTTTTATTGTGCTGCTGAGATAAAGTGTATCAGCTTAATAGTGTCATGCAATTTATTAAATCTAATAAAAACAAAATGTCATGAGAAATAAGGTTTTAAATAAATCTTCTTTAAGAATAATCTGGCTTTTCCAAATTCACTGTTCACTTATGGTGGCTAAAATCAATCGACTAGTGCTTTATGCTGACTTTAATGTTTTTTGCAGGGGATTAAAAGCAAGAGTTAAACTCGGGAAGTGTAAGATAGTGCTAAGGTTTTCATCCTTAGAACATCACTTTGATGAAAAAGGAGTGGTTAGAAAATTTAATTGTCATCAGCTATAAAGTTTTCGACACTTTCGTTTTATTAAGCACATTTTCTTATCATATAGGGGGCATTATTTAATTCAGTATTAAGGATTATAAGATCTCAAATTATCAGAGGTTAAACCTTCTTTATTTATCGTTGGGTCATTCATAAAGCGCGTTACATCAGCGTTAAATGTCTGTATAATGGGGCAAACTTGCTAAGTTAACCTGTTGATTTAGAAAGGATTATCACCCAATTATGACGCCTGGGAAGGCGACAAAGAGGAAGCTCAATGAGCGAAAAGTTACAGAAAGTCTTAGCGCGTGCCGGTCATGGCTCGCGTCGTGAAATCGAATCAATGATTGCTGCTGGCCGTGTCAGCGTTGACGGCAAGATCGCTACCCTGGGCGACCGCGTTGAAAGCAGCAAATCCCTGAAAATCCGTATTGATGGCCATCTGGTATCGATTGCTGAATCAGCAACCGAAGTTTGCCGCGTGCTTGCTTACTACAAACCGGAAGGTGAACTCTGTACCCGCAGCGATCCTGAAGGCCGCCCAACGGTGTTTGACCGTTTGCCGCGTCTGCGCGGTTCACGCTGGATTGCCGTTGGCCGTCTTGAT
This sequence comes from Pantoea sp. RCC30.1, assembly GCF_058148845.1. Lineage (NCBI taxonomy): Bacteria > Pseudomonadati > Pseudomonadota > Gammaproteobacteria > Enterobacterales > Erwiniaceae > Pantoea > Pantoea sp. RCC30.1. The sequence continues at coordinate 272,229 of NZ_JBXUHX010000002.1, read as the reverse complement.
GTGAATACCTGTGGTCTGATGCTCTTCACCACCGACGGTGAACTGGCGAACCGCCTGATGCATCCGAGCCGTGAAGTGGAACGTGAATATGCGGTTCGCGTGTTTGGTCAGGTCGACGATGATAAAATTCGTCAGCTGAGCAAAGGCGTTCAGCTGGAAGATGGTCCGGCTGCCTTTAAAACCCTGAAGTTTGGCGGCGGAGAAGGCATCAACCAGTGGTACAACGTGACCCTGACTGAAGGACGTAACCGTGAAGTGCGTCGTTTGTGGGAAGCGGTCGGCGTGCAGGTTAGTCGTCTGATGCGTGTCCGCTACGGCGATATCACGTTACCAAAAGGCCTGCCACGCGGTGGCTGGACCGAACTGGATCTGCCAGCGGTGAACTACCTGCGTAACCTGGTGGAGCTGGATGATGAAACCGTCACCAAGCTGGTGGTCGAGAAAGATCGTCGTCGCACCAAGGCGAACCAGATTCGTCGTGCGGTGAAACGTCACAGCAAAGTGAGCAGCACCCCCCGTGCGCCACGCCGCAATCCGGGCAGCAAACGTAACTCCGGTTAATCCCGTTGCCCGATCGCGAAAAACGCAGCCCCAGGGCTGCGTTTTCTTTTTCTGCTACCAGTCAATCCCCTGCTGAGCCTGTATACCGGCATCAAATGCGTGCTTCACTGGCCGCATCTCCGTTACCGTATCCGCCATTTCAGTCAGGCTGCGATGACAGCCACGTCCGGTAATTATCACGCTCTGATGGGCCGGACGCTGTTGCAGGGCGGTAATCAAATCGTCCAGCGGCAGATAATCCATGCTGACCATATAGGTGATTTCGTCGAGCACTACCAGATCGAGCTGATCATCGGCCAGCATCCGTTTTGCATGCTGCCACACGGCCAGACAGGCAGCGGTATCCGTTTCGCGGTTCTGCGTGTCCCAGGTAAACCCGGTTGCCATCACCTGAAACTCGACACCGTGCTGTTCCAGCAGGTTACGCTCGCCATTTGGCCAGTCACCTTTAATAAACTGAATCGCCGCCGCACGCTTGCCATGTCCGGTGGCGCGGAGAGCCGTGCCAAAGGCTGCAGTGGTTTTGCCTTTGCCATTGCCGGTGAACACCATCAGGATGCCACGAACTTCGGTGGCCGCCGCAATGCGCGCATCGACCTGCTCTTTTAACCGCTGCTGGCGCTGTTGATGACGATCATCAGCCATTATTCCGCGGCTCCCGGTTTTCTGCCCGGCTGTGCATCAAAGCTGATACCGGTTTTGCGTCGGCTGTCATCACCCATCAGATAAAGGTAGAGCGGCATCAGATCGGCGGGGGTTTTCAGCTTATTAGCATCTTCCTGCGGGAATGCGCTGGCGCGCATTTTGGTGCGTGTGCCGCCGGGGTTAATACAGTTCACCCGCAGCGACTGAGTTTTATACTCATCAGCCAGCACCTGCATCATGCCTTCGGTGGCAAATTTAGAGACGGCGTAAGCGCCCCAGCCTGCGCGACCAGTGCGACCAACGCTGGAGGTGGTAAACACCAGTGAACCTGCATCTGACTTTAACAACAGCGGCAACAGCGCCTGCGTCAGGAAGAAGGTGGCATCCAGGTTGATGTTCATCACCTGCTGCCAGACCCGTGGGCCGAGTTCCGCCAGCGGCACAATCTCACCAAGGATACCGGCGTTATGCAGCACGCCGTCAAGACGCGGAAACTGCTGTGACAGCTGTTCTGCTATCTGGTGGCAACGTTCCGGTGTTGCATCGGCCAGATCGAAAACCACGGAATGAGCAGGGCATTGATTAAGTTGACTGATGGCCTGTTCGACCTGCTGAAGTTTCTCAGGATTTCTGCCCATGAGGATCACTTCAGCGCCATAACGGGCGTAAGTCAGCGCCGCTTCCCGGCCAATGCCATCTGAAGCGCCAGTAACCAGGATAATACGGTGATTGAGCAGGTCGCTTTTCGGTTGATAATGCACAGTGGGTTCCTCCGGCGAAAACAGCATGATTCCGCTTTATGCCTGAATTTATGAATGGGCGCAATCGCCAACCCACGCATTCTGTGCCAGCTGCTGGCATTTCAGGCGACGGAGCAGGGCAAAACGGCTAAACTGGCGAACTGTTTTTGATTCTCAATTACTAAGGCGACCTGATGGATTTTATTTCAACGTATGGACTATTTTTAGCGAAAGCGGTGACACTGGTGGTTGCCGTCGCTGCGATTGTCATGATTATCATGAATGCCGCGTTACGCAAACGGGCACAAAGCGGTCAGCTTCGCCTGACTCATCTGGGTGATGACTATCAGCAGATGAAAGAGGATTTACAGCTGGCAAAAATGCAGCCTCAGGCGCAGAAAGTCTGGCTGAAGAATCATAAAAAAAGCGAAAAGCTGAAAGCCAAAGCGGAAAAGCAGGCAGCGAAGCAGGGCCGTACTGACACAGTTAAACCGACGCTCTATGTGCTCGATTTCAAAGGCAGCATGGATGCTGGTGAGGTGGCCTCACTACGTGAAGAGATTTCAGCCGTGCTGGCGGTGAAGCAGCCTGGCGATGAGGTGCTGCTGCGTCTTGAAAGTCCTGGCGGAGTGGTACATGGCTATGGTCTGGCGGCCTCGCAGCTGCAGCGTCTGCGCGATCAGGGGCTGCGCATCACGGCAGCCGTGGATAAAGTGGCGGCCAGCGGCGGTTACATGATGGCATGCGTGGCCGATCGTATTGTGGCAGCGCCGTTCTCGATCATTGGCTCCATCGGCGTGGTTGCGCAGATCCCGAACTTTAACCGCCTGCTGAAGCGTAACGATATCGATGTTGAGCTGCATACTGCAGGGCAGTACAAGCGCACGCTGACGCTGTTTGGTGAGAACACCGAAGAGGGACGTGAGAAATTCCAGGAAGATCTCGACGAAACGCACCTGCTATTCAAGCAGTTTGTTCACCAGATGCGCCCGACGCTCGATATTGACCGGGTGGCAACCGGTGAACACTGGTATGGCCGACAGGCGCTGGATCTGGGTCTTATTGACGAAATCGGCACCAGCGATGATCTGATCATCCGTCAGATGGATCAGTTCAACGTGCTCGGCGTGCATTACGCCCGCCGCCGCAAAATGATGGACCGCTTTACCCAGAGCGCCGGTTCGGTGGCAGAGGGCCTGCTGCTGAAACTCTGGCAGCGCGGCGAGAAGCCACTGCTCTGATGCGAAACCCGGCCCGTGCCGGGTTTTTTATTCCAGGTGGTAGAGCGGCGACAGCACCACGGCAAGGTATTTAAAGACGTTAAACACCGCTGTGGTTTTCGCGGTTGGCAATCCCTCTGCATCGAGAAAAAACGGTCCGCGAAATACCAGCACATCCCCTTGCTGAATCACCTCATCCGCCTGCATGCCCGCCAAATAATCATCATGTTCTTTGATCAGCGCATTGGCCTTTTCCAGCAATGTCTGGCGGGAAATAGCTTCAGTCGATCTTTGCATCTATTCACTCCTTTTTCACAGCATCCTGATTCCTTCTATATTACTGTCCAGTCAGGCGGCGTGACAAATCGGTCTGAACGATGAAAACCTGGCGTAAGTTCGGGCTGAGTGCTAATTAAGTTGCGTAACAGATTTTATCAGGTAGAGTGTGGGCGATTCCGATTTCAGGGATTTTGCACCGGGATGTGCGAAGAGTTCAGATTGAAAAAGCATGTTTTATCATGTAGTTGCATAACGCCATATCGTCTGATCTGAGATTGACCCCTCCGCCTTGAAATGTTAAACAGGCGCAGCAATATTGAACCCAATGGGTTTTTGGGCATCCAATCCTCTCCCGTTAAGCAGGATGTTTTCATTAGGTAAAGGTAAATATGGGTAAAGCACTCGTTATTGTTGAGTCCCCGGCAAAGGCTAAAACAATCAATAAATACCTGGGCAGTGACTACGTGGTTAAATCCAGCGTTGGTCATATCCGGGATCTGCCGACCAGTGGTTCAACCGCGAAGAAGAGTGCTGACGCCTCGACTGAAAAGAAAGCCAAAGACGCTGCGACTGACAAGAAAGTCAAAAAAGTTAAAAAAGATGAGAAAGCCGCACTCGTTAGCCGCATGGGTGTTGACCCTTATCACGGCTGGGAAGCGAATTATCAGATTCTGCCCGGCAAAGAGAAAGTCGTTGCGGAACTGAAGGCGTTAGCCGCCAATGCTGACCACATCTATCTCGCAACCGACCTTGACCGCGAAGGGGAAGCCATTGCCTGGCACCTGCGGGAAGTGATCGGTGGTGACGACTCACGCTTCAGCCGCGTGGTCTTTAACGAAATTACCAAAAATGCGATTCGTCAGGCGTTTGAAAAGCCGGGCGAACTGAATATTGATCGGGTGAATGCTCAGCAGGCGCGTCGTTTCATGGACCGCGTGGTGGGCTACATGGTCTCGCCACTGCTGTGGAAGAAGATCGCCCGTGGTCTCTCTGCCGGCCGGGTGCAATCCGTTGCCGTTCGCCTGGTGGTGGAACGTGAACGTGAGATCAAAGCCTTTGTTCCCGAAGAGTACTGGGAAGTTAATGCCGCGCTGACCACGCCGAAAGGCGATGAGCTGTCGATGGACGTAACGCACAAAGGCGATAAAGCCTTCCGTCCGGTCAACCGCGACGAGACTTATGCCGCCGTCGCGCTGCTGGAAAAAGCACGCTATGAGATCGTCGATCGTGAAGATAAGCCGACCAGCAGCAAGCCGGGCGCGCCTTATATCACTTCGACGCTGCAGCAGGCTGCCAGCACCCGTCTAGGCTTTGGCGTCAAGAAGACCATGATGATGGCCCAGCGCCTGTACGAAGCGGGTCACATCACTTACATGCGTACCGATTCGACCAACCTGAGTCAGGATGCGGTGGCGATGGCGCGTGGCTATATCGAAAGCAATTTCGGTAAAAAGTATCTGCCTGAAACTGCCATTACCTACGCCAGCAAAGAGAACTCCCAGGAAGCGCACGAAGCGATTCGTCCTTCTGATGTGGAGGTTTTGGCTGAACAACTGAAAGATATGGAAGCGGATGCGCAGAAACTCTATCAGCTGATCTGGCGTCAGTTTGTGGCCTGTCAGATGACACCGGCCAAATATGACTCCAGCACCATTACTGCGGCGGCGGGTGAATTTAAACTCAAAGCGAAAGGCCGCATTCTGCGGTTCGACGGCTGGACGAAAGTGATGCCAGCGCTGCGTAAGAATGATGAAGATCGTACGCTGCCTGCGGTAACGGTGGGTGATGTTCTGGACCTGCAACAGTTACTGCCTGGCCAGCACTTCACCAAACCACCGGCGCGCTTCAGCGAAGCGTCACTGGTGCGTGAGCTGGAGAAGCGCGGCATTGGCCGTCCATCGACCTATGCTGCCATCACCTCGACCATTCAGGATCGTGGCTACGTGCGGGTGGAAAACCGCCGTTTCTATGCGGAAAAAATGGGTGAAATCGTCACCGATCGTCTGGAAGAGAACTTCCGCGAACTGATGAACTATGATTTCACCGCCCGCATGGAGAGTAGCCTCGACCAGGTTGCCAACAACGAAGCGCAATGGAAAGCGGTGCTCGACCACTTCTTCACCGACTTTACTCAGCAGCTTGAACTGGCTGAGAAAGATCCTGAAGAGGGCGGTATGCAGCCGAACCAGATGGTGCTGACCTCCATTGAGTGTCCGACCTGTAGCCGTCAGATGGGGATTCGTACCGCCAGTACCGGCGTCTTCCTGGGCTGTTCCGGCTATGCGCTGCCACCTAAAGAGCGCTGCAAACAGACCATCAACCTGATTCCGGAAAATGAAGTCCTCAATATTCTGGAAGGGGATGATGCTGAGACCAACGCCCTGCGTGCCCGTCGTCGCTGCCAGAAGTGTGGCACGGCCATGGACAGCTATCTGATCGACAACGAACGTAAACTGCATGTCTGTGGTAATAACCCGGAATGTGATGGTTACGAAATCGAGAAGGGCGAATTCCGCATCAAAGGCTATGACGGCCCGATAGTGGAGTGCGAGAAGTGTGGTTCTGAAATGCACCTGAAGATGGGACGCTTTGGTAAATACATGGCGTGTACCAACGAAGAGTGCAAAAACACCCGCAAAATACTGCGTAGTGGTGAAGTCGCACCGCCAAAAGAAGATCCGGTTCCACTGCCAGAACTGGCGTGTGAGAAGTCAGATGCTTACTTCGTGTTGCGTGACGGCGCAGCGGGTGTTTTCCTCGCGGCCAACACCTTCCCTAAATCACGCGAAACGCGTGCGCCGCTGGTGGAAGAGCTTCAGCGTTTCAGGGATCGTCTGCCTGAGAAGCTGAAATACCTGGCTGACGCGCCAGCAGCCGATCCGGAAGGCAACAAAGCGATGGTGCGCTTCAGCCGGAAGACCAAACAGCAATATGTCTCCTCTGAAAAAGAGGGCAAGGCAACGGGCTGGTCCGCCTTCTATATAGATGGCAAATGGCAGGTCGCGAAGAAGTAATCCCTACAGGCCAGCGTTTGCTGGCCTTTTTTGCGCTATTACGGTTTCGTCAGTGACATACAGGCCAGCGCTCGCTGGCCTTTTTCTGAGCCTTATATCAATCCGTTCTACTCTCTCACTTAAACTGATATAGTTGTTATAGCATTTCCGACCTTTCCTGATGCATAGCATCTCTTTACCCTCGCGACTATACGTCAACCGGGGATGCGACTCTGTAACTTACCGGGATGGAATAGATATGAAATTACAGCAGTTGCGCTATATCGTTGAAGTGGTCAATCACAATCTCAACGTCTCTTCGACGGCGGAAGGTCTCTACACCTCTCAACCCGGCATCAGTAAACAAGTGCGTATGCTGGAAGATGAACTGGGCGTGCAAATCTTTGCCCGCAGCGGTAAACATCTCACCCAGGTCACACCTGCAGGGGAAGAGATCATCCGTATAGCGCGTGAAGTTCTCTCCAAAGTGGATGCGATCAAATCAGTGGCCGGTGAGCACACCTGGCCGGATAAAGGCTCGCTCTATGTCGCAACCACGCACACCCAGGCACGCTATGCGCTGCCAGGGGTGATCAAAGGCTTTATTGAACGCTATCCTCGCGTCTCTTTGCACATGCATCAGGGTTCTCCGACTCAAATCGCCGAAGCGGTCTCCAAGGGCAATGCGGATTTTGCGATTGCCACCGAAGCGCTGCATCTCTATGACGATTTAATCATGCTGCCGTGCTACCACTGGAACCGGGCGATTGTCGTCACGGCTGATCATCCGCTGGCGGGGAAAGGGCAGGTGACTATCCAGGAGCTGGCTGAATATCCGCTGGTGACTTACACCTTTGGCTTTACCGGGCGTTCAGAACTGGATACGGCCTTCAACCGGGCAGGATTAACGCCACGTATTGTTTTCACCGCTACCGACGCCGACGTTATCAAAACTTATGTCCGGTTAGGTCTGGGCGTGGGTGTTATCGCCAGCATGGCGGTGGATCCGGTGGCCGATCCTGACCTGATTCGCATAGAAGCCGCCGACATCTTTACCAACAGCACCACCAAGATTGGCTTCCGCCGCAGCACCTTCCTGCGCAGCTATATGTATGATTTTATCCAACGTTTTGCGCCACACCTGACGCGCGACGTGGTGGATACCGCGGTGGCGTTGCGCTCTAATGAAGACATTGAGGCGATGTTTAAAGATATCAAACTGCCGTTTAAATAGAGTTTACGCTTCTCACTTACACTTAAGGCTGCCCGGTGCAGCCTTTTTTGTCTCCAGGCTTTAGCGCCAAAAGAGACTCAAAAGTTTTTATGATTTTTTTGTAAATGAAACATTGATCACATGTTTCCCCATCGGGCTTTCTTAAATGCGAATTACAACACATTTTTAACTATGTCACTTTGCGGCTAGCCAGGATAATTCCCATACTCCAGTTAAGAGCCAACGTGGGAAGCCAGTAAAAATAAGGTTCTTAAGTGTTACCTATAGTTTTAAGTGGATCTGTTTTTAAATTAACTCAAATTTTTTAGCTGTCTGTTTAAATAAATATTTGTTCCGGAGTTAATGATTTCTAACGTTACTGAAGTCTATTGATTAATACCGTTAATCGTTTTACTCAATAAAAATAACTGGATTTTTGGCCTTAACGCGTTTAGGATTACTCCTAAATCTTAATCGATGTTATCAATCATTTTGTTGAGAGTGATTATCAAAAACTATGAATACACGACTGACTGTACAACCGGGTTTCCCGGCAAAAAGCACCAAGGTTGAGCGTACTGGCAACACTCGTCGCAATGCCTGGTTAACTGTATTCGCTGCCTCTGCGCTGTTCTGGGTGGTTGTAGCGTTAATGATCTGGCGTATCTGGGGCTAAAGCCATGTGGGCAAACACACTCAGCCATAAACGTTCCCTGACCTCACGTCAGCACAAGCCGGTTACCTGCAAAGGAAAAGAACCACTTGCAAAGGACGAGAAAGTGTCTATCCCCGAGTCATGGGATTTGAGTGATAACCAGAGACTTTTTATTGAGTCATTTCTGGACCCTATAAATAAATAACGTTTTCATACCAGCGGTTAGTGACTGTTCTTTTATTACCGGAGTTTCCGGCGGGCTTTTTTAAATGCCCCTTTCCACATCCTGTACGACCAAAGGGTGTCGCCTTTTCAGATAGGGTGACCGCAAAAACTTTTACGCCCGATTCCGGCGAAGGAGTGAACCAAATGAATATGATAAAAATGTCCTGGCTCAGCGCGTATGCTTTCTCCTTTGCGTTCTGGTCTGCGGCGGTGTGGATAACGCTCTAATTTGAATTAAAATCACCTTTTTTATGATGCCTCGTGACTTCACGGGGCATTTTCGTTTATGCGCGATTGTAGCAATTTGTGTTGTAATCAAAACGTTAACGAATTTGTGGTCTATCTTTAACATAAACCTTTGTCTCTCTAAGGTTTAAGACCATGAATGAAAAGGAGGAGCTATGTCGTCTACCCTACGCGAGCAAAGTCAGGAAATACTGCAGGTCGACACCAATAAATATCACATCTTCAGTCTTCCCCGCGCTGCTCAACAACTCGGCAATATCGATAGCCTGCCCAAATCTCTCAAAGTTTTGCTGGAAAATTTACTGCGCTGGCAGGATGGTGACTCCGTTACTGCAGAGGACATTCAGGCGCTGGTTGACTGGCAAAAAGATGCCCACGCCGATCGTGAAATCGCCTATCGTCCCGCCCGCGTATTAATGCAGGATTTTACCGGCGTACCCGCCGTGGTTGACCTGGCGGCGATGCGCGAAGCGGTGAATCGCCTGGGTGGCGATGTGGCCAAAGTAAATCCGTTATCGCCCGTCGATCTGGTTATCGATCACTCGGTCACGGTTGATCATTTTGGCGACGATGACGCCTTTGAAGAAAACGTCCGGCTGGAGATGGAGCGTAACCATGAGCGCTACGTCTTCCTGCGCTGGGGCCAGAAAGCGTTTGATAAATTCCGCGTCGTGCCGCCGGGAACCGGCATCTGCCATCAGGTGAACCTCGAGTATCTCGGCAAAGCGATCTGGCATGAAACAGTTAACGGTGAAGAGTATGCCTGGCCCGATACGCTGGTCGGCACGGACTCCCACACCACCATGATCAACGCGCTGGGCGTGCTGGGATGGGGAGTAGGGGGAATCGAAGCCGAAGCCGCCATGCTCGGTCAGCCTGTCTCCATGCTGATCCCCGATGTGGTGGGTTTCAAACTCACTGGCAAACTAAAGCCAGGGATTACTGCTACCGACCTGGTGCTGACCGTCACCCAGATGCTGCGTAAACATGGTGTTGTGGGCAAATTCGTTGAGTTTTACGGTGATGGCCTGGCCGATCTGCCGCTGGCAGACCGCGCGACCATCGCCAACATGGCACCGGAATATGGCGCGACCTGCGGTTTCTTCCCGGTTGATGACGTCACCCTGAGCTACATGACACTGACCGGCCGCGATGCCGAACAGGTCGCCTTAGTGGAAGCCTATGCCAAAGCGCAAGGTCTGTGGCGCAATCCGGGCGATGAGCCGCGCTTTACCAGTACCCTGGCGCTGGATATGAACGAAGTGGAGTCAAGCCTCGCCGGACCAAAACGTCCGCAGGATCGGGTATCACTGGGCGATGTGCCGGCTGCGTTTGATGCCAGCAATGAGCTGGAAGTGAATCAGGCGCAGAAAGCGCATAAAAATGTCGAATATACCGACAGCGATACCGGACTGACTCATACGCTGACCGATGGCGCGGTCGTGATCAGTGCGATTACCTCCTGTACCAACACCTCTAATCCCAGCGTTCTGATGGCGGCTGGCTTACTGGCGAAGAAAGCGGTCGAGCGTGGTCTGAAACGCCAGCCGTGGGTTAAAGCTTCACTGGCGCCAGGTTCTAAGGTGGTTTCCGATTATCTGGCCGTCGCGCAACTGACCTCGTATCTCGACGCGCTGGGCTTTAACCTGGTCGGTTATGGCTGCACTACCTGTATTGGTAACTCCGGCCCGCTGAAAGATGAGATTGAGTCTGCGATTAAAGCGGGCGATCTGACGGTAGGGGCTGTGCTGTCCGGCAACCGTAACTTTGAAGGTCGTATTCATCCGCTGATTAAAACCAACTGGCTGGCGTCACCACCGCTGGTGGTGGCCTATGCGCTGGCCGGTAACATGAAGATCAACCTGCAGACGGAGCCGCTGGGCCACGATCGCCAGGGCCAGCCGGTTTATCTGAAAGATATCTGGCCGTCGCCGGAAGAGATCGCCACAGCCGTGCAGCAGGTCACCAGCGACATGTTCCACAAAGAGTACGCCGAAGTCTTCGATGGCACGCCCGAGTGGCAGGAGATTAAGGTCAGTGAAGCGGCAACTTACGACTGGGATGAGGGCTCGACCTACATCCGTCTGTCGCCATTCTTTGATGATATGGAGAAAGAGCCTAAGCCGGTGCAGGATATTCGCGGTGCGCGGGTGCTTGCCTTGCTGGGCGACTCCGTCACCACTGACCATATTTCGCCAGCGGGCAGCATTAAGGCGGAAAGTCCGGCCGGGCGTTATCTGCTGTCACACGGCGTTGAGCGCAACGACTTTAACTCCTATGGTTCCCGTCGCGGTAACCATGAAGTGATGATGCGCGGTACGTTCGCCAACATCCGTATCCGCAATGAGATGGTGCCGGGCGTGGAGGGCGGTTACACCCGCCACTATCCGAGTGGCGAACAGCTGGCCATCTATGACGCGGCGATGAAGTATCAGGCGGAAGGCGTGCCACTGGCGGTGATTGCCGGTCTTGAGTATGGCTCTGGTTCAAGTCGCGACTGGGCGGCTAAAGGACCCCGGCTGCAGGGTGTCCGGGTCGTGATTGCGGAGTCTTTTGAGCGAATTCACCGCTCGAACCTGATCGGGATGGGGATTCTGCCGCTGGAATTCCCGCAGGGCGTAACCCGCAAAACCCTGGGATTGACCGGTGAAGAGCGTATCGATGTGGAGAATCTTCAGGCATTGACGCCAGGCTGCAGCGTGAAAGTAACGCTGACCCGTGCTGACGGCAGTAAGGAAGAGCTGGATACCCGCTGTCGCATTGATACCGGTAATGAGCTGACCTATTACCGCAATGACGGCATCCTGCACTACGTTATCCGCAATATGCTGGACTGACAAAAAGCCGGGGAGACCCGGCTTTTTCATTTATGACTTCGGCAGCAGATGCCCCATCTTTTCCGCTTTCGTATCCAGATAGTGCGCATTCTTTGGGTTACGTCCCACGACCAGCGGCACACGCTCAAGAATGTTGATCCCGGCTTCGCTCAGGATCTCCACTTTGCGTGGGTTATTGGTCAGCAGACGCACTTCATTAACGCCCAGCAGTTTGAACATATCGGCGCACAGGGTGAAGTCGCGCTCATCGGCGGCAAAGCCCAGCTGATGGTTCGCTTCTACGGTGTCATAACCTTTGTCCTGCAACGCATAGGCGCGGATCTTATTCAGCAGGCCAATATTACGGCCTTCCTGACGGTGATAAAGCAGCACGCCGCGACCCTCTTCCGCGATGGCATTGAGTGCGGCTTCCAGCTGAAAACCACAGTCGCAACGCAGGCTGAAGAGTGCATCGCCGGTCAGGCATTCGGAGTGAACGCGTGCCAGTACCGGCTCGTTATCGTTAATATCACCAAAGACCAGTGCAACGTGGTCATGTCCGGTTGCCAGTTCTTCAAAACCAACCATCAGGAAATCTCCCCATGGCGTGGGCAGTTTGGCTTCTGCCACCCGTTTAAGCTGCATGTGACTCTCCAGAACCTTCAGAGGATGCACTATCATCATGATAGTGCACAGGCCGGTGTGGCCCGACAAACGTGCAATATTGTGCCACAACCCGCAAGCGGGCTGGTAATCTCTGATACCAATTGCAGTGATAAAGCACAATTATCCAATCGGCAACGGTTATGTTATTCTTTTTTAAGCTAAAGTTATGCAATTGTTGTCTTTTAACACCGGGATAAGGGAAGAGGATGTTTAAGATTTCGCGTCGAACCACCTTCGGAATGCTGCTGCTGCTGATCATGCCAGTTGCCGTCTGGCTTACCGGCTGGCGCTGGCAGCCGGGTGAAAGCAATGCGGTGCTGAAAGGTCTCTTCTGGATGACCGAAACCGTCACCAACCCGTGGGGCATTGTCACCAGCGTGCTGCTGAGTGCCTGGATGCTCTGGTGCCTGCGCTTTCGCCTGAAGCCCGCCATTCTGCTGCTGCTGATCATGAACGCGACGATTCTGGCCGGGCAATACACCAAATCCTTTATCAAAGAGCAGGTTCAGGAGCCGCGTCCCTATGTGATCTGGCTGGAACAGCATCACGGGCTGGATGATAAGACCTTCTACGAACTCAAACGCAAACAGCGTGGCGAGATGGTGACCTCGCTGATTGCCGATGAGACGCAGATCCCAGGCTGGCTGAAACGGCACTGGGCGTTTGAAACCGGTTTTGCTTTTCCATCAGGCCATACAATGTTTGCCGCCAGCTGGGCGCTGCTGGCATTGGGTCTGCTCTGGCCGCGTCGTCACTATAAAACCGTGGTGGTGATTTTCCTGTGGGCCACTGGCGTGATGGCGAGCCGTCTGCTGCTGGGCATGCACTGGCCGCGCGATCTGGCAATGGCAACTGTACTTTCCTGGATACTGGTCACCGTTGCCACCTGGCTGGCACAGCGTTTCTGTGGCCCGCTGACGCTTCCGCCGGAAGAGCAAAAAGAGGTGGCGCAGCGGGAGCCCTGATTGTAATTCACCCTTAAGACCCCATATTATTAGGCAGGCCTGCGCAAAAGCGACTCGCCCGATGCTGCTGGGAGCAGCATTTTTGCTGGAGTTTTGGCATAATTCTACCTGACAACCTCACAACAGGATACACTGTGAAATATTTGCTGATTTTTTTAGTGGTACTGGTCATTTTCATTATTTCCGTCACCCTGGGTGCGCACAACGATCAGGTCATTACTTTTAACTATCTGCTGGCGCAGGGTGAGTTCAGCATCTCGACCTTACTGGCATCACTGTTTGGCGCAGGTTTCGTGCTTGGCTGGATCATCTGCGGTCTGTTCTGGTTACGGACCCGCGTCTCCCTGGCGAATGCCAACCGGAAAATTAAGCGTATGCAGACTCAAATCGAGCAGAGCACCGCTCTGGCGACCACGCCCTCTTCTCCGGCTGGCCGGGAATAATCCCCGATGCATGAATTGCTGTTTCTGTTACTGCCGGTGGCGGCTGCGTATGGCTGGTATATGGGCCGTCGCAGTGCGCATCAGGACAAGCAACAGGAAGCCAACCGACTCTCTCGTGAGTATGTCGCTGGCGTAAACTTCCTGCTATCAAATCAGCAGGACAAAGCGGTCGACCTGTTCCTCGATATGCTGAAAGAGGACAGCGGCACGGTTGAAGCGCACCTGACGCTGGGTAACCTGTTCCGGTCCCGCGGGGAAGTTGACCGCGCCATCCGCATCCATCAGGCATTAATGGAAAGTGCTTCCCTGAGCTACGAGCAACGTCTGCTCGCCGTGCAGCAACTCGGTCGCGACTATATGGCGGCGGGCTTATATGACCGCGCCGAAGATATGTTCAAGCAGCTAACCGACGAAACTGACTTTCGGGTGGGCGCGCTGCAGCAGTTGCTGCTGATCCATCAGGCAACCAGCGACTGGCAGCAGGCGATTGAGGTTGCAGAACGACTGGTTAAGCTCGGCAAAGAGAAGCAGAAAGGCGAAATCGCCCACTTCTACTGCGAACTGGCGTTACAGGCAATGAGCAGCGATGACCTGGATCGTGCGATGAGCCTGCTGAAGAAAGGGGAGGCGGCCGATCGCAATAGCGCACGCATCTCTATCATGATGGGCCGAATTCTGATGGAGAAAGAGGATTTCGCCAAAGCCGTTGGTCATCTTCAACGTGTGCTGGATCAGGATAAAGAGCTGGTCAGTGAAACGCTGGGCATGCTGGAAACCTGTTTCCAGCGCCTCAATCAACCAGAAGCCTGGGCTGACTTCCTGCAGCGCTGCGTGGAAGAGAACACCGGCGCGGCAGCAGAACTCTATCTGTCAGACATTCTTGAGCAGCAGCAGGGTGCTGAAGCGGCGCAGAACTACATCAGCCGTCAGCTGCAGCGGCATCCGACAATGCGCGTGTTCCATCGCCTGATGGATTTAAACCTGCACGAAGCGGAAGAGGGCCGCGCTAAAGATAGCCTTATGGTGCTGCGTGATATGGTTGGCGAACAGATCCGTACTAAGCCGCGCTATCGCTGCCAGAAGTGTGGTTTTACCGCTCACGCACTCTACTGGCACTGCCCATCCTGCCGCACCTGGTCATCCGTTAAACCTATTCGCGGTCTCGACGGCCAGTAAAAAGGCCGTTTCAGACTTATCGACAGCGCCCATTATAGTTACAACATACTATGTATATAATTATATTACAGCCCTCAGCAGCCGTGCAAAAATTGCCAGGCAGAGGAGCAATGGCGATTGTGATGGTCAGACACCGCAGGTAGAATGCTTGCCGTTTGTCTATTGCGCCTGCGGGTGCCAACTGCAGAGGAAATGTCATGCCTTCACTCCACAACGTGACCGCTTCGCCGATTCTGGTCGCGCTGGATTATCATAACCTCGACAGCGCCCTGCGTTTCGTCGACCAGATCGATCCCCGCAGTTGCCGTCTGAAAGTGGGCAAAGAGATGTTTACGCTGTTTGGCCCTTCTCTGGTTAAAACACTGCAGCAGCGCGGCTTTGAAGTTTTCCTCGATCTGAAATTCCACGATATTCCCAATACCACCGCACACGCCGTGGCGGCCGCTGCCGATCTGGGTGTCTGGATGGTCAATGTCCATGCCAGTGGCGGGGCGCGCATGATGAATGCGGCGCGTGAGGCGCTGCTTCCCCTGGGTAAAGATGCACCGCTGCTGATTGCGGTGACTGTACTGACCAGCATGGATGCAGACGATCTCAAAGGGCTGGGAATCACGCTTTCTCCAGCTGAACAGGCAGAGCGGCTGGCGAAGCTGACACAGTCGTGTGGGCTGGATGGAGTGGTCTGTTCCGCGCATGAAGCGGTTCACTTCAAACAGGTTCTGGGGCAGGACTTTGCGCTGGTCACGCCGGGGATTCGCCCGACTGGCAGTGATGCAGGCGATCAGCGTCGCATCATGACTCCCCAGCAGGCAAAGCAGGCGGGCGTGGACTACATGGTCATCGGGCGTCCGATCACCCAATCTGCCGATCCCGCTGCCACCCTGCAGGCAATCCTGGACAGTCTGGAGACACAATAATGGCAGATGATAATCGACTCGTTTACTCCACCGACAGCGGACGCATTACCCAGCCGGAGACCAAAGCGGAACGGCCAAAAGGGGATGGCATTGTGCGCATCCAGCGTCAGACCAGCGGACGTAAAGGCAAAGGCGTCTGCCTGATCACCGGCATCGACCTGGATGATGCGGCACTCACGCTGCTGGCGGCTGAACTGAAAAAGAAGTGCGGCTGTGGCGGTTCGGTAAAAGAGGGCGTGATCGAAATTCAGGGTGATAAACGCGATTTACTGAAAAGTCTGCTGGAAGCCAAAGGCATGAAGGTAAAACTGGCGGGCGGCTGAATAAAAAATCGGGCTACCCGAGTAGCCCGATTGTCATGTAGATGCTTAGCGTAGCCGACTATTCTTTTAATAAGGTCCTTAGTGGACCTGATGACCGATAATACCACCGACAGCGGCGCCACCGACTGTGCCGAGTGCGCTACCATTGGTCAATACTGAACCCCCAATCGCACCCGCGCCCGCGCCGATGGCGGTGTTGCGGTCACGCTTGGACCAGTTAGAACAGCCGCTCAGTGCAACAGCTAACGTGGTCGCCAGTACAACGGCAGTGATTCGTTTCATTGTTATTGTCATACCCTTCTCCTTTGATGTGCTCACAGAGGCAACACTCTTAGTATAGCTCCGATATTTCCTCAGCCCGCTTGTGTCGCATCATTGCCGCATCCGTGACGGCATAGAAATGTGATCACCATGGACAAACCGTTTGTA
Source organism: Pantoea sp. RCC30.1 (assembly GCF_058148845.1). Classification (NCBI taxonomy): domain Bacteria; kingdom Pseudomonadati; phylum Pseudomonadota; class Gammaproteobacteria; order Enterobacterales; family Erwiniaceae; genus Pantoea; species Pantoea sp. RCC30.1. The sequence continues at coordinate 255,717 of NZ_JBXUHX010000002.1, read as the reverse complement.
GCGGGTGAGTCACAATGCCGACCCAGCAGAACAGGTCCACACATTGCCTGAGGGGATTCTAAGCGTTCTGCAATAATTCCGAAGATAGAAAATTCTGAAATCACGACACATTTTTGCATTCACAGCCATTCCTTCTGCGTTTATAGCCATTTGCTCCATAACCCTTTGGCGTCCGACTCCGCAAAATTCAGGGACGATTGTCAGCAGGAGAAAAGGCATGCTGGAACACCTTAAACAACAGGTTCTGGAAGCGAATCTGGATCTACCTAAATACAACCTGGTGACCTTCACCTGGGGCAATGTCAGCGCTATTGATCGCGAACAGGGTTTGTTGGTGATTAAACCTTCCGGCGTGCGCTATGAGGTGATGAAGCGTGACGACATGGTCGTCGTCGATCTGGCGAGTGGCAATGTGGTGGAAGGGGATAAACGCCCTTCATCGGACACGGCGACGCACCGTGCGCTCTATCTCGCCTGGCCGGAAGTCGGTGGCATTGTCCATACCCATTCGCGTCATGCGACCATCTGGGCACAGGCAGGACGACCGATTCCGGCCTGGGGAACCACCCACGCCGACGATTTCTATGGCGAGATCCCCTGCAGCCGCGCGATGCGCAACGAAGAGATTCAGCACGAATACGAGTGGAACACTGGCGAAGTGATTATCGAGACCTTCGCGCAGCGCGGATTGTCACCCTCAGCAATTCCTGGGGTGCTGGTCAACTCACATGGTCCGTTTGCCTGGGGCAAAGATGCCCACGCTGCCGTACACAGTGCGGTGGTGCTGGAGGAGGTGGCGTACATGGGCCTGTTCAGCCAGCAGTTGACGCCTGACCTGCCGCCGATTAACCAGACGCTGCTTGACCTGCATTATCTGCGAAAGCATGGCGAGAATGCCTGGTACGGGCAAAAATAACGAAAGGGACGCTATGGCGTCCCGTTTTTTTAGTCTCTTTTGAGACTGGTATGGCGATCCCTATCATATTTATCAAAACAAAAGATCAAAAAAAGTAAAACATCGTTTCATTTTATCGAGGGGATCACTGTTTTAGTCACACCAGGTCACTACTTTGCTTGCATCGCCTTCGGGCACTTCCCGCTCTAACACAGGCATAGCAAAGGTGACACCCATATGCACATCAAACGGGCTATAGACAAAATTCCGGGCGGCATGATGCTCATTCCGCTGTTTATCGGCGCACTCTGTCATACGTTCTCTCCCGGAGCCGGCAAATACTTCGGTTCGTTCACCAACGGTCTGATGACCGGCACGGTGCCGATTCTGGCCGTCTGGTTCTTCTGTATGGGCGCGTCGATTAAGCTCAGCGCGACCGGAACGGTGCTGCGTAAATCGGGCACGCTGGTGCTCACCAAAATTGCCGTGGCATGGGTAGTGGCCGCCATCGCCTCACGCGTGATGCCGGAGAATGGTGTAGAAGTGGGGATGTTCGCCGGTTTATCGACGCTTGCGCTGGTGGCCGCGATGGATATGACTAATGGCGGCCTCTATGCCTCAATCATGCAGCAGTACGGTTCTAAAGAGGAAGCGGGCGCCTTTGTACTGATGTCGCTGGAGTCCGGGCCATTAATGACCATGGTTATCCTGGGTACCGCCGGTATCGCTTCATTTGAGCCGCATGTGTTTGTCGGCGCTGTCCTGCCGTTTGTGGTGGGATTTGCATTAGGGAATCTTGATCCGGAGCTGCGCGAGTTCTTCGGTAAAGCTGTACATACGCTGATCCCGTTCTTCGCCTTTGCCCTGGGTAACACCATTAACCTGGGCGTGATTGCGGAAACCGGACTGCTGGGCATCATGCTCGGCGTGGCCGTGATTATCATTACCGGTATCCCGCTTATTCTGGCCGATCGGCTGATTGGCGGCGGGGATGGCACGGCTGGCATCGCGGCATCCAGTACGGCTGGCGCGGCGGTTGCCACACCGGTGCTGATTGCCGAAATGCTGCCGCAGTTTAAACCGATGGCTCCTGCGGCAACGGCGCTGGTTGCGACTTCTGTCATTGTGACCTCTGTTCTGGTGCCAATCATTACCGCCATCTATTCAAAACGTCTTAAGCGTCTTCATGTTGCCGTCGGGCAGCGTGCCGCTATTAAGTAACCTACCTAATCAATCCCCGGCGCGCGAGTCGGGGATCACTCTGGATTTTGTGTTGTAAATCAATCTCTCATTTGGTCTGGCCTCACTCTGCATTACGCTGATGTGGCGTATTTTACGCATCAAAATATAAACAGAGGATGAGACAATGACAGTTATTAACCAAGCAACGTGCAGATTATTTACCGAAGTCGGCAACACCACGCAGTTAGTCGCCTATTACGAAGAAGGGCGTCGTACCATGTGGATGATGTTGCGTGCCCAACCCCGTCCTAGCTTCAACCATGAGCTGATTGAGGAGATCATGAACCTGAGCTATGCCGCTCAGCGTTCTGGTCTGCCAATCGATTTCTGGGTCACCGGTTCACTGGTGCCGCAGATGTTCAACGCCGGTGGTGATTTACGCTTCTTCGTTGAGTGCATTCGCAATAACCGCCGTGAGGCACTGCGGGCCTATGCCCGTGCCTGCGTTGACTGCATCCATTCGGCAGCACGCGGTTTTGATACCGGCGCGGTGACGCTGGCGATGATTGAGGGCAGTGCGTTAGGCGGCGGATTCGAAGCGGCGCTTGCGCATCATTTCATTCTGGCGCAGAACAATGCGCGGATGGGCTTCCCGGAAATCGCCTTTAACCTGTTTCCCGGCATGGGCGGCTACTCGCTGGTGGCGCGTCGTTCCGGCATGAAACTGGCTGAGGAGTTGATCTGTGAAGGGGAGTCCCACAGTGCGGAGTGGTATGAGACGCGCGGACTGGTGGATAAAGTTTTCCAGCCGGGCGACAGCTACCGTGCCACTCGCACCTTTATCGATACGTTACGGCCAAAACTCAATGGCGTGCGGGCTATGCTGAAAGCGCGTCAGCGCGTGCTGCAATTGTCACGCGCCGAGCTGATGGATATCACAGAAGACTGGGTCGATTACGCGTTTACCATCGAACCCAAAGACATTGCTTACATGGAACGCCTGGTCCAGTTACAGAACCGCCACAGCGCATCACTGCGTAAAGCGGGTTAATCTGAACCAGCGTTAAACGCGGGCAGGATGCTTAGCCAGCCAATGCCCAAATTGTTCCGCGGGCATTGGTTTTGCGTAATAGTAACCCTGACGCCCATCGACACCACTTTTAAGGACAAACTTCTCTTCATCCGGAGTCTCAATACCTTCCGCAATCACCTGCAAATCGAGCGCCTTGGCGACGGCGACGATAGCACGCACCAGCGATTGTGAAACCGGCTGCTTGTTAATATCGCGGATAAAGCTTTGGTCGAGTTTAATCGCATTGATCGGCACACGCGCCAGCTGAGAAAGCGAAGAGTAACCGGTACCAAAGTCATCCAGATGAACCTGTGCGCCCAGCTCCTGGAACTGCTTCATCAACCGCAGGGCTTCGGCTTCATTCTCAATCAGACAGCTTTCAGTCAGCTCGATATCAATCGGACAGTCGGTCATATTGGCCTCGTGCAGCGCCTGCTTCAGGTCGGTATAGATGCTTTGATCGATCAGCTGACGTGCCGACACGTTGACGGCGACGCGCAGGAAAATGCCCTGCTGGCGCCAGAGGATAATCTGCTTCAGCACATTGAGCATCACCCAGCGTCCTAGCGGTACAATCAGTCCCGACTCTTCAGCATAGGGAATGAAATCCGCGGGAGAGACCAGACCACGCTCAGGTGAGTTCCAGCGCACCAGGGCTTCGGCGCTGCGAACCTGGCCATCGCTGTCGATCTTCGGCTGGTAATGGACCAGCAGATGATCCAGCTCCAGCGCCTTGCGCAGGTTGGTGTCCAGCCACAGATACTCAAAGACACGCTGATTCATCTCGGCCGCAAAGACGCAAAATTTGCCGCGACCGTTCTCTTTGGCGTGATACATCGCGGTATCCGCATTGCGAATCAGGCTTTCGCGATCCTCGCCATGCAGCGGCGCGAAGGCGATGCCGATAGAACAGCCGCTGTAAACTTCGATCAGTCCGATTCGGAAAGGCTGACGCAGGCGCTCAAGAATGCGGGAGGACATCGCCTCCAGCGCCGCCTGGCTGGTGTGCTCAGCCAGCACCACAAACTCATCACCACCCAGACGACCCAGAGTCTGGTCTTTACCCAGACAGCTAAGAATCGCCAGTGAGACAGCCTGCAGTAACTGATCGCCGAACATATGACCGTAGGCGTCATTCACTTTTTTGAAATTATCGAGATCGAGGTAGACCACGCCGGTCTGATCGCTCTCCGCTCGCTCCAGCGCCAGGCTAATCTGTTGATGAATTGCGTTGCGATTAGGCAAACCGGTCACCGTATCGGTGTTTGCCAGCACCCGAAGGCGTTCCTGGGCCCGTCGCTCCTCTGTGATATCTGTGCCAGAACAGATGAGGAAAATTTCATTTTTGCCACTGCCGCTGTGAACAAACTTATTACGAAACAAGAACAGTCGCTGGCCCTTTTTGGTTTTAACCCAGCGCTCAACCTCATAAGAGTTGCCGTCACGGAAGAAGCCCGCAATGTTGCGTCGCGACTGTGAGGCTTCCTGTTTGGTCATAAACAGCTGAAAGACGTTGCGGCCAATAACCTCATGCTCATTCAGACCGGTATATTCTTCACTGAGGCGGTTAAATCGCTGAATATTGCCGCGCTGATCGAGGATCACGATCACAGAATTGGCTTCAGAAACCACCTGTTCGGCGAATGAAAGACCCAGGGTTAAGTCGCGGGCGACCGCTGATGTATCGCCCCAGGCAGAGGCGGTTCCGGCCCATGAGGCCTGATTCACTTTGCGTCCGACAAAATGCATTGGCACATCAATGCCCTGCAGAGTCATGGTCAGATTAATACTTGAGGTGATGACCGGCATCGCGCGGATCATTGCGGCCTGGCCGGGTGTTAACGGCAGGGCGATATTGGTTTGTGACGACTCATCTTCGGCAAAATGCAACGCATCGCTGTCCGCGGTCAGACGCCAATGAGGGCTGGTTGTACCAAAAAGAGTGTACAACAACGTTTGCCCGTGTTCATCGGTCATGGAAACTTCCTCCGGGAAGTGCTCTGCAGGCGTTATCTCATTATTTTAGCAACAGTATTCATCATCTGATGCAAGCACAAGATGCAAACCGAATATATTTTCCCATCCAGATAAGAATGGCACAAAAAAGCCCCGGCAGAGCGGGGCTGTTGAGTCTATTCAGCAGGGGCATTTGCCCAGTTTACCCGCCTGGCTGGGGAAGCGGGCATCCAGACAGTAACGGTGGAAATCCCGCTCATTCATCGGCGGCTGCTCAGGATGATGCAGTCGCATATGCTGCAGATATTTTTGATAATCCTGCACGCCGACCATTAAGCGAAAGCACTGCTGCAGGCCGCGCCAGAATCCGCGCCAGCTGAACGCCTGCGGCTGTGCCTGAGCAGCTGGGTGGCAGCGGATAATCTGCCACTTTCCCTGTGGAAGGTGGGCCTGATAGATAGCATCAGACATGCCGCACCTCCTTGTTGCGCATTGCTACCGGCGTCTCGCTGGTGGTCGGCACCGTACTGTTCAGCGCACGACGAATGACAAAGAATGCCGAGATCAGCATCGTCACCGCCACCAGCATAAAGAAGGCGCAGAGCGCGGCGTTAATCTGATTGCTAAACACGATGGTCTGCATATCCGCCACGCTTTTTGCTGGCGCGATGATCACGCCCTCATCCAGCCCTTTACGGAACTTATTGGCCTGTGCCAGGAAGCCAATAGCCGGTTTTTCATGAAAGATTTTCTGCCAGCCTGCGGTCATTGAGGTGATAAACAGCCAGATGGTCGGCAGGATGGTCACCCAGGCGTAACGCTGCTTTTTCATTTTGAACAGCACCACGGTGCCGAGAATCAGCGCCATCGACGCCAGCATCTGATTACCGATACCAAACAGTGGCCACAGGGTGTTAATGCCGCCCAGCGGATCGACCACGCCCTGATAGACAAAGAAGCCCCAGCCCGCGACCGCGACGGTCGTGCCTGCCATATTGCCGAGCCAGGAGCGGTTGTTCGCCATAGAAGGCACCACGGTACCAACGAGATCCTGCACCATAAAACGGCAGGCGCGGGTACCAGCATCAACGGCGGTCAGGATAAACAGCGCTTCAAACAGGATGGCAAAGTGATACCAGAACGCCATCATCGCCCGGCTGTTAAAGATCTCGGTAATGATGTGGGCCATGCCCACGGCGAAGGTCGGCGCGCCACCTGCGCGGGAGAGAATCGAGCCTTCACCTACGTCGCGGGCGATGCCGCTCAGCATTTCTGGCGTGACGACAAAACCCCAGCCGTTGATCACCTGAGAGGCGCTTTCAACCGTGGTGCCAATCAGCGCAGCGGGTGAGTTCATAGCAAAGTAGACGCCCGGATCCAGCACCGAGGCACAAATCAGCGCCATGATCGCCACAAAAGACTCCATCAGCATCGCGCCATAACCAATAAAGCGGATATGACTTTCCCGCTCAATCAGTTTTGGCGTGGTGCCGCTGGAGACCAGCGCGTGGAAGCCGGAGATCGCGCCGCAGGCGATGGTAATAAACAGGAACGGGAACATCGCGCCGGAGAAGACCGGGCCGGTGCCGTCAATAAATTTGGTGACCGCCGGCATTTTCATCTCTGGCATGGCGAAGACGATGCCCACCGCCAGACCGACAATCACGCCGATTTTAAGGAAGGTCGAAAGATAGTCGCGCGGAGCCAGCAGCAGCCAGACCGGCAGCACGGAGGCAATAAAGCCGTAGATCACCAGCACCCAGGTCAGCGATGTGCCTTTCAGGGTAAAGAAGGGACCCCAGTAAGGATGCTGTGCCACGTCGCCGCCATAGATAATCGCCGCCATCATCAGCACAAAGCCAATCAGTGACACTTCGGCGATTTTACCTGGACGGATAAAGCGCATGTAAACGCCCATAAACAGCGCAATCGGAATGGTGGCCGCGATGGTAAACAGGCCCCAGGGGCTGTTCGCCAGCGCCTTGACCACCACCAGCGCCAGCGCCGACAGAATAATGATCATCACGCCCAGCGCGCCGAGCATGGTCACCACACCGGCAAACGCACCCAGCTCCTGCCGTGCCATCTCGCCCAGTGAACGGCCATCACGACGGGTTGAGATAAACAGAATCAGAAAATCCTGTACCGCACCTGCCAGCATCACCCCGACCAGGATCCAGATGGTGCCAGGCAGAAAGCCCATCTGCGCCGCCAGAATGGGGCCGACCAGCGGGCCGGCACCGGCAATAGCCGCGAAATGGTGGCCAAACAGCACCCATTTATTGGTCGGGACATAATCCAGTCCGTCGCTCAGCCGCTCGGCAGGCGTCATCCGGCGGTCGTCCAGTTCGAAAATATTGCGGGCGATAAACAGGCTGTAGAAGCGATAAGCAATGCTGTAACAGGCGACAGCGGCTATCACCAGCCAAACTGCATTGACGTGTTCGCCGCGGCTGAGGGCCAGCATGGCGAAAGCGCCCGCGCCGATTAACGCCACCACTAACCAGATCACACTGGTTTTGACGTTTTTCATGACTAACTCCTTGTGAGGACCGAGAGGAAAGCGATCGAAAACAACGAGTTAAACTTAATGTAATGGAATGTAAGTGAAAGTTAATCAGTGGAGAAGTGTGAAGCGGGGTACAAATTTAACTTTTTTGCAACGCGAGCGGGGCGTTAACAGGCGGGATAACCAGGTTATCCCGCCAGATAGACGACTTAAACGGGCGTGATTCAGACGGCGGGACGGGCCACAACGCTGCGGGTTTCCATGCGGACTTCAGCGATGGTGACATCAATCACGTCAGTGACACGGTAAACCTCTTCACCTTTGATCTGTACGCTGCCATTTTCCTGGCTTAAGACCATCTCATCACGCACCGCGTGAATGAACGGCGCCGGGATAAAGGCGACAGCGCCAAACTCAACCAGGCGAACACGCATGCCGCCACGCGACACATCGATAATCTCGGCACTGAAGCGACGGTCGGTGGCCGCGAACGGTGCCAGATAACGGGCGTAGAGCCAGTCGCCGACATCACGTTCCGCCATGCGGTTCAGGCGACGGCGCTCACTCATCGTCACCGTCAGCGCATCGTCCGGACGCGCGATCTGCTCACCGCGAATAATCGCTTTCAGCAGACGATGGTTGATCATGTCGCCGAACTTACGAATCGGTGAAGTCCAGGTGGCGTAAGCCTCAAGGCCCAGACCGAAGTGCGGGCCTGGCTCGGTGCTGATCTCAGCGAAGGTCTGGAAACGACGGATCCGGCTGTCGAGGAACTGGGTCGGCAGGGCGTCCAGCTCACGACGCAGCACACGGAAACCTTCCAGCGTGGTGATCGCCTGCGCATCCACGGTAATACCGTGATTAGCCAGCACGGCGGCGGCCTGTTCAGCATTGGTGGCATCAAAACCGGCATGGACGTTGTAGATACCAAAGCCGAGACGTTCACGCAGCACTTTTGCCGCACAGACGTTTGCCAGAATCATCGACTCTTCAACGATACGGTTGGCGATGCGGCGAGGTTCTGCAACGATTTCCAGCACTTCACCTTTTTCACCCAGCAGGAAGCGGTAATCCGGGCGGTCTTTAAACACCAGCGCGTGAGTCTGACGCCACTCGCTGCGCGCCAGACAGAGGCGGTGCAGCAGACGAATCTGTTCAGCAATCGCCTCACTCTCCGGCTGCCAGGTGCCGCTGTTTTCCAGCCAGTCAGAGACGTCGTCATAAGCCAGCTTGGCTTTGGACTCGATCCAGGCGGCAAAGAACTCGACGTCATCGCCTAAGGTGCCATCGGTTGCCACAGTGACGCGGCAGGCCAGCGCCGGACGGCGCACATTCGGACGCAGCGAGCAGACATCATCAGAGAGTTCGCGCGGCAGCATCGGGATGTTAAAGCCCGGCAGGTAGTTGGTAAACGCACGCTGTGCCGCCAGCTTATCGAGCTGACTGCCTTCCGCCACATAGGCGGTCGGATCGGCGATAGCGATGATCAGACGCAGACTGCCATCGTCCTGAGCTTCCACAAAGAGCGCATCATCCATATCCTGGGTGCTGGCGCTGTCGATGGTGACGAAATCCAGCGCGGTCAGATCTTCACGCGTCAGATTTTCATCCATCATCTCGCCAAAGCTGACATCGGGCGCTTCACGCTCAAGGTTATGACGCGACAGCGTCACCCACCACGGCGCAAGATGGTCATCAGCTTTGACAATAAAATCGGTAAGTTCGGCATAAAAGCCGCGATCGCCTTTCAACGGATGGCGACGCATTTCTGCCACTGCCCAGTCGCCATTCTCAAACTCATGGCTGACATCGCGCGCAGGGCGACACTGGATCGCATCTTTCAGCAGGGGATGATCCGGGACAATCGACAGGCGATCGTCTTTCTTCTGAACCCGGCCAACAAAGCGGGTCAGGAACGGCTCAACCAGGGTTTCCGGCTCAGCGCTTTCGCGATCTTTATCGCTGTGGATCACGGCGGTGATACGATCGCCGTGCATCACTTTCTTCATCTGCGGAGGCGGAATGAAGTAACTTTTCTGCGCATCGACTTCCAGAAAGCCGAAGCCTTTTTCGGTGCCTTTAACGACGCCTTCAGCACGAGGCGTTTGCGAATGGAGCTTCTGTTTCAGCTGCGCGAGCAGCGGGTTATCCTGGAACATAATTTTTACGTTTCGTGGCCTGATTGCGGCTGACAGTTTTACGCGATTCGACGGCGCGCGGCAAGGCAAAAAGCCGGACGAGCCGGCTTTTTAAGGGGGAGTGAAAGGGTTGTCAGGCGATGCGCTGTTCAGGCAGAGCCGACGACAGTTCCAGTTTCACCGGCACCGATTTTGAGGTCGGTGTCCCACTGTCATCACCAAAGCTGTTCAGCGGTACCAGCGGGTTGGTTTCCGGATAATAGGCCGCAAGGTTACCGCGCGGAATATTGTAGGGAACCAGTTTGAAGCCGCTGACGCGACGGGTTATGCCATCATTCCACAGCGTCTCGATATCGACATTCTGGCCTTCAGTGAAGCCCAGGTCTGCCATATCGTCCGGGTTAATGAACACCACTTCGCGCTGACCAAACACGCCACGGTAACGGTCATCGAGGCCGTAAATAGTGGTGTTGTACTGGTCGTGTGAACGCAGCGTCTGCAGAGTGAATGGCACTTCCTGATCCAGATTCGGGAACAGCGAGGTCGGCAGCGCTGAGGCGTTGAACTCTGCTTTCTGGCTCGGCGTATTGAAGCGCAACTCGGCAGCCGCGTTACCCAGATAGAAACCGCCCGGGATATCGCATTTGGCATTGAAGTCGGCAAAGCCCGGAATCGTCGCAGCGATATGCTCACGAATCAGGTTGTAATCACCGGCCAGCTCGCGCCATTTCACTTTTTCATCACCCAGCACCGCCTGCGCGATACCGGCAACAATCCAGGTCTCAGAACGCTGCGTTTCCGCCAGCGGAATACCAATCCCTTCAGAGGCATGCACCATGCTGAAGGAGTCTTCTACGGTAATAAACTGATTGCCGGTCGCCTGCAGATCGCGCTCGGTGCGGCCCAGCGTCGGCAGAATCAGCCCTTCGTGACCCGGCACCAGATGGCTGCGGTTCAGTTTGGTGCTGATATGCACGGTCAGACCACAGCGTGACATCGCCTCTTCGGTGCGCGGTGAATCCGGTGCAGCCGCGGCCAGGTTGCCACCCAGCGCGATCAGCACTTTCACTTCATCACGCAGCATCGCGTTCAGCGCTTCAACGGTGTTGTGGCCCGCTACACGCGGTGGCTCGAAACTGAAATGATTACCCAGCGCGTCCAGGAAGGCTTTAGCCGGTTTCTCATCGATGCCCATTGTGCGGTTACCCTGCACGTTGCTGTGACCGCGAACCGGGCAGAGGCCTGCGCCTTTTTTGCCCAACTGGCCAAACAGCAACTGCAGGTTAGTGATTTCGCGAACCGTGTCGACCGAGTGTTTGTGCTGGGTGATGCCCATCGCCCAGGTACAGATTACCCGGTCAGCGCTCTGGTAGATCGCCGCAGCTTCACGGATCTGCGCCTGCGTCAGGCCAGACTGCGCCACAATCTGCATCCAACTGGTGTTATCCACCGCGTCGAGATAGGCCTCAATGCCGTTGGTTTTGGCATTGATAAAGGTCTGGTCAAACAGGCCACTTTCACTGGCTTCCAGACGCGCGCGATGGGTCTCCAGCAGGGATTTCACCATACCACGCACCGCCGCCATATCACCGCCCAGGTTCGGTTGGTAATAGGAGGAGCTGATGTTGCCCGCTTTTGAGGTGACGACTTCCAGCGGTTTCTGCGGATCGGCAAAACGTTCCAGACCGCGCTCGCGCAGAGTATTGAAGGTGACGATCTTCGCACCGTGGTCGGCAGCATGACGCAGGCTGTGCAGCATACGCGGATGGTTGGTGCCGGGATTCTGACCGAAGACGAAAATCGCATCGGCGTGATCGAAATCATCCAGACGAATGGTGCCTTTACCGACGCCAATACTGCGCTTCAGACCGGTGCCGCTAGCTTCGTGGCACATGTTGGAGCAGTCAGGGAAGTTATTGGTGCCCATCAGGCGACCAAACAGCTGATAGAGCCAGGAGGCTTCATTGCTGGCGCGACCGGAGGTGTAAAGCTCCATCTGGTTCGGATGATCCATCGCCTTGATGTGCTGCGCGATCAGCGCAAACGCATCATCCCAGCTGATAGGTTCATAGTGGTCAGTTTCCGCATTGTAGCGCAGCGGATGGGTCAGGCGTCCCTGATACTCCAGGAAGTAATCACTCTGGGTATAGAGCGTGGTCACGCTGTGTTTAGCGAAAAAGTCGGTGTCGACCATGCGGCGTGTCGCTTCCCAGGTGACCGCTTTGGCCCCGTTTTCGCAGAAGCTGAAGGTACTTTTATTGTCATCACCCCAGGCGCAGCCCGGACAGTCAAAACCGCGTGCTTTATTCATGCGCATCAGGTTGCGCATATTTTTCAGGGCCGCTTTGCTGTCAAGAACGAAACGCGTAGTGGCTTCCAGTGAACCCCAGCCGCCCGCAGCCGCGCGATAGGGTTTGATTTGGCGTTTAAATTTCATATTGAGTGCAGGCTTTTATAGTAGGAATTATTGTTTGGTGTTTGTTATCAGGTTATAGCCTGATGGTGAAAGGAAGTCTGCAGTTATCCTTATACCTTGTCTAATTGATTGACATAATGGTGCGATAGCTGGCGTTTATCGTGCATCGGCCAGAAATGTGATGGTGGTCAGATTTTACCCGCCTTTAACCTGCTGATAACGGGAGTTCTTCTCACAACAGGCTAATACTTGCTGTTCACTATCAGAGAGGGCGCGACTCCATGAAAAAGCTGACCAGCCAGATCCATGCGTTTGGCAAAGCGTTGATGATGCCAATTTCGGTCATTGCGGCCGCCGGTATTTTTCTCGGGCTGGCGGCGGCGATGCAGAACCCGGCGGTGACCGGCGATGCCTTTGCGCAGATGCAGGTGCCACAGTTAATCATTGGCTTTATTCGCAAGGTCGCAGGGGCGCTCTTCGCTAACCTGCCGGTCTTCTTTGCGGTGGCGAGTGCTATCGGGCTGGCGAAAGCGGAAAAGCCCACTGCCGCCTTCGCTGCGGTGATCGGCTATATCGTAATGAACGTCGGCATCAGCGCCACACTGGCGGCCAAAGGGATCACGGCGGTCACCACCACCCCGGCAGCCCTGCAGCAGGCGGGAATGGATCAAACCACCGCCATGATGACTTCGGCGGAATACATCAGCATGCTCGGCGTCTTTACCTACAACATGAGTGTGCTGGGCGGGGTGATAGCCGGACTGATCACGGTGATGCTGCACAATCGCTTCTACACCCAGCAGTTGCCCACGGCAATTAGCTTTTTTGGCGGACGGCGTTTTGTGCCAATCGTCACCGTGGTCTGTCTGCCGCTGGTTGGCGTGCTGCTGGCGCTGGTCTGGCCGACCATTGGCGACGGTATCGCATGGATAGGCCAGATGATTGGTAAAAGCGGCCAGTATGGCGCGTTTCTGCTGGGGGCCTTTGAGCGCATTTTGATTCCCACCGGTCTGCATCACATCCTCAACGAAACCGTGCGCTTCACGCCGATTGGCGGCATGGCGGTGGTCGATGGTCAGACGGTTGTCGGTGCGCTGAACATCTTCAATGCCTCGCTGACCCATCCGGGCTCGATCCCCGATGAGACGCTGCGCATCGCCACACAGTTTCTGGCACAGGGCAAGATTCCGGTGATGATGTTTGGCCTGCCCGCGGCGGCGCTGGCAATCTATCACACCGCGCGGCCCGAACATAAACAGCGGGTCAAAGCGCTGGTGATGGCGGGGGCACTGACCTCGTTTACCACCGGCATTACGGAACCGCTGGAGTTCTGCTTTATCTTTGTCTCACCGGTGCTCTACCTGCTGCACGCTTTCCTGACCGGCCTGTCGTTTATGCTGATGTCGATGCTGCATCTGATGATCGGCAACGTACAGGGCGGCGTCATCGACCTGGTGGTGTTTGGCATGCTGGGCGGGGCGAAAACCCACTGGTGGTGGACGCTGGCGCTGGGCGTGATCTATGCGCCCATCTACTACTATGCGTTCCGACTGGTAATCACCCGGATGAATGTTGAAACCCCGGGTCGCGAGTCGGAGGATGAGAAACCTCAACAGGTCGCAGCGGATGAGCGTACGCAGGTGATTATCAGCGGGCTGGGCGGGCAGGCCAATATCGAGGATGTCGATTGCTGCTTTACCCGGCTGCGCGTGCGGGTCAAAGAGATGAATCAGGTGATCGACCAGACGCTGATGAGCACCGGGGCTAATGGTGTCAATCGCGTCAGCGAGCACGACGTTCAGGTGATCTACGGTCCGCAGGTCGAGAAGATCGCTAACGAGGTAAAAATGGCGCTGGGCGTCGCTTAACGGCAACCTGTTTCACTCTTAGTCACGACGCTAACCGCCCATGTGCGGTTAGCACCTGTTCCCCAGGGCGTTCTGCCCGCTGCCGCCCCGCTTATTGTAACTAAAAAAAGCCCAGCCCTAATGGGCCGCATCTTTCTGCCGATATAGCGACTAATTCTCCCGATTATTGGAACTTAGTGATGTCGTTAAAAAAATCCTCCCTGATTATTTTTTCCTTCCTGCTGGCGTTGTTTCTTACCAGCGTGGCGATCAGTACCTGGCTGCTGATTCAGAGCAATCACTCCCTGAATGCGGTTAACAAAGAGATTCGCGTGGTGCTCTCGGTCATTGACCCGATCAACCACAGCCGTACGCTGCGCGTCCGTCTGATGGAGTACATGAAGGAGATTGAGGGCAGCGATGCCAACAATCCCGCCACGCTGGACAGCGTACGGACCGTGGCCGGCAAAGCGGATGCCGCATTCCAGGCCTACATGAACGCGCCGCGTCTGCCGGGCGAAGAGGCGGATGCGGACGCCTATAACCAGGCTTATCTGGCTTATCGTCAGCAGGGGCTGCAGCCGCTGATTGATGCGGCAGAGGCACACGATCAGGTGCGCTTTAAAAGTCAGATCCCTAATGTGGTTCGCCTCGATCGTCAGTATGAAATCATTCTGGATCGGGTACTGGCACAGCATGAAACCTATGCCAAAAAGCTGAACAGCGACGCACAGAGTCACTTCACCTCCGGCATCACGCTGCTGGGGCTGTTTGGTGTGCTGTTTTTTGCCATCATCGTCGCCATTTACATCTTTATGAAGCGCTATGTGCTTTCGCCAATCAATGAAGCACAGGAACACTGCAAGCTGATTGCGGCGGGCGTGCTGGATGCCACAGTGCCGGTCAAACCGGGTTCACGCAGTGAAATTCAGCTTCTGATGGGTTCGCTGGAGCAGATGCGCAGCGCGCTGACCGCCATTATTCTTCAGGTGCGTGATTCAACGCGTTCAGTCTCGACCGCCTCGCAGGAAATTGCGGCGGGCAACATCGATCTCGCCTCGCGAACCGAACAGCAGGCCGCCGCGCTGACCGAAACCGCGGCCAGCATGGAGCAGCTGGGCGCAACGGTGAAACAGAACACTGAAAACGTTTTTGAAGCCTGCCGTCTGACCAGTGAAGCGGTGAAAAATGCGGAAAGCGGCGAGAAAGTCTCGCAGGAAGTGGTGACTTCTATGGCGCTGATTAACGCCAGTTCGAAAAAGATTGAGGAGATCACCACCGTTATCGACAGCATCGCCTTCCAGACTAATATTCTGGCGCTGAACGCGGCAGTCGAAGCCGCCCGTGCAGGTGAGCAGGGACGTGGTTTTGCGGTAGTGGCAGGAGAAGTGCGTAATCTGGCCCAGCGCAGCGCCACCGCAGCTAAAGAGATTGAGGGGCTGATTGCAGAATCGGTCTCGATCATTCACGCCGGTTCCGATCAGGTCAGCCGGACCGGCGAGGCGATGAGCGCCATTATCTCCTCAGTCAGTCGCGTGAATCTGCTGATGGAGCACATCTCCACGGCGTCTGATGAGCAGAGTCGCGGAATCGGACAGATTGAACAGGCAGTCACCGAGATGGACAGCGTGACTCAGCAGAACTCAGCGCTGGTGCAGGAGTCTGCGGCGGCCTCTGCTTCGCTGGAAGAGCAGGTGCAGTACCTGACGCAGTCGGTTTCCACCTTCCGTCTGGCAACGCATTAATCAGGCCACTCCGTGCTGTGTATGCAGCGCGGAGCCCCGGTACAGAGTAACGCGCGGCAGAGAAGGGTGAGTTTGATTCAGTGCCTTGTGGCGGAGGGCTAATCGGCGGATTATAACGCTTTCTATTGAATACGGGGTGGTCATGCTAATCAGCACGGAAAGTGCCCGCAGCAACAGCGCTGATACCCGACTGGCCTGCACACTGGCCGCTGCCGCAGGTGCACTGAATACCGCTGCCTTTGAGATCGTCGGTTTCTTTTCAGCTAACATGACCGGGAACGTCTCGCTGCTGTCCGATCATCTGGCAAAAGCGAATCTGGGGCCTGGTCTGTTTTTTCTGTCGATCGTCCTGCTGTTCATCGCGGGTTCTGTGTTTTCAACGCTTGCCATTAATGCCGGGCATCGCAGAAACATCCGCACCATCTATGCCTTTGTCATTCTGATTGAGGGCACCGCGCTAATTGCGCTCGGAGTGATTGAGAATCACTTTCCGCCGCTTTCGCCTGGCGTGGTGTTGATCATGAGCCTGAGTTTTTTGATGGGGCTGCAGAATGCGGTAGTCACGCGGATCTCTAATGCCCGCGTTCGCACCACCCATATCTCCGGTACGGCGACCGATATCGGCATTGAGCTGGCGATGCTGTTTGAGGTGCTGCGGCGCAAAGCGTCACCGAAAGATGCGCCGCTCTATCTGGGACGGTTGCGACTGCACTGCATGACTCTGCTGGCTTTCCTCGCAGGGGGAATAGCCGGAATCGGGCTTTACCGACTGCTGAGCTACGATTTCCTGCTGCCAGTGGGGTTCGGCTTAATCTGTCTGGCGCTGAATGCCATATTCACTAAGCCAGCGAAACCTGAGAGCGCGAGGGTTTAATGATGCAATATCCACTGCTGTTAAAATCAGGGTGGTGCTTATCCCTGATTTCATCGTTCCGCCTGGGCAAATGAACCGTGCGGTTAAAACATCAGTGCCTCCACAGGGTAACATTGAGCCTTATACTCTGGTTGATCCTGCCGGTGAGACAGTGACACGAACAGCCTTCAACCTGCTGATGGATAACTAACATCGACATTAAACAACTTATCTACTTATGTAACCTGGAGCGGGAACGCCATTTCGGGCGGGCCGCGGAAGCCAGTTTTGTTACACAGCCAACCCTCTCGATGCGCCTGAAAAATCTGGAGCGCGAGCTGGGCCTGCCGCTGATTAACCGCAGCAATAACTTTGCCGGATTTACGCCTGAGGGCGATCGCGTGCTTGCGTGGGCGCGGGAGATCGTTTCGGTTTATCAGGGGCTGAAGCTGGAAGTTGAATCACTGAAACATGGGGTGAACGGCACGCTGCGGGTTGGCGTGGTGCCACAGTGCAGCATGGCACTGCCGCTGCTGCTGAAAGCGGTGCAGGCGCGTTATCCTCAGCTCGACTATCGCATTGCGGTGCTGAGTGCTGACCAGCTGCTGGAAGCCCTCAACAGCCATACCGTTGATGTCGGAATCGGCTTTTTTGAGATGGCGACTCTGCGGGAACTCCATTTTCAGACCGAGATGCTGGCAGACCGGGGCATTGAAGCCGTATTCCATCCCGACCATTTCCCGGCGCTGGTGGGCGAAACCCCGCTGAGGCTGGATGAGCTGGCTCAACAGCCACTCTGCCTGGCGGAGCCGACGCGCTATTTCCGCCGCTACCTTGATATGGCTTTTCGCGAGGCGGCGCTGGTGCCCCGGGTGATCGTAGAGAGCGCCTCTATCATGCAGCTGATGCAGTGCGCGCAGGTCGGTCTGGGTCTGCTGGTGTCGCCAGTCGGTCATCTGCTGCCCGCGTCACTTCAGGGGCTGCAGCAGCGCGCCATTACGCTGCCGCCGATGGCGCGCCAGGCCGCGTTGGTGATAGCTGAACCGGGCCGTGCGACACCGCTGGCACAGCATTTTTTCGACGAAGCGCGGGGTCTGCTGCCGGTATAGCGCGGCTACTGCGCCTCGCCCAGCGCGTAAAACAGGCGGCTGTTCCAGTTGCCTATCGCAACGCTCTGAATCAGCGCGAACAGCGCCTTAGCCTCCCAGCCCGCCTCCATCAGTGGTTGCAGGTGAGCCGCGCTGAATCGCTCTGGCGAGCGGGTAAGCTGCGCCGCCAGCGCGATTACCTGTTGCTCCTCCCCTTTAGAAACCTCATCCACACCCTCAATTAAAACATCATTTCCAGCCAGCAGCCGGAACGCCCAGCGACTGCCCAGAATACGGGCGGCGGTCGCCTCGGCCAGGCTGTTCTCCTGAGAAAGATGCTGACGCAGTTGCGCCCAGCCATAAAGCGCCGAGGGGTCGTGGGCCAGCAGCCATACCGCCTCCTGCATCCCGGGCAAAGACTGACAGCGGGTTACCGCAGCGAGCTGCTCCGCACTGGCATAACGCAACTCCAGCGGTTTCAGCACCGGCTGCCAGCGGGCAGGCTGGTCAAAACCGGTGGGCTCAGCATCAGGCGGTGCGGTGCTGCCCGGCAGCCAGCGTACCGGCTGAGCCTGCAGCGCCTGCAATCCGGCGACTACCCGTGCCTGATAACTGACAAAGCCGATCACCTGATTCAGCGTCACAATATCGGGTTCGGTCAGGCCGACCGCATCCAGGGCAGTGATCGCGCTGGCGTTAATCAACTCAGGCTGCATCGCCAGCTGGCGCGCATACTGCGTAATCTGAGTCAGACGATTATTACTTTCGCGCGAAGAGTCAGGTCCAGGCAATGGATTCAGGCGGGCAGAATAGTGATTACACAAGCGCTGCACACCCGCGACCTGCGCCACGGTCAGCGCGGTGCTGAGGCGATCGTAGAGCGTTAACGTGTGAGTCAGTGACGTCGCAATGTGATCGGGAAACAGTAATTGCGCCAGATCGCGCGCCGCCAGCAGGGCCGGCTGATTGGTGCGCAGCAGTGACTGCACCACGACATTATCGGCGTAGCATTCCAGCAGGAAACGGTCATCAATATGGGCGGCCTCGGGCACCAGCGGTGCGGCCTGAGCGATACGTGGACTGGTCTGGCTCTCGTAAAACCAGTGGTTATGGCCCGGATAGCGGCGTTGTTCCATGATCAATCCTTTTGCAAATTCGGGTTCGGCATGCAGGGGGCAGAATCTGAAAATGTGCATAAACCGAAGGGCAGGCTTATCGTCGCTGATGGGCAGGCCGGGGCAAAAGAATGATCGGTGAT
The DNA here is from genome assembly GCF_058148845.1 of Pantoea sp. RCC30.1. NCBI lineage: Bacteria > Pseudomonadati > Pseudomonadota > Gammaproteobacteria > Enterobacterales > Erwiniaceae > Pantoea > Pantoea sp. RCC30.1. The sequence continues at coordinate 236,758 of NZ_JBXUHX010000002.1, read as the reverse complement.
AATTAATAGCGTTACGGTATAACGGGAGCGAAATCAGGCAGGAAGAGCGAGGCGGGAGCAGGGCGAGTCAGGCTCGCCCTTCAGAACTTATTTCAGTTCCAGTTCGTTCATTGCGGCGATACTGAAGCCGCCATCAACGTGTACTACTTCACCGGTAATGCCGCCAGCCAGGTCAGAGCAGAGGAATGCTGCTGAGTTGCCGACATCTTCGATGGTAACGGTACGGCGAATCGGGGTAACCGCTTCGCAATGTGCCAGCATCTTACGGAAATCTTTGATGCCTGATGCCGCCAGGGTGCGGATTGGACCCGCAGAAACGGCGTTAACACGCACGCCTTCCGGGCCCATGGCGTTTGCCATGTAACGCACGTTAGCTTCCAGCGACGCTTTCGCCAGACCCATCACGTTGTAGTTCGGTATTGCGCGCTCAGCACCCAGGTAAGAGAGGGTCAGCAGCGCAGAATTTGGATTCAGCATCTCGCGGCACTCTTTGGCCATCGCGACGAAGCTGTAAGCACTGATGTCATGCGCGATTTTAAAGCCTTCGCGGGTAACGGCGTTCACATAGTCGCCAACCAGCTGATCGCCAGGGGCGAAACCGATAGAGTGAACGAAACCGTCAAATTTCGGCCAGGTTTTTGCCAGTTCAGTGAACAGAGATTTGATGCTCTCATCTTCGGCTACGTCACATGGCAGCACGATGTCTGAACCCAAATCTTTGGCAAACTCTTCCACACGACCTTTTAATTTGTCGTTCTGGTAGGTGAAAGCCAGTTCTGCGCCCTGTTTGTGCATCGCCTGTGCAATACCGTAGGCGATGGAAAGTTTACTGGCAACGCCAGTAATCAGAATGCGCTTACCGGAAAGAAAACCCATAGCTGTAATCCTTATGGTCATTGTAGTTGGCGGCCGCATGATTAATAAGTAAGCGACCGACGTTAATCGACGTGCGGATTCTAGCACGTCTCTCATAAATCAGGTAAATCGGCCCGCAATTTCCGCGATATGCAGCAAAAATCAGCGCTCACGCCGCCAGGCTTCGGCACTCAGAGCTTCACCAAAGTGGCTGCTGATCAGCCGACGGGTCAGATCGTGCAGCGGGGAGGCCAGCACGTCAGCCGTGCCGCCGCGCTCGACCACTTCGCCCTGATGCATTACCAGCACTTTATCGCTGATATGCTTCATCATGCCCAGATGCTGGGTGACATAAATGTAGGCGATCCCGTGCTTCTCCTGCAGCTCCAGCATCAGATTCACCAGCTGGGACCGCATCGTCATATCCAGCGAGGCCAGCGCTTCATCGGCCACAATCACTTTAGGCTGCAGGATTAATGCGCGCGCCAGCCCCAGGCGCTGCTTCTGACCGGGTGCCAGCATGTGCGGATAATAGCCGGCGTGATCGCGCAGTAAGCCCACCTGACGCAGGGTGGCGATAATGCGTTTCTCGCGCTCCTCCGCATTCAGTTCGGTGTTAAGCCGCAGCGGGAACTCAAGAATCTGACTGATGCGCTGACGCGGGTTCAGTGAGGTGGAGGGATCCTGAAAAATCATGCGAATGCGCTGACTGCGATAGCCATAATCGCCGAAGGTCAGCGGATGATCGTCTATCAGAATCTCACCTTCGGTGGGCGCGACCATGCCGCTGAGCATCTTCGCCAGCGTGGACTTGCCGGAGCCATTTTCGCCGATAATCGCCAGCGTCTGTTTCTCACGCAGGGTAAAGCTCACCGATTTCACTGCTTCAACGTGCTGACGACGGAACAGGCCCGTGCGGTAGCGGAAGATTTTACTGAGATTGCGCACTTCCAGCAGGGTCTCCATGCTACTGGCCCTCCATATTCAGCGGAAAATGACAGGCGTAGAGATGCGTTTTGCTGCCGGTGAGGCGAGGCGTTTCAATACATTTGCGCTGGGCATAGGGACAACGTGGTCCCAGACGGCAGCCAATCGGCAGGCTTTCCAGCGACGGGATCGCTCCTGACAGGGTATTGAGGCGGCTTTTGTGCGGCAGGGCGCGACCAAAATCGGGCATCGCCCGAATCAGCGCCTGAGTATAAGGATGATGCGGCGTACTCATTAAATCTTCGCTCTGAGCAGTTTCCACCGTCTGACCACAGTACATCACGTTGATACGGTCAGCCCACTGGCTCATGGTGCGCAGGTCGTGACTGATCAGCAGAATAGTGGTGTTGTTGTTCTGGTTCAGACGGCTCAGCAGGCGGAAAATCTGCGCCTGCGTAGTCGGTTCCATAGCGTTGGTCGGCTCATCAGCAATCAGCAGTCGCGGCTGATTAGCCAGCGCAATGGCAATCATCACTTTCTGGCATTCGCCTTCAGTCAGCTCATAGGGGAAGCTGCGCATGATGTCTTTGTGATCTTTAATGCCGACGCGATGCAGCAGCTCGATGGCGCGGGTCTTGCGCCAGAACCAGAATCGCCTCAGCCACGGACCTTTATAAGTCCAGCGCGGGATCACCTGCATCAGCTGGCGACCGATGCTCTCAGAGGGATCGAGACAGGATTGCGGTTCCTGGAAAATCATCGAGACGTTATGCCCGATAATGCGGCGGCGCTCACGAGGCGACAGGCGCAGCAGGTCTACATCATCAAAAACCATGCGATCGGCGGTCACGCGCCAGTTATCGTTGGTCACGCCGCAGATAGCCTTGGCAACCAGACTTTTACCGGAGCCGGACTCACCGACCAGACCCCGGATTTCGCCTTCACCCAGCGTCAGATTGACGCGATCGACCGCTTTGACCGGCCCGTCAGCGGTCATAAATTCAATGGTCAGATTACGGATATCGAGTAACGGCATTTATTCCACTCCCGCTTCGACGGCGCGACGGATGCCGTCACCGAGCAGGTTAACAATTAATACGCTGACCATCAGCGCCACACCGGGCAGCATAACGGTCCAGGGTGCGACGTAAATCAGCTCCAGCGAATCGCCCAGCATCGCTCCCCATTCCGGCGAAGGCAGCTGTGCGCCCAGGTCGAGGAAGCCGAGTGCGGCAATATCCAGAATCGCCATCGACAGCGCGCGGGTAATTTCGGTGATCAGCAGCGGCAGAATATTGGGCAGGATGGCGTAGCGGAGAATATTGCGGCCGCGTGCGCCATCAAGGCGCGCGGCAACCACATACTCTTTTTCCAGCTCGTCATGCACGGCGCTGTAGATTTCGCGCACCAGACGTGGCATCAGCGCCAGCCAGACCGCCAGCAGTGCATGCTCCAGTCGCGGCCCGAGAAACGCCACCACGATAATTGCCAGTAACAGCGACGGAATAGAGAGCAGGGTATCCAGCACGTGGTTCATTACCGCCGACCGAATACCGTGAGTCATTCCCGCCAGCACGCCCAACACCAGCGCACCCAGTGTGGCGAACAGCGTCACCAGAATCGCTGAACCCACCGTCGGGCCAGCGCCGCTCAGCAGGCGGCTCAGGACATCGCGACCCAGATCGTCGGTACCGAGAAAGAATGAGACATCGCCGTAGCGTGACCAGGATGGCGGCAGCAACTGATATCCCAGAAATTGTTGATCGATACCGTAAGGCGCAATCAGGCTGCCAGAGAGGCAGAGCAACAGCAGCGCACCAAAGCCATACAGGCCGACCATCGAGATCGGATTGCCATAGAAATGGTGCCAGCTCTGACGAAACGCACTGGGCAGGCGTTTTTCGGCATAGATATTATCGGAGGGCATACGCGTTCACTTTACTCTGCTTAACTTCGGGCAACATTACTTTATAAAAATCATTCATATCAGGTGCTTGCCCCGCTCGTATGCTTGATGTTGCTTTGTCATCGATGACTCTGAATCGCTTTAATTTAAGGGTTTCGTGTACAATTTTCCCGGCGTTTTCACCGGGAGGGTAAGCCCGTTCAGCCCATTACAAGGGATTATCCGTCGATATCCCTGTCACAGGCAAGGGAAGGGCGTCAGCAATTTCGACGCTGGATTACAGAGGGTTGCGATTCGCGTCGGCAGATGATCGCATATTAGGCTGGCCTGACCCTGGCTTTTGTCGGGTGTCCATCAGGCCCATCGTCATGGGTGTGGTCCGGATCCGGCTCAATGATCACGATATAATCTTTACCTACCCCATCGCGCGTTAACGTCACTAAATCTCCGGCAACAGGTTTGGTGTCAAACTCATGTTCCTCTTCAACACCAGTATCTTCAAAAATCACAGGGTATTTCATTTTTTATCCTCTTTCTGATAAGCCGTGTCGTTACCTCAGTGTTTTTTGCTGAGGCTTACTTATTGAATCTTAGCCTGGCCTGAAAATACCTCTCAGCAAGTGGATTATTTCAACCTGACAAAGAGTGATTGCTGGCGGGTTTCAGGTAGTCCGGGCCAGCATCACACTCTCCTTTGCAGAGGAGGTAACGATGAGTGGATGGCTTTCTCGTTGTGGCTAATTCGCCAGACTCTCTCTATGATGATTTTTTGCCTGGCTGTTTATCGGGCACGATCAACGACTTAGGGGATTATCTTCGCGATGGCCTTGTTAAATGACCTCGATCTGCGTCAGCTGGAAGCCTTCTCGGCAGTCATTTCTGCGGGCAGCGTCACGGCGGCAGCCAAAGCGCTGAACCGCTCGCAGCCCGCCGTTACTCGTCTGATTCAGGAGTTAGAGCAGTCGCTGGGTTACCCGCTGTTTATTCGCAATGGCCCGCGCATTCATCCGTCAGAAGAGGCGTTACAGTTGCATCAGTATGTGCAAAAAGCACTGCTGTCATTGCAGCAGATCCGCTTACGTGCCCAGGAGATTGCACATCAGCAGCATCGTCCACTGAGTATTGCTGCGACGCCCGCGCTGGCGGCGGGATTGTTGCCGCAGGCACTGGCCACGTTGAACCTGCAAAACAAAGTGCAGATCATCAGTGAGTCCGCTGAACAGACGGCGCATGCGGTGATTACCGCCGAGGCTGACATCGGTTTATGCAGTTTGCCGCTGGAGCATCACGCGGTCGAACTGCACTGGATTGGGCAGTCGCAGTGCGTGGTTGCGCTGCCGGAAGACGATGAGCTGGCGGCGAACAGTGAGCTGTCGCTGAGCCAGCTGGCAGGCCGTCGGTTAATTGCCCCCTGGAGCCCGCAGCGCTTACGCAGGCGCTATGAAAAAGCGCTGAAGAAGGTTAAAGCGCCCCTGCTGGAAACCATCGAGACCAACTCGTCGGCGAATATTCTGGGCTGCGTGCGGGCGGGATTAGGCGTGGCGATCCTCGAACCGGTTACCGGCTGGGGCATGCCGCTCGCGGGTGTGGCTATACGCCCGATTCAGGAAGACATTCCGTACTTCTTTGGCGTGATCACCCCACAAGGCCGCCAGATTTCCAGCGCGGCGCAGGCGCTGGTGGAGGCACTGGCGGATGCCGCTGCGCAACTGTTGCCGGGGTTTGAACGTCTGACCGCCAGTGAACATCCACGCATTATGCGAATCATCAACCAGGATTGATATCGGCTGACATTAACGGTCACCGAAGCGGGTGACTCCTCGTTTTGCCATAATATTCGCGGGTGCGCGTTCAGGTACAGCCGGGCGTACCGCTATAAAAAATTCCTCTCTTTTCAACGCTTATAACATTTCCTGCATAAGATATAAGAAATCCATGGGTCAGATCCTGAGCGCAATTCTTGACTCCTGTTTAGGGCAAGGGGATTATGCAAAAAACTTAGCTTTTATTATGCGATTTGATGATTGTTAGTTGTCTATTATGTGTTTTACAGATAATAGAGAAGCGGGGTCATCGGCGCGTTTTAACCGTTTTCGCTCGCTCTCAGGCGAACGCTGACACCAGGAAACTCTCTATGACGTATGCCGCCAAAGGCCTTGCCGCGCTGGACGCTCAGCTACAGCAGGATCTGGAATTTCTGGAACTGCCCGCCAAACCCTGGGTACCGGAACGCTCTTATCAGAGTGAACGGGTGCGCGATGTGGTGGTGATCGGTGCGGGCATGTGCGGTCTGGCAGCGCTCGCGAAATTACAGCTCACCGGCATCAGCAATGTCGTGGCCTATGACGCCGCACCCGCAGGGCTTGAAGGGCCGTGGATCACCTTTGCGCGCATGGAAACCCTGCGCTCGCCGAAAACGCTTCACGGCCCGGCACTGGGTCTCGCGCAGCTGACCTTCCGCGCGTGGTTCACGGCGCAGTGGGGCAACGAAGCATGGCAGGAACTGGACAAGATCCCTAAAGCGCAGTGGATGGATTACCTGGTCTGGTATCGCAGGGTGCTGAATCTGCCGGTGCAGAACAACGTGCGTATCAGCAATATTGCGCAGGCCGGGGATTTTATTGCGCTGGATCTGGACGGTGCTGAAACCGGCCGTGTCTACACCCGACGTCTGGTGCTAGCCACCGGGCGTTCAGGACTCGGCGGTTTTGCCGTACCGGAATTCCTGCAAGGCATTGACCGCCGGTTCTGGGCGCACACCGCCGATGACATCGATTTTGCAGCGTTACAGGGCAAACGTGTTGCTGTGATTGGTGCAGGCGCCTCGTCGATGGATAACGCGGCCACCGCACTGGAGCAGGGCGCAGCAGCAGTCGATTTACTGATTCGTCGTAAAGAGATGCCGCGTATTAACAAGATGACCGGCATTGGCAGCCAGGGCGTGGTGCACGGCATGTATCAGTTGCCGGACGCGTGGAAGTGGAAGTTTGTCGATTATACCGCCGCGACACAAACTCCGCCGCCGCGTTCTTCAACCTTGCGCGTATCCCGTCATGACAATGCGCGCTTCTTCCTCGACTGCGGCATTAATGCCGTTAAGCAGGAAGCTGATGGCCTGCTGATTGAAACCACCCAGGGGGCACTTCGCTACGATTTCCTGATCGCCGCCACCGGCTTCACCAACGATTTCCACGGTCGCCCGGAGTTTGCTGCTATCGCACCGCATATCCGAAGCTGGTCAGATGGCCGTTATCAGCCTGAGATGGGGCTTGCGCGTCCTGGCATGCTGGAAGCGCCGGATCTTGGTCCTTCGTTTGAGTTCCGCGAACTGACGCCAGGTGCCTGCCCGATGCTGGCTCACATCCACTGCTTTAACGATGCCGCGATGCTGACGCACGGCAAAGTCTCCGGGGATATTCCGGCAGTGAGCGCGGGTGCCGATCGTCTGGTGCGCGGCATTGCTGCTTCGCTGTTTGCCGATGACGTTGAGCAGCACTTTGCGAACTTACAGGCTTTTGACACCCCTGAATTACAGGGCGATGAATGGGTGGATTCAACTCCGCGACTAAAACAGGAGAACGCGCTGTGAGCGACGTTATTGATCAGGCAGCCGGATTAACACCCGAAGAGGCGTTATATCAGACGCGTCGTCTGCGTCCCGAATTTGTTGAAGGTGCAGAAGCGTGCCGTCTGTCCGTGTTGACGCCGGAAGACGACCAGGGATTGTCTGCGGATCTGCGCCTGGCGCTGGCCCAGCGCATGGCGGTACTGAACGGCGATGCACCGCTGCAACGTGATTATCAGGCACAGCTGGCGGCGCTAAACCCGTCTGAAGTGCTACTGACGCTGGCGGCTGGCGGCATGGTGAGTGAAGAGCCGCTGGCAACGATTATACGTCATGCTGACATGGTGACACAGCAACCGATTCAGGCGACCGAACAGCACGTTCGGCTGCTGGAACAGGCCGGCTTAAGTCATCCGCAGATAGTTGCGCTCTCTGAACTGATCGCCTTTGTTAACTTCCAGACGCGCGTCGCGACTGGCTTACGTCTGATGAGGTCCGCATGATTCCGTCGGTTAATCTCAAGCCGCTGCACTGGCATCCTTATATCACGCCAGTGGATGTTGAACAGGCGACACCAACGCAGCTTGATGCCATGAAAGTAACGCCGTCCAACAAGAAAATTTCGGAGTACGTGCGCACGCTGGTCCACGATCCAGAGAGCTATATCGCACGAACCGGATTGTTCAACGCCATTATGTATGTTGAAGGAGGCCTGGCTCGCGCGGATCGTGAGCTGGGTGCACTCGGGGCTTCAATCGTTAACGGTTGCCGCTACTGCGCGGTGGTGCATGCGCGCCGTCATGCACAGCTGGCCGACAGTGACGCCGTGGTCAGTGCTATCTATTTTGACCGGGCGGATGTGTTAGGGGAACGCGACGCGGCGATCTATCACTTTGCGCGCCGTTTATCGGTTACGCCATCTGAAGCCACGCCGGCCGATGTCGCTGCTCTGCGCGCCGTCGGCATGAACGATCAGGAGATTATCGACCTGATCCACGCTATCGCCATCTTTGGCTGGGCCAACCGTCTGATGCATGTGCTTGGCCATGCTGACCTGAACAAATAAGGGCTGCACCGGATGTTAGAACTCAACAATATTACGCTCGCTTACGGCAGCAATCCGATTCTGAAAGGCGTCGATTTGTCGGTAAAACGCGGCGATGTGGTGTCAATCATCGGGCCAAGCGGTACCGGGAAAACCACGCTGCTGCGCTGTATTAACTATCTGGCGAAGCCGTCAGCGGGGACGATTCAACTCGATCAGATCCGCATGGATTATCAGTCACCCGACAAGGCGGCAATCCAGGCAATTCGTCTGCGCACTGCCATGGTGTTTCAGCAGTTCAACGTGTTTAAAAACATGACGGTGCTGGAGAATGTGATGGATCCGCTGATTGTCATCCAGCGTAAAACTAAACAGCAAGCACGCGACATCGCCGTGCAGGAACTGGAGCGCGTAGGGCTGGGGGCTAAGCGCGATCACTATCCGTCGCAACTGTCTGGCGGCCAGTTACAGCGTACCGGTATCGCCCGTGCTTTGGCGGTGCGTCCGGATGTGATGCTGTTTGATGAACCCACCTCATCGCTCGATCCCGAGCTGGTGGGTGAAGTGCTTAAAGTGATTAAAGATGTGGCGTCATCCGGCATTACCTCGCTGCTGGTGACCCACGAAATGCAGTTCGCGAAAAGCATTTCGAATCGCATCGTATTTATGGATCAGGGTGTGGTGGCTGCGGAGGGGACGCCAGTCGGGATATTTGATAACCCAACGCTGCCACGCCTTGCCCAGTTCCTCAACTCAGAAAAAGTATTCTAATAATTAAAGGAATCAGAGACATGCCTGCAATCAAAACCACATTACGTCGCCTTGCCGCGCCTGGCATCATCGTACTGGCCCTGATCAGCGGTAATAGCTTTGCTGACGCCGTACGCACCATCAAAATCGCCACCGCAGCAGAATCCAAACCGCTGTCGTGGGGCGCGATCGGCCATGAGCCAGAGGGCTACGAGCCGGACGTGTTGAAAGCCATCAACGCGAAACTTCCCCAGTACAAATTTGTGATGGAAGGCGCGGCGGACATTGCGCAGGAAACCGGCCTGGTAACCGGCAAATATGATATGGCGACGGGCGGATACTACAAAGCGCCCGCGCGCAGCAAACAGTTCCTGATCCCGGATGCACCTATTGGTGCCAGCCTGATGAAGATCTACAGCCGCAGCGACAGCAATATCAATGGCATGAAAGATCTGGTCGGTAAGAAAATCGTGCCGGTGACGGCAGGCGGTGGTGTGTATAAGTTCGTCACCCAGTGGCAGCAGGATAACCCGAACGATAAAATCGCCATCAAGGCCTCCAGCGCTGGCGTACCTTACCCGGATCGTCTCAAAGAAGTCCAGAACGGTAAATATGACGCGCTGATCCTGCCTTCAAATCTGGGTGAGCAAACGGTGATCGACAACCAGAAGCTGGCGATCAAAGCCAGTGAGCCCGTGGTGATCAACAACACCTATGTGCTGATTCACCGCTCTGCTGAGAATCAGGCACTGAATGACGACATCACCAAAACCCTGAAAGCGCTGAAGGCGGATGGCACGCTGGATAAGCTGGCGCAGAAGTGGTTTGGCGAAGACGTGACGAAGTACATGAAATAACAGATTCACTGCGCCCGGTGCTGAGCCGGGGGCATGCTGTCCCTTTTAGCAGGAGTGTTTCACCGTGAATCTATCCTCCATGATTCCAGAACTGCTGTCGGCGCTGCCTTTGACGCTTGGCATCATGTTTGTGGCGATGATTGTCGGGTTCTTTCTGGCGCTCATCGCGACATTTTTCCGCGTGCGTCGTATCCCCGTGATTAGCCAGCTGGCCGATCTCTATGTTTCCTATGCGCGCAGCGTACCCGTGGTACTGCAGCTGTTTGTCGCCTTCTACGGCATGCCACTGATTACCGATAACTTTGGCTTTAGCGACTTCTTCACGGCCAACGTGGCGGCGATGATCGGTCTGAGCCTGTATCACGGCGGTTATCTGTCAGAAGTCATGCGCCCGGCCTACCTTGCGGTTGAGCGGGGTCAGCACGATGCCACCGACAGTCTGGGCTACAGCTTTCGCCAGAAAATGCTGCGTGTCATCGGCCCACAGGCGGTTCACTTTGCGCTGCCGGGTTACGGCAATGCCATTATCTATCTGATTCATAATGTGGCACTGGTGATGTACATCGGAGCCGCAGATGTGATGGCGACCGCGCACCTGATCATGGAACGCGATTACAACCAGTATCAGTTCGGCACTTATCTGGTGCTGGCCGTGATCTATTCACTGCTGTGCGGTGTGGCGTGGCTGGTTATCCGCTTCTTTGAACAACGTCATGCGAAGTACAGCTCGAAGTCTGCACCGCGCGTGAAGTTCACCACCAGCGTCTGAACAGGGGAGAAGAATCATGTTTGATGCGGAGGTTTTGCTGCCGGACTTCTGGAGCATTCTGGATGCCGTGCCGGTAACGCTCCTGATGGCGGTGACGGTGTTTATCTGTTCGACGCTGTTGGGCGGGCTGTTTGCGTTTATTGAGCATCGCCGCATTCCGGTGCTGCGCCAGCTGGTGATCACCTACAAAATCGTCTTCAAAGGCGTGCCGATGGTGGTGGTGATTTTCCTCGCCTATTACGGCCTGCCACCGGCGCTGCACTTTGTTGCCACGTTATTTGGCGTAGAGGTCAATGCCCATTCATTGCCGAACTGGGTGATCATCATTGTGGCGCTGAGCGCCTGCGTCGCCGCATTCCAGGCTGAAGTGTGGAAAGGGGCACTGAACTCGTTCGATAGCGGACAATCGGATGCCGCCTTGTCGCTCGGCTATAGCGGTGGACAGCTGTTTCGTCGGGTCATGTTCCCACAGATTATCGTGGCGGCGATTCCCGATCTGGCGAATGCGTTTATGGTGATCATGAAAGCCCTGTCGCTGGCGTTTGCTATCGAAGTAGTGGATATCTTTGCTCAGGCACAATTAACGGCGGCACTGAACTTCTACTACCTCGAAGCCTTCCTGATTGCGGTGGTGTTCTACATGGTGATTGCTTATGTGGTCACTAAGATTGCTGACAAAATTGAGGCAGCGCTGCGCGTGCGCACCTGATTTATCGCGCGATAATGAAACGGCAGCCTGGTGAGGTTAATGTGGATAAATTGAAGAATACCTGAACGAGTCAATGATTGTTAACATCCGGAAACGCCGGGTTTCCGGATTTTTTATGCCACTCATTCAGGCCATGGATATCGACGCCGGTTATCATTCTCTCCGTGGCATGCTGCTGATAAAGACAACTGGCAGTTTTCTGGCATTAAAAAGCCCGCTCAATGGCGGGCTCACTAAAACGAATGGGTTGCTTATTTGCTATCAGCCCATTTGGTAATCTGATTATCTATTCTGCCGTCAAGATAATGGATAATCTGAACAGATCCTGCCTTCACTAACAGCGCCATACATGCAGCAAATACCAGTACCAGTAACACTCTGCTAAGACTCATCGCCTTTCCTTGTATGAAACTGCCTGTTTACACCGCACGCGTCAAAATACGCGGCGCGATTAACTGATGCGCTGCTTCTTCTCGCGCTGATGTTTGTGATAATCCTCATCACACTCGCTTGAACAGAAAGCCGTTTCGGCCACGACAGCTTCATCTTTGCACCAGACGCATAAGCCGTTAGGACTTTGAAGTTTGCTCTTACGAGCTGCCAGGGAGGCGGCGAGATGCGCTTCTTCACGCGCCTGTGCCAGATCAACATCATCCATAAATATTCAGAACCTCATCAAATTTTAACGATTTAAACACAAACCGTTCACGACAGAGAAAATTTTGTTTACATCAATGCGTGCTGTGAAAGCGAGTTAACACAGATATCGATTATATCTCTCTGTTTTTAAATCGCTTTCTATTGATATTAAACGCCCTATCGCAGGGCATACCATTCTTTATGTTTCAGCGGATTCATTGCTGCGCCAATTACGTCAGAAATCACGTTAACCAGAATCACCAACCCGCCAATGACCATGACGCCAGCGGAAATCGCCGCATAATCCTGCTGACGAATGGCGTTGATCAGCCAGCGTCCCAGACCCGGCCAGTTGAAGACCATCTCGGTGATCATCGCCAGCGTTATCATGGTAGAAAACTGCAGGCCCAGACGCGGGATTACCGGCGGCAGCGCGTTATGCAGCACGTGGCGACGGATCACCGTTAAGCGCGAAAGACCCCGCGTGGCAGCCGCTTTGACATAGTTTTTGTCCATCACGTCACTGGTGCTGTTGCGCAGCAGGCGGATGACTTCCGTTGTCGGTGCCATCGCCAGCACCAGCACCGGTAAAATCAGGTGGGTCAAGGCGCTGATAATCATCTCATGTCGCCAGGGCGAATGACTCAGCCAGGCGTCAATCAGCGCAAAACCAGTAATGTTCTGCACCGGATAGAGCAGGTCGTGACGACCCGACACCGGCAGCCAGCCCAGGGTGAGCGAGAAGAACAGCGTCAGAATCAGCGCCAGCCAGAAAATGGGCGCAGAGAAGCCAATCAACGCCAGCGCACTGATGGTTTTATCCTGCCATTTATTGCGCATCACCCCGGCACAGATCCCCAGCGGGATCCCCACCAGCAACGCGAACAGAAACGCCAGGATACACAGCTCCATCGTGGCGGGGAACACCTCGCGCAGCTGCAGGCCGATCTCCTGACCGTTGGTGCTGGAGACGCCGAAATCAAATTGCAGCATCCCTTTGAACCAGAACCACCAGGCGTCCGAGAGCGCCGCGCCTTCCAGCGGAGCGTTAGGGGTAAAGTAGCTCAGGCTGAAGCTGACCAGCGACAGCAGAAACAGGGTAATGAGCAACAGCAGCAGGCGCCGCAGAATATAGATAATCACTTACTTACCCTCATCAGCTTCACGATAAACCCCGGCAAACGAGGCATTACCAAACGGACTCAGCACCAGCCCCTTAATATCATGACGAAACGCCTGAAGTCGCAGAGAGGATGCCAGCGGCAGCACCGGCAACTCCTGCGCCAGTATCAGCTGCGCTTTGTCATAACTGTCGATGCGGCCAGCGAGTTGCTGTGATAACAGGGCATTCTGCAGCGTTTCGTCAAAGGCCGGAGAACACCAGTGCGCGTAATTGGTCTGCGAGCGAATCGCCGCACAGCTGAGCAGCGGCCGGAAGAAGCTGTCCGGATCGTTGCTGTCGGTCGCCCAGCCAGTCAGTGTCAGGTCATGATTCATCGCCATCAGCTGCGCCTCCTGAAAACGTCCCTCAACTGGCACAATCGTCAGCCGGACGCCAACCTGCGCCAGATCCGCCTGTAACAGTTCAGCGGTTTTCAGTGGGCTGGGATTCCAGGACTGCGACGCGGCAGGGACCACCAGCCGCAGATGCAGATCGGTAATACCCAGAGCCGCCAGTGCCGCGCGGGACTTCTCCGGATCGTAGCTGGTAATGCGCGCATCATTATCATAAGCCCAGGAGGCACGCGGTAAGATTGAGGCGGCGGTTTCGGCTGTGCCGTAGTAAATCGACTCCATCAACCGCTCATTGTTAATCGCCAGCGCCAGCGCGTGACGCACTTCAGGGCGGTCGAGCGGCGGTTTGCGGGTATTGAAGGCGAGATAGGCGATGTTCATACCGGGACGCAGCGTCATCCGCAGGCGCGGGTCATCACGCAGGATGCTGAGCTGGCTGGCCGCAGGATAGGCCAGCACGTCACATTCACCGGTTAACAGTTTAGATAACCGCCCGGTGCCACCAGAACCAAGATCGATCACCGCCTGTTGCAGACGCGGCACACCTTTCCAGTAGTGAGGATTGCGCGCCAGACGGATGTACTGGCCGGTGCGATATTCGCTGAGCTGATAAGGGCCGGTGCCAACCGGCTGTCGATCCATCTCTTCCTGGCGGCCCTGAGCGGTAAGCTGGTCGGCATATTCTTTCGATAGCACCGGCGCATAGTGGGTCGCCATATGCCACAGGAACGACGCATCCGGGCTGTTCAGCCTGAACTCAACCGTCCTGTTATCAATCTTTTTCACGCTCTGAACCGAATCGGCAAACTGCAGGCTATCAAAGTAGGGATAGTTACCGCCGTTGACGTTATGCCAGGGATGATTCCGGTCAAACATCCTTGCGAAGCTGAATACCACGTCGTCAGCGTTCAGCGCACGGGTAGGGCGGAACTGGTTAGTCTGCTGAAACTGCACGCCGCTGCGCAGATGAAAGCGATACGTCGCGCCGTTATCGCGCACTTCCCAGCTCGACGCAAGATCGGGCTTCAGACGATAGGTGTAGGGATCGACATCCAACAGGCGGTCATAAAGTTGCGCCGCCAGCGTATCGACAGTCAGCCCGCTGCTGGCCATCTGCGGATTAAAGGTGTTCAGCGTGCCGCTGACGCAATAGACAAAGCCGGTCTGTCGGATATCTCCAGCAGGCGCTGACCACGCAGGGACGCTCAACACGCTGAGGCTGAGCAACAGCGAACATAGTAGTTTTGACATAGAACTCAACGATTTTGAGGCATTAAACAGAGTGTATCGCAAAGCGGGCATTGTCCCAAAACCCGCAACCGCTGCCAGCCTGTTTTTCATCCTCGTGGCAGCAAAAAGAGCATACAGAAGGTGTGGTAATGAGAAAAATTCTCAATTAGTGGTTTACAGATGATAATAAGAATGATTATTATTCATCTGCACTTCAACGGCGGCTCTGCCGAAGAGGAGCACGACATTGCTCACATTGCTTCCAGTATTGTTGCCCGCCTCATGGCGGGCTTTTTTTGTCTGGTGCGTAGCTCTGAAGGGCAGGATCACCGTTGAAAGAACAGGCGCATTGATTGCGGTTTAGCGTGGAGAACACCGGGGTGGAAAAGTGAGTAAAACCGAATGCTATCTGTGATAGCCTGGCATTTACTTAAGCAGGATCTGCATAAAACCGGACTTAACTATTACAGAAACGCAGTTACTATAAGTACAACTTCTGCTCACCCAACGCCGGACAATGAATAAATTCCAGAAAAGCGCTCAGGCTTTCCATTATCCATCCTTTCGTTATCTCTTTTTCGGACGTCTGTTTACCGTACTGGGCAATGGGATCGCCCCCATTGCGCTGGCCTTTTCGGTTCTGGATATGGGTGGCTCTGCCTCTGATTTAGGGGTAGTGGTGGCGTCCCGCTCCCTGTTCAACGTGTTGTTTCTGCTGGTAGGCGGTGTGGTTGCCGACCGCTATTCACGTAGTCGGGTATTAGTTGTATCGGCGCTGATTGCGGCTGTTTCTCAGGCTTTCGTTGCGTGGTCTGTGCTCGATGGTTCAGCCACAGTAATAAGCCTCACCTTGTTGGGTGCGCTGAATGGCGCGGCAGCTGGCATCGCACTGCCTGCTTCGTCCGCGCTGGTTCCGCAGGTCGTGCCTGTAAAGCACCTGCGTCAGGCCAACGCTTTAATTCAGCTCGGTGTTTATGGCGGCACGGTGATGGGAGCGTCGCTGGGCGGCGTAATTACCAGCGCTGTCGGGCCGGGCTGGGGACTGGCGATAGATGCGTTGGGCTTTGCGGTTTCCGCGCCGCTTTATTTCCTGATGCGTGTGAGCCCGAATAATGCCGGGACGACGCAAGGCAACATCCTGCGCGATATCAAAGAAGGCTGGGCAGAATTTGCCGGGCGAAGCTGGATTTGGTCAATAGTCCTTCAGTTCGCCATTATCAACGTCGCTTTCAATGGCATTGTAGAGGTATATGGCCCGATGATTGCCGACGCCTCTTTCGGACGGGCGCGATGGGGGATTATTGTGGCCGCCCATAGCGCAGGTTTAATTGCTGGATCATTTCTGGCTATGAAATGGCATCCACGTCGTGATCTCCTGATTGGCGCGATGCTGGCAGGTTTATGCGCACTCCCGATATTTATGCTGAGCCAGAATGCGTCAGCAGCATGGCTGATTACGGGGTTCTTTATTGCTGGCGTTTCATTGGGTCTGTTTGGCGTAACCTGGGCGCATTCATTACAGACTCACATCCCAGCCGATAAACTGGCTCGCGTGTACGCGTATGATGCGATGGGTTCCTTTATCTCCATTCCCTTTGGTCAACTGGTTGCGGGGCCGCTGGCGGCACAATATGGCACAACCAATGTTTTGCTGATGTCAGCACTGGCTGTGGTCATGGTTACAGCGGCTGTCGGACGGGTTCCGGCCATCAGGCAACCTGAAAGAATGGGAACTAAGCCGCATAACACGTAATCCCTATTATTCTTAAAGCCAGACAGCCCGGAATATACCGGACTGTTTCAACATCGATTAACCAGAAATCATGACGCAAAGAAAATGATTTCATCATGGACGTGCTTAGTTTTCCGCTTTTATATCGTGTTTCTTCATCATCGCGCGCAGCT
The DNA here is from genome assembly GCF_058148845.1 of Pantoea sp. RCC30.1. NCBI lineage: Bacteria > Pseudomonadati > Pseudomonadota > Gammaproteobacteria > Enterobacterales > Erwiniaceae > Pantoea > Pantoea sp. RCC30.1. Next base: position 220,086 of record NZ_JBXUHX010000002.1, on the reverse strand, counting down.
GATGATAGGTAACCCCTAACAACCCGGCGGCGCGGCGCTGGTTATAACGAGCCTGTTGCAGGCTGGCTTCCACCAGATCCCGCTCCTGTTGATTCTGCCATCGGCGCAGATCCAGCGGCAGTGCAGGCAGACCGCTACTATCCGTGTTCTGACTGGCACGGATGGCAGCAACCGGTTCAGGGCGTGAAGCAAACGGATTGATGATGACGTTATCCAGCTGCTGCTCGCTGCTGTTATGACGATAGACCGAGCGCTCTACCACGTTCTTCAGTTCACGAACGTTGCCGGGCCAGTGGTAATCGAGCAGAGCCTGCTGCGCCCGGGTGGTAAAGCCGGGAAACAGTAACAGGCCAAGTTCGCGGCACATCTGGATGGCAAAATGCTCGGCCATCACCAGAATATCGCTGCGGCGTTCGCGCAGGGGCGGTAACTGCACCACATCGAAGGCCAGACGATCCAGCAGGTCGGCGCGGAATTTCCCCTCGGCTGCCAGGGCAGGCAGATCCTCGTTAGTGGCGCAGACCAGTCGCACATTTACCTGCAGGGAGTGATTGCCGCCGACGCGCTCCAGCTGCCCATATTCGATCACCCTGAGCAGCTTTTCCTGAACCAGCATCGGCGCGGTTGCCAGCTCATCCAGAAACAGCGTACCGCCGTCAGCACGTTCGAACCGTCCGAGATGGCGCTTCTGCGCGCCGGTAAAGGCGCCCGCCTCATGACCGAACAGTTCAGAGTCGAGCAAATTCTCATTCAGCGCGGCGCAGTTCAGCGAGATAAACGGCCCCTGCCAGCGGTCAGAGAGATAATGCAGACGGCTGGCGATCAACTCTTTACCTGTCCCGCGCTCGCCAATCACCAGAACCGGTTTTTCCAGCGGAGCCAGTTTGGAAACCTGCTCCAGCACCTCAAGAAAATTGTTCGACTCGCCAAGAAGATTATCGTTAGTGCCTGTCATGATGAATTTCGCCACCCCTTAATCATTTTCACTATATTAAAAGATGCAGACAGGGCTGTAAAATATTAAATTCCTTTAAAATCAAATAAATGAAAAATTGGCACGCATCTTGTATTAGCTAAGCAGGACATCACGTTTTAAAACATTAAAAGAGGAACATCATTATGGGTATTTTTTCTCGTTTCGCTGACATCGTAAATGCCAACATTAATTCACTGCTGGAGCGTGCAGAAGATCCGCAGAAACTGGTCCGCCTGATGATTCAGGAAATGGAAGACACCTTAGTTGAAGTGCGTTCCACCTCTGCGCGGTCGCTGGCTGAAAAGAAACAGCTGTCACGCCGTATTGAGCAGGCGGAAATCCAGCAGGCCGAATGGCAGGAAAAAGCCGAGCTGGCGCTGCGCAAAGATAAAGATGATCTGGCGCGTTCAGCGCTGATCGAAAAGCAGAAACTCACTGATCTGATCGCCTCCCTGAAACAGGAAGTGGGCCAGGTTGAAGAGACGCTGGAACGCATGAAAGGCGAAATCAGCGAGCTGGAGAAAAAACTGACTGAAACACGTGCCCGTCAGCAGGCGTTAACGCTGCGCCATCAGGCGGCTTCTTCATCACGTGATGTTCGTCGTCAGCTGGACAGCGGTAAAATCGATGAAGCGATGGCACGGTTCGAATCTTTTGAACGTCGCATCGACCACATGGAAGCGGAAGCAGAAAGTCACGGTTTTGGTAAACCTAAAACGCTGGATCAGCAGTTTACTGACCTGAAAGCGGATGATGAAATCAGCCAGCAGCTCAACGCACTGAAGGCGAAAATGAACCGCAGTGAGTAATTATCGACGTTGCAATAAGTGATTAAGGAGAGTCAATGAGCGCACTTTTTCTCGCCATACCATTAACGATCTTCGTGCTGTTTGTCGCACCGATTTGGTTATGGCTGCATTACAACAACAAACGCAACGGCGGTTCGGAACTGTCGCAAAGCGAAATACAGCGCCTGCAGCGCGTCACGAAGGATGCGCAGCGGATGCGCGAACGTATCGACGCGCTGGAAGCGATTCTGGACGCCGAACATCCAAACTGGAGGCAGCCATGATGAAAGGCCGCAAGTTGTGGCGCAAGCCTGACGAAGGAAAGTTGATGGGCGTCTGCGCGGGCCTGGCAGAGTATCTCGATATTCCGGTCCGTCTGCTGCGGGTCATCGTGGTGTTATCGCTGTTCTTTGGTCTGTTTGTGTTTACGGTGATCGCCTACTTCGTGCTGGGTTTTGTGCTGGATGTGAAGCCCGCCAGCGCCTATGAAGGCGAACGCCAGCCCACCGCCAGCGAGCTGCTGGACCAGCTGGAGAGTGCGCTGCAGCAGGATGAGCGCAGCGTGCGCGACGTGGAGCGCTACGTGACGTCTGAAACCTTCAGCGTACGCAGCCGCTTCCGCCAGATTTGATTATTGTATTGCCGGGCCGTCTTCAGGCCCGTCCGCTCTCTCAATGGAGGTGTTGATGTCTTTTTCGCGATCCACAGCTTTTCGTCACCGGGCGGCACCTGCATTGAAGTCGGCGGCTAAATTCATCATTATCAATGCTGTTACCTACGGTCCCGCCGGTGTAACTGGCTGGGCGGTGAAATCGGTAGCGCGGCGCCCGTTACGTCTGCTGCTGGCTGTGGCCCTTGAGCCATTGCTGAAACGCGTGATGAACCGGGTGGCATCGCGCTTCATCAGGGAGAACGATGAAAAGACTGCGAACTGAATTAATGGCGTTGATGAACCGTGGCGTTGATCGCCACCTGCGGCTGGCGGTTACCGGATTAAGCCGCAGCGGTAAAACCGCCTTTATTACTTCACTGGTTAATCAGCTTTTAACGGTTCACAGCGGCGCTCGTTTGCCGCTGTTTTCCGTTGTACGGGATGAGCGGCTGTTAGGCGTAAAGCGGGTACCCCAGCGTGACATGGGCACCGCGCGTTTTACCTACGACGAAGGTCTGGCTCAGCTCTACAGCACGCCGCCCGCCTGGCCGACGCCAACTCGTGGTGTCAGCGAAATGCGTCTGGCGCTGCGTTACCGTCCCAATGATTCGCTGTTGCGCCACCTGAAAGAGACAGCGACGCTCTATCTGGAGATTGTCGACTATCCCGGGGAATGGCTGCTGGATCTGCCGATGCTGGCGCAGGATTACCTCGCCTGGTCACGGCAGATGAACGGACTGTTGCAGGGCGATCGTGCGGAGTGGGCAAAGCCCTGGCGCACGCTTTGCGAAAAACTCGATCCGCTTGCTCCCGCCGATGAAACCCAGCTGGCAGAGATTGCTGCTGCCTGGACCGACTACCTGCATCGCTGTAAATCTGAAGGCTTACACTTTATTCAGCCTGGTCGCTTCGTGCTGCCTGGCGATATGGCAGGTGCGCCCGCGCTGCAGTTTTTCCCCTGGCCGACGGCTGATGATGCACAACTCACTAAGCTGGGGCAGGCGGACAAGGGTAGTAACTTCACTATGCTGCAGCAGCGGTTTAATTATTATTGCCAGCATGTGGTGAAAGGCTTCTACAAGAATCACTTCCTGCGTTTTGATCGCCAGATTGTGCTGGTGGACTGCCTGCAACCGCTGAACAGCGGACCTCAGGCGTTTAATGATATGCGGCTGGCGCTGACTCAGCTGATGCAGAGCTTTCATTACGGTCAGCGCACCCTGTTTCGACGGTTGTTCTCACCCGTGATCGACAAATTACTGTTTGCCGCGACCAAAGCGGATCACATCACCAGCGATCAGCACGGCAACATGGTGTCACTGCTGCAGCAACTGGTGCAGGATGCCTGGCAGAATGCCGCGTTTGAGGGCATTAGCATGGACTGCATCGGGCTGGCATCGGTACAGGCGACGCAGAGCGGCCTGGTCGATCACCGTGGGGAGAAGATCCCGGCCCTGCGCGGCAACAGGCTGGATGATGGCGAGCCGCTTACCGTCTATCCGGGCGAAGTCCCGCCGCGACTGCCCGGCAATGCCTTCTGGCAGCAGCAGGGTTTTCAGTTTGAACAGTTCCGGCCGCAGCAGCTCGACGTCGACCGCCCGCTGCCGCATATCCGCATGGATGCCGCGCTGGAATTTTTATTGGGAGATAAATTGCGATGAGTGATCCGCTAAAGCCGCGTATTGATTTTGCCCGCCCGCTTGATGAGAGCACAAGCACGCCGCTGCGTCCTGCGCAGACCTTCGAAGCGGAAGCGCAGGCTGCGTTTCTGGCAGTGCAGGATGAAGATGTCGCTGTCGAGGAGGAGGGTGCCGGTGAACGGGCGGTGGAAGCCGCGCTGAAACCTAAGCGCAGTCTGTGGCGCAAAATGGTGACGGCTGGCGCGCTGCTGTTTGGCGTCAGCGTGATTGCTCAGGGTGTGCAGTGGACGCATGATGCCTGGCTGGCCCGCGACTGGTTTTCGCTGGGCAGCGGCGTGGCGGGCGGCCTGATCGTGCTGGCAGGTGTGGGCGCACTGACCACCGAGTGGCGTCGTATCTATCAGCTGCGTCAGCGCGCCGAAGAGCGGGATGTGGGCCGTGAGTTGCTGCACAGTCATGGCATCGGCAAAGGCCGGGCATTTTGCGAAAAACTGGCTCAGCAGGCAGAGCTGGATCAGGCGCATCCTGCTTTGCAGCGCTGGCATGCCTCGCTGCACGAAACCCACAATGACAGTGAAATCGTACAGTTATATGCGCAGCTGGTGCAGCCAGTTCTGGATAGGCAGGCGCGGCGTGAAATCAGTCGTCATGCTGCGGAAGCAACACTGATGATTGCGGTCAGTCCGCTGGCACTGGTGGATATGGCCTTTATCGCCTGGCGTAATCTGCGGCTGGTCAATCGCATCGCGGCGATATACGGCATCGAGTTGGGCTACTTCAGCCGCATCCGGCTGTTCCGCCTGGTTCTGCTCAACATGGCCTTTGCCGGGGCTTCCGAACTGGTGCGGGAAGTGGGTATGGACTGGATGTCACAGGATATCGCCGCCCGGCTTTCCACGCGCGCTGCGCAGGGCATTGGCGCGGGTTTGTTGACCGCAAGACTCGGCATCAAAGCGATGGAGCTTTGTCGTCCACTGCCGTGGCTGGAGAAGGATAAGCCACGACTCGGCGATTTCCGTCGTGAACTGCTGAGCCAGCTGAAAGAGGCGTTACAGAAGGGCGGCAATAAGTCAGCCTGACGCTCGCGTGACACAATAAAGGCGGCATAGCCGCCTTTATTAATTAGTGGGACTGGCGAAGCACCTGCCGCGAATCGATAGTCAGGCACTCACCCGGACAGGTAGATTCATCAGTGATGACCGGATCCGACGGCAGCGTAAAGGCCATCCCATTTTTCTCCCTGATAAAGTGCGCAATCCCGGCAAATGTCCATGACATGCTTAATCCCAGCCCGCCGAAATCATCATATTTCCGTAACGTCGCCACCTTGGGCAGATACTCGCCGGTCAGCCGATAATAGAGCGAACCCTGAAAATCTTTAGGTACCTGTTGAGTGATTGCCTGCTCAAGTAGGGCAAATTCTTTGCGGGCGGGTACCGAGTAGCCATTCATCAGGTGACTTATCGACAGCGAGGCGGCAGCTATTACCAGCAATGAATAAAAGGTATTTTTCCATTTTAACTTTTTGCTGATTTCAAACAGGCCCAGGATAAATGCGCTGGTGGTGATCAGCGCACCGGCAATCAGGGTCCGGTAGGCCGCCATACTTTCACTGACAATCAAATTAGGCAGCGCGGCAATCAGCAGTAAGATAAACATCAGATAAAATTTGTCGTTGCCCGCAGCTTTAATTTTCTTAAGCCCAAATCCAATAATGATCGATGAGATGATCACCGACACTGTTTTTGCGCCGAGGTCAAAGTTGCAGATAACGTTCTTAAGGTATTCGCTGAAAAACCATTTCACTTTAACCGGAACGTCGTAGCTGAATGCGGAACGCGGCAGGGAATGGCCATAAAGCTGGACGGGCAGTACCTTCGAGGCAATGAGCGCTGCGAACATTCCTGCGCCCAGCACCATCAGAGAGATTACCGCGCGCTTCTTATCGATTTTCCGCTCTGAAAGGCATAAATCCAGTGCGGCAAAGAAGGTGAAGCTCATCGCTGCGGGTTGATAAAGACAGAAGGCAATGGTCAGCAGGCAGACCGCTATAATGCGACCTGTGATGCCCGGTTTTATCGAGAAGCGGTAGCTGGCACCTGCCAGCAGAATTGCAGCGATATAGGGAAAGCAGGATGCCCATGCAATATAAACCTGGAATGAGGGCAGCAGACAAAGCAATAACACAAAGGTTATCCGCTGAACCTGATTCTCCAGCAGCGCATATTTCTGACACAGGATATAAATGTAGTATCCGGTAAAGATGAGCAGAACAATTGCGACAGAACGCAGCAGCGCCAGGCGTTCTACGCTCTCCACCAGGAAAGATGCGCTGTACTGAATTACGCCATATACTGGCCTGCCGGATAATGTGTCCCAGTTTAAAATACTCAGCTTGTCAAAATTAGCCCAGTAAAGGTTCGTCCAGTCATCGGTGTAGGCGTAATGGGTTAAATAAGCAGGACTGTAAGCAATCAGGAAAACTATCACAAAAAGCAAAAAGACCTGACGGCGGGTTATGCCGGTATCAGTGGCGATCATCTGTCATCCTTTTTAATCTGGCCATCTTCTCTGCTCCTGAGTGGGCATTAGTCGGTATTCTGAGGGGAGTTAATTTTTGTCGGCGCGGATTTTCGCAAAATATAGCGAGGCCGATTTTTGGTTTCCATGTAAATGCGGCCGATATATTCACCCAGCACGCCAATCCCAATAAGCTGAACGCCACCAAGAAACAACACGGAAACCAGGATAGAGGGATAGCCTGGCACTGGGTTACCAAACAGCAGCTTATCCAGGATCATCCAGAGTCCATATAGAAAAGCGAGCGAGGCCACAAGAAAACCCAGATATGACCAGATGCGAAGTGGAACGGTAGAGAATGAGGTCAGTCCTTCAAGCGCAAGATTCCACAGCTTCCAGCCGCCAAATTTACTGTGGCCCGCGATCCGCTCAATACGCACATATTCCACGATATCAGTCTTTCCGCCGACCCAGCTCAGAATCCCCTTCATAAAGAGATTCTTCTCGGGCAGCAGCTTAATATTTTCGACGACTTCACGCGACATCAGCCGGAAATCACCGACATTCTCTTCTATCTGCGGATGGCTGATACTGTTATGCAATTTGTAAAACCAGCGGGCGGTTTTACGTTTGATGTGGCCATCGGCACTTCTGTCAATCCGTTTGGCAAGAACAATATCAGCACCCGCCAGCCACTTGGTGATCATCTCTGGGATAATAGTAATGGGGTCCTGCAAATCCACATCTATCGGGATAACGGCATCGCCGGTTGCGGCTTCCAGGCCGGCAAACAGCGCGGGTTCTTTGCCGAAATTACGAATAAACGACAGGCTACGTACCAGCGGATCGCTCTCACTCAGTTGGGTAATCAGCGCATGCGTTGCATCTGTGCTGCCATCATCAACAAAAACAATCTCAACCTGCCAGGCTGCCAGCGCTTCATATTTTCTGACCGCGTCATAAAAAAGAGGTATCACCTCCTCTTCATTGAATACCGGTACCACCAAAGAGATTTTCATTATTCTCCTTTAAATACGATAAAGCGGGAAAAAAGAAAGCCACACGCCAGACTGATAGCCGATGAAGTGATCAGCGTAATAATCGGATAGAGGCCGAATCGATCAGCCAGATAACCGACGCTGAATGCCATCGCGCCCATAAAAACGACGTAAAGAATATATCGCCACGCTGTCGCCTGCTGTTTAAATGTCCAGCGCGCATTAACAAAGAAAGAGAAGGTAACAGCCAGGCAAAAAGCAATCAGGTTCGCGGTCGACTGGAACAGCCCCAGACTAAGGCAGATAAAAAAAGTCACCCAATGAATCAGGGTATTTACCAGACCCACAGACAGATATTTTGCGAAGAAAGTCAGCATTTTATAATCGTTTCTAACCAGTTGGGAAAAATATACAGCAATCCGTCAGCAATCAACAGTCTGATGCTGACAAAGGCTGACAATCAGTAACGACTCGTCTGATCCATCAGGGCAGTACAAAACTCCGCCATACGCGCCTGAGCTGTCAACTTTTCCTGACAGATCCCTTTCTACCGGCGCATGACTTAGCGTAATATTATTTAATCTGAACCTGATTAAGGCGAACGCAATGCGTCTGGAAGTGTTCTGTCAGGACCGCATCGGTCTGACGCGTGAACTGCTCGATCTGCTGGTGGCACGCAACATTGATTTACGCGGTATCGAAATCACGGCGCTGGGCCGCATCTACCTGAACTTTTCGGCACTGGAATTCGATGCCTTCAGTAACCTGATGGCCGAAATCCGCCGTACACCAGGCGTAACAGATGTGCGCACGGTTACGTACATGCCATCTGAACGGGAGCATCGCGCGCTGAGTGCACTGCTGGTGGCGATGCCGGATCCGGTTTTCTCCATCGATCTGAAAAGCAAGGTTGAACTGGCTAATCCGGCTGCTCAGAACCTGTTTAATCTCGATGAAGAGAAGATGCGCAACTTTAGTGCTGGCAACCTCATCAACGGCTTTAACTTTATGCGCTGGCTGGAGAGCGAGCGGGTTGAAGCGCAGGCGCAGCATGTGGTCATTGAGGGTCAGGATTTCCTGATGGAAGCGCGTCCTATCTACCTGCCGGGCGAGGAGGGCCAGAATGACAGGCCGGTGGGCGCGATGGTGATGCTGAAGTCAACCGCCCGCATGGGCCGACAGTTGCAGAATCTGGTGGTGACCGACGAATCGGAGTTCGACCATATCATTGCCGTCACGCCGAAGATGCGTCAGGTGGTCGATCAGGCGCGCAAACTGGCGATGCTTGATGCGCCATTGCTGTTTGTCGGCGATACCGGCACCGGGAAAGATATGCTGGCTCGTGCCTGCCATCTGCGCAGTGCTCGCGGGAAAAATCCTTTCCTGGCGCTGAACTGTGCTTCTCTGCCCGACGACGTCGCAGAAAGCGAATTGTTTGGCCATGCTGCCGGCGCCTATCCAAATGCGCTGGAAGGCAAGAAAGGCTTTTTCGAGCAGGCGAATGGCGGCTCTGTATTGCTTGATGAGATTGGCGAGATGTCGCCAAGAATGCAGACTAAGCTGCTGCGTTTTCTCAATGATGGCACTTTCCGTCGCGTCGGCGAAGAGCATGAAGTGCATGTCAATGTGCGGGTCATCTGTGCGACGCAAAAGAACCTGATTGAACTGGTGCAGCGCGGGGAGTTCCGCGAAGATCTTTTTTACCGACTCAATGTGCTGACGCTACAACTACCGCCTTTGCGCGATCGTCCGCAGGACATTCTGCCGCTGACCGAGATGTTTGTGGCCCGTTTTGCGGATGAGCAGGGTATGGCGCGTCCGCGACTCTCGCCACAGCTCAATGCGTTTATGACCCGCTATGCGTGGCCTGGCAACGTGCGTCAGCTAAAAAATTCCCTTTATCGCGCATTAACTCAGCTGGAAGGTTACGAACTGCGCCCGCAGGATATCGTGTTGCCTGAACAGGCGCTGGATGTGTCACTGGGGGATGAGGCGCTGGAAGGAACGCTGGATCAGATCACCAGTCGTTTCGAACGTTCAATTCTGACGCGGCTTTATCTCTCCTATCCCAGCACCCGAAAACTGGCAAAACGGCTGGGTGTGTCACACACCGCGATTGCCAATAAGCTGCGGGAATATGGTCTGGGGCAGAAACGCAACGAAAGCGAATAAAGGTCAGGCAGAAGATGAGAAGCGGATAACCGGGTTATCCGCTTTTTTTATTACTTCAGCGCGGCCAGCGCAGCGTCGTAATCAGGCTCTGTGGTGATTTCATCAACCAGCTGGCTGTAGATCACTTTATCGTTCTCATCCAGCACGATCACGGCACGTGCGGTCAGACCTTCCAGCGCACCATCGGCAATTTCCACGCCATAATCATACTTAAACTCTGAACCGCGCAGCGTCGACAGCGTCACCACGTTGTTCAGGTTTTCTGCGCCACAGAAGCGCGACTGGGCAAATGGCAGATCGGCAGAGATGCATAACACCACGGCGTTATTCAGCTCGCTTGCAGCCTGATTGAACTTGCGTACTGATGAAGCACAGACACCGGTATCAACGCTTGGGAAAATGTTCAGAATTTTGCGTTTTCCTGCATACTCAGAGAGCGCGACGTTAACCAGGTTTTTTGCTACCAGTGTGAAAGCTTTGGCTTTATCGCCAGCCTGAGGAAACTGACCTGCAACCGGTACGGCATTACCCTGAAAATGAACAGTCTGAGACATAGTGATTCCTTTTGATGATAAAAAAGATCTGACACAAAACGGCTAAAGATAGCCGTTGTTTATGACATAAATGTTAAGGGTTTACGAGTTCAATTGTGGAATTTAACGTGGCGGGCTGCCGCTGCGTCACACATTGTGGAGTGGAAATGAGAACGGTAAAAAGTTATCCCGAAGCCTGGCCGTTGCATACGCCGTTTGTCATTGCCCGAGGAACCCGGACCGAAGTTAAAGTGGTGGTGGTTGAAATTGAGGAAGATGGCGTAAAAGGCGTCGGTGAAGCAACGCCTTACCCGCGCTACGGTGAAAGTGAAGCCTCGGTGCTGGCGCAAATCGCTACGCTGCTGCCTGCGCTGCAACAGGGTATGACGCGTGAGGCGCTGCAACAGGCACTGCCCGCCGGAGCAGCGCGCAACGCCATCGACAGCGCACTGTGGGATCTTGCCGCACATCAGCAACAGAGTAACCTCTGGCAACTCAGCGGCGTCATCGCTCCGGAAGATGTCGTCACCGCGCAAACCGTCAGCATTGATACGCCTGAGGCGATGGCCAGCAGCGCACTCGCGCTGTGGCAGCATGGCGCAACGCTGCTGAAAGTTAAGCTGGATAATAATTTCATTACCGAACGGCTGATGGCGATCCGTGCCGCTGTGCCGGACGCGACGCTGATTGTGGATGCAAATGAGTCCTGGCATGCCGAAGGCCTGGCGGCACGCTGTCAGCTGCTGGCGGACATTAATGTGGCGATGCTGGAACAGCCTCTGCCAGCAGGTGAAGATGCGGTGCTGGAGAACTTTATCCATCCCTTGCCGATCTGCGCCGATGAGAGTTGTCATACCCGCGAAAGCCTGGCAGCGTTGCGAGGCCGTTATGAGATGGTCAACATCAAGCTGGACAAAGCGGGCGGGCTGACCGAGGCGCTGGCGCTGGCCGATGCGGCGCAGCAGCAGGGCTTTGCGGTGATGCTCGGTTGCATGCTCTGCACCTCGCGGGCGATACGCGCTGCGCTACCTCTGGTGCCGCAGACCCGCTTCGCCGATCTCGACGGGCCGACCTGGCTGGCGGTAGATTCAGAACCGGCGATCACCGTGCGCAACGGCCAGTTGATCATTGCTGCCAGCGCAGCAGGTTAACCATCATCTCAAGGTAGGTCTCCGTCGCTTCATCCACTGAAATCACCGGCATTTCAGCGGTCACGCAGGGCAGGCTGAGATCGTGACACCAACTGCCGAATGAGCCGGGCGTGTCATAACCGACGCTGCTGACGCGGGGAAGGCCGGTGTGGCTGGCCAGCCAGCCGCCAATCCCGACCTGATGCGGGTCGTCAATACAGCCCAGCGGTTCATGCCAGGAGACAATCCAGCGCGGTTTTAGCTGATGTATCAGGGCACAGAGCGCCTGGGTCTCCGGTTCAGAACCCGGATGCGTGCCGGTCGAGAGTGCCACATCGCGCGCATCCGCCGCGCTGTTCCAGCGATAAACCGTATCGCCGGACTGCCAGTTCGCCGCCGGGAAGTTGCGATTGAGATCGACGCCGTTTGCGTTAGCGCGTAGCCCAAGCTGACAGCCATCAGGATTGACCGAAAGCACTACGTGATGCCGACGCATGCCATCAGGCAACGTCCGTAAGGCGGCGGAGAGGGTGGCGATGGCCGCGTTCTCATCGCCATGGGTGCCGGCCAGGATCAGACCGCTGTCAGGATCGCCCAGCGGGGCCGGAAACCACAGCAGCGGTGCACCCAGCACTGAGCGGCCATACTGCTGATACGGAACGTCCAGTTTGCCGCGAAGGGGACGTGGATGGAGTGGCGACATACTCATTTCCTCAATAGGTTTTACTAAAAGTAACGGAAAAGCCGTGCGCGGAAAATAGCTATTTATCTGTCAGCCATTTGCGATAAAGTGCCCTGCACAAGCTGCATCGGCAACAGACTGGTGCAGCACTTCTTTGGGGTAAAGGAGTGATGATGGTAAAGACCTTTCGCATGACGCTGGCAGCAATCAGTCTGAGCAGCGTTCTCACACCCGCCATCGCGGCGAATCTGCCCGCAGGCGCGCAGCTGGCTGAACAGCAGCAGATCGTCCGCCATATTAAAGATGAACCCGCCTCGCTCGATCCGCTTAAAGCGGTCGGACTGCCTGAAATTCAGGTGATTCGCGATCTGTTTGAAGGCCTGACTAATCAGGATGCGCAGGGCAAAATTGTGCCGGGCGTGGCGCAGAGCTGGAGCAGCAGCGATAACAAAACCTGGGTCTTCACCCTGCGCAACAACGCGCGCTGGTCGAACGGCGATCCGGTTACCGCGCAGGATTTTGTCTACAGCTGGCAGCGCCTTGTCGATCCTAAAAATAGTTCTGCTTTTGCCTGGTTCGCGGGTTTAAGCGGGATTGAAAATGCGGCGGCGATTACCAAAGGCGAAATGACGCCCGATAAGCTGGGTGTGGTCGCGCAGAGTAAAAACCAGCTGAAAGTGACGCTGGATCGTCCGGTGCCGTGGTTCCCGGCGCTGGTGGCTAACGTGGCTCTTTTTCCGGTACCGCAGAAAATTATCGCACAGGGGGGTGATGGCTGGACAGCACCCGGTAAACTGGTGGGCAACGGGGCCTATCAGCTCAGCGAACGGGTCGTGAACGAAAAAATCGTACTGACACGCAATCCTCACTACTGGAATGATGCGCACTCCGTGCTGACGAAAGTGACCTTTGTGCCGATTAATGAAGAGTCGAGCGCGACGAAACGTTATCGATCCAACGACATTGATATCACCGAATCCTTCCCAAAAAACATGTATGCGCTCCTGAAAAAAACGTTGCCCGGAGAGGTCTACACACCTGACCAGTTAGGCACCTATTACTACGCGTTTAACACGCAGAAGGGGCCGACTGCCGATGTGCGGGTTCGCAAAGCACTCTCATGGTCTATCGACCGGAAAGTGATTGCTGAAAAAGTGCTGGGCACCGGGGAGAAACCCGCATGGCACTTTACGCCCGATGTCACCGCAGGCTTCAAGCCGCTGCCATCATTCCTGCAACAGCACGATCAGAATAGCCTGAATGCGCAGGCCAAATCGCTGCTCGCTGCCGCTGGCTACGGCCCGGGTAAGCCGCTGAAGCTCAAACTGCTCTACAACACCTCTGAGAGCCATCAGAAGATTGCGATTGCCGTGGCCTCGATGTGGAAAAAGAATCTTGGTGTGGACGTCACGCTGGAGAATCAGGAGTGGAAAACTTACATCGACAGCCGTAACAGCGGGAACTTCGATGTGATCCGGGCCTCGTGGGTCGGTGACTACAATGAGCCCTCTACCTTCCTGAATCTGCTGACGTCGGGTAATAGCAGCAATATCGCCCGCTTCACTAACGCGGATTATGATGCGGTTATCGCCAAAGCCAGTCGCGAGACCAGCGATCAGGCGCGTAATAGCGATTACAATCGTGCCGAGCAAATCCTGGCTGAGCAGGCACCGATCGCCCCCATCTATCAGTACACCAATGGCCGCCTCATTAAACCCTGGGTCAAAGGCTATCCCATCACCAACCCTGAAGATGTCGCTTACAGCCGCGAACTGTGGATTGAAAAGCACTAACCATGCATTGGTAATAGTTTACGATTGAAGACGATTTGCTAACCCCGATTTTTCGGGGTTTTTTATTATTTATCTTATTGATAACGATTGTTACCGATTGCCTGAAGCTGGTATTTACCGTCGGTCACTTTGACGGTACCGTCAAAATTACGTACTCTCTTTACACTCTATACCGTCAGTTTTTGGCGTACGTATGACGGTATTTTTTTGCAAGGAAACCAGATGCTCACCGACACAAAACTTAAAAATTTAAAGCCGCAGGCCAAGCTGTATAAGGTTTCCGACCGTGATGGATTATATGTGGCGGTACAGAAAACTGGTACCGTCACCTTCAGATATGACTATCGTATTAACGGCAGAAGAGAAACGCTGACGATAGGTAAATATGGCGCCGATGGTATATCTCTGGCTGAAGCGCGCGAGAAGCTCATGGAGGCTAAGAAACTTCTGACTCAGGGCATCTCGCCGTCTATGAAAAAGCAGGAGTCAAAAAGTGTTTATCGATCAGCTAACCGTTTCAAAGATTATGCATTGCTGTGGGAAAAGGGCTGGCGTGTTGCAGACAGTACTAAAGAGCTAAGGCTGGCGATCTTCCGGCGCCATGTTCTTCCACTGTTTGGCAACAAGCTGATGAGTGAAATCACACACATGCAGCTCAGAGAGTTTTGTGAAAGGATTCGAGATGAAGGAGCACCTTCTACCGCATTACATGTTCGCACCTTGGTCTACAAGGTTTATGAATTCGCCAGGGAAAGGGGATATGAAGGGGATAATCCAGCGGATAGGATAAAGCCATCGAGTATTGCCAGTTTCACCCCGCGTTCCAGAGCTCTTTCCGAAAAAGAAATAGGGATTTTTTTTAGCGCGGTGGAGCGAACCGGAAGCAGTAAAACGATAATTCTTGCCATCAAATTTGTTCTTCTTACCATGCTGAGAAAGGGCGAATTCCGCAATGCTACCTGGTCAATGGTTGACTGGGACGAAAGGACACTGACACTGCCTGCATCGTTGATGAAAATGAAAAGGGCGCACAAGGTATATCTGTCGAATCAGGCTTACGACATTCTTGTGATGCTCAATGACCTGTATGGGGATGCCACCTACATTCATCCGGGCCGGTTTAGCCCACACAGCCCGTTGTCAGAAGGCGCGTTAAATGCGCCAATCAGAACGGCCCTGGGAATTCTTGAAAAAGAGGGTAATCCTATGGATAGCTTTAATGTTCATGACCTCAGGCGAACAGCCAGTACAATTTTGCATGAAAAGGAATTTAATTCGGACTGGATAGAGAAATGCCTGGCCCATGAGCAACGAAGTATTCGCGCTGTGTATAACAAAGCCGAATATAGCGAACAGCGTAAGGACATGTTACAGCAGTGGGCCGACATGGTAGATGAGTGGATAGAGAAGGGAAAAAAATAAAATCTCAACGTTCAGGGTGATCGCCGAGTGTTTTGTCCGCCAGCAGCGCTGACAGGTAAATCAGTGCTGCCGGGAACCATGCCAGGCAGATAAAGACAGACTGCGGTGAGTGCGGCCCGTCTTCCAGTTTACCCAGCAGGTAAGCGGCGATCATGAGGTAAATCGACAGTGCGATCATAGCTTACCCATACTGCCGTATACCGGCGATGCGTTTAGTTCCGCGTCGGGATCGTTGCTATCGAGCGGCATCAGTAATGCGGCCGGAATATTGCCGCAGTAAGACATACTCACCCGGCCATCCGGCATTTTGCCGTTCAAAGGTCTGGCACCCTCCGGTACTTCGATAAACCAGCAATCGCTCACCATGCCAGTGACTTTAGATTTCAGCATGCCTTCACGGCATACCGTCCGGACCAGACGCCCTACATTGTTCGTGAAGGCTTCGCTGCTGCTGCCAACGATGACGGCCATGCCGCCGGGAGTTAATTTATTCATGCTGCATTACCTCTCGTCATCTGCACCATGCCGCGCGTAACCTCTATCCGGCGCGGCTGCTTGTCGTTTACCTCAAATCCGCCAGGCACCAACTCAACGTTATTGTGTGGATTCTGATTTCCCCAATGGTGCCAGCCTTCAGCATCGCCACGGCTGAACAACTCGATGCGTGACACGTCACCATAGAGAAGCTCCAGGCGGTGGCGGGCGTCCCACGGTTTGGCGCTGTGCTCACCCAGTGGGCTGTAAATAACCTGTTTGATTGATGCGTTCAGGCGCTCCAGCCCTGCACCGCGCACTGCGATCAGACAATCTTCCGTGTTGGCGCGGGTGTAGTTGCCGCCGTTCATGCGCGTCTGGGTGTTCAGCAGGGCCAGCAGGTCATAGAAATCTTCGACCTCGCCATCTCGCAGCGCTTTGTTGATGTGCTGCTCTGCCAACTGATTGAGCTTCACCCAGGTGAACCCCTTCATCGTGCGCACATCGAAGCCCCATGCCTCAGCCAGCGCGATAGCCTCTTCAGCGTGAGTGCCGGTGTACCACATCGCCAGCACAGCATCTGGCGCAGCCAGCGACCAGACCGGCAGGCGCTTGAGGTCAGCCATCGACATGGTGCCGTAGTGGTTATCCGCGGCACCGTTGCTGATGGTGTTGCCATATGACCAAGGCGGGTCGGCATAAATCAGCTGATAGTTCATGCGCGCACCTCACGCGCCGAACGCAGCAGCTGATCCATCCGGTATACCTGGCTGTTGGCCCGGCACTCATCAAACACCACGTTAACGCTGTTCATCGCATTCAGGCGGCGGTTTGCATTGCTCAGCCGGTTGCGCATTTCACTCGGGCTGATCACCACGTTGGTGTTTTTCAGCCAGCAGATGTAGTCCTGGCGGAACCGGGCGCGCATAACTTCGCCGGCGCGCACCAGTTTGCTCAGCGCTGACATTGAGCTTTCACGCTTAAGACCGTGCTCCGCCAGGTGGGCGTGAATATCGACGGACCGGGATCCGCCATGCTCCTGCAGATAGGTGAGGATTAATTCTTTCGATGTCATGATCAGCCCGCCATTCTCAACGCTGAACGCTCAGCGGCTTTACGGTGGTTGGGATTGGCTTCGAACTTCGCAGCCAGTGACGGGTCACGCTGTGCAGCACTGGCATTGCGCTGGCGCTCATCGAGCCAGGCTTCAACCTCGTCAACGTTCCAGGCTACAGTGCGGTTGGTGAGCGGGAAGCGTTTCGGGAACTCGCCATTCTTTTCCATCTGATTGATGGTGTACTCAGACAGCGGCACGCGCTCGAGCAGCTGATCTTTACGGATTGCACCTTTCATAATTTTTTCTCTCCAAAGAAAAGGGGCCGCGATGGGCCCCTGAGTTTTCACTGGTGTTGGTTAAACGTATTCGGCGCGCATGTCGCCAAGCGTGATGCTGAAGCTTTCGTGCAGCTCATCCCCCAGCGCACCTTTCAGGCGCTGCAGGTCTGCTTCAACCTTCATAAAGGTCTCTTTCGCGTCCGGCGCGCTGGCGTCCAGGCTGTTGATCGCTGCTTCAATCTGGCGGCGGGCGTCGTGGTGCTTATAGACTTTCACGGCTTTAGCACGCAGTGATCGGAAGGTGGATTCGGTTAAGTCGTCCTTGTGCTGGCTGATCTTCTCACCGACAGCGCTGGCTTTCTCCAGCGTGTCAGCCTGTTCAATCTCTTCCTGCAGACCGGCAACCAGCACGGCGTCATCGCGATAATCACGAACATCAGCCGATGGTGCTTCGACGCTGCTGCCGATCATGCTGTTCAGGTCAGCGGTGGTGCGCGGTGTGATGTCACGTTCGCCGCGTGGCGTTTCGTCCAGCTCATCCGGCGTGTACACACCCAGCAGCACGTCAGGGGCATGCAGGCGCGCCCAGCGCTTCGTGCAGAGGTATGCCAGCTGTTGCTTCGGATCCTGCTCCCATAGCGGCGAGTTACGCACACCAGCCTGCGCCATGCTGATGGTCAACTCACGCGGCTCAGACTCACCTTTGATCACCGCCGACACGGTGACGGTCAGGAAGTCCGATTTATCGTTCTTGCCGGTACACTTCGACCAGTCGCCGCTCCAGCTGTAATTGATCCGGCTGGAAAGAAGGTTGGACGACGACACGACCGCGTTTACCAGCTGCGCCTCATAGCCCAGCGCGCCATTCACGATGTGCGTTTTCTGTGCCACTGCGTAGGGGTTCATGCCCCATTGCGCCGCCTGCATGGTCACGGCCAGGCAGTCAGCGGGCTTACCGCGCAGATGCTGCGGGATGGCAACAACGCCCTCAGACATCACCTGCGCGAACTGCTGCAGCTGCATCAGGCTTTGCGGGTTGAAGATGGTGGCGGCGGTACTGGTGGTTTCGTTGGTGACTAAGTTAGTGCTCATGCCTGATTATCCTTTTTGCGCGCCCATGCCGGGCGGGAAAGTGATTCAACGCCGCCCCAGGTGTTGGTCAGGCGGCACTGGTGATAGGTGTTCAGATCACGCCGGTAAAGATCGTGACCCACAGCAACATCCTCCTGCTCAAGTTGGAAGACGCGCACCGGGTAGCGGCCGCAATTGATGCTCTCGCTGACAGCGATGAAAACGAACTGCGGGTATTCGTTGAAGTGCTGATAGAAGCCGTCGCGGTACATGGCGTCCTGTACGTGGTAGCGGAACTCATCGACGTGACGGGCAAAGCGCTCCATGTCCGCCACTTTCTTCACGTCCACGATTACCGGCTGATTTTTCAGGAACCGGTCCGGACGGATCCGGCAAAGCTCGCCGGTCTGCTCATCGTCCCAGTAAATCGACGCTTCGCAGTGGCCTTCAGCCTCCAGGAAGTACCGCGCTGCCGGGTGAGCGAACGTACTGTCGCGCATCAGCAGCAGCTTGCGGTGTTCTTCGTGTTCCAGAACGGTCTTGCCTGATTGACTATTTTCTTCCAGAAAATGGGCTGCTCTTTTTTTTCCTTCAGTGGTGCGGCGATCAAACTTTGGAGCTATGACAAAGCGCAGGTCAAACTCCTGCGGCTCCAGCAGGATGCAGTGAAGGGCTGTACCCATATCGAGCGCCGTTTTCTTCTCTTCATCCTCTGGCGCTGTTTTACGCCACTGAAATACAGCTGGGTTAATGGCGATGTCATCCAGCTGAGATTTACTGACGCCGGGGCCAGCGTGATACGCCTCGTTGGGAATGTTGAAGTAAAGCCCCGGATCGCTCGGGGCCATTTTGATTTCAGGTATCGCGGTCATGGCGTCCAGTCCTTACCGAGCCACTCTTTGTTCTGCCAGTCTTCTACAGCCTGCGCCAGGCAGATTTTATCGACCATCTCTGCGTAAGCATCCTGCGCGGCTTCACTGCGCAAACCCGGTAGAGAGGTAAGCAGGAAGGGGTTATAAAGCCGGGTTAACTCTTCCGGCCACTTTGCCTGGAGTTCGTCCGCGCGGTCACGGATCCACTCATCCTTACTGACCTGAGCGTCGTGCTGTTGCCAGCGCTGAGCTTCGGCTATTTCATGCTGTGCATATGCACCCATAAGCACCTCAGTAGTTGATGGTGACGGCCTGAACTTTGCCCATCACGATTGCTGTGATGCAGGCTTTAGCTTGCTCATCGGTGAGACCTGCTGCCACCAGGTCAGTGATAGCCTGCTGGTTGATCAGCCGGCGGTGCTCTCTGTCAGCTGAGCGACGTGCCGTTTCATCGGCGATGCGTTTCTCTTCAGCCAGGCGTGATGCTTCAGCCTCAGCGGCGCGTCTGCGCTCAGCATCAATAGCTTCCTGCTTTTCGCGCTCTGCTTTAGCTGCCGCATCAACCTTCTCCTGCTCAGCCCGGCGCTCTGCATCGATGCGCTGCTGTTCAATGCGAGCAGCTTCAGCTTTTAAATCTGCTTCACGCTTAGCCGCTGCCTCACGTTCCTGCTGCGCTTTCAGCTCAGCCTGGCGGGTTGCTTCCTCTGCCGCTTCGCGCTTCAGCTGCTCATCGCGTCTGCGCTGTGCTTCTGCTTCCTGTTCTTTACGCAGGCGCTCCAGCTCAGCTGCGGCATCTTCACGCTTTTTTGCTTCTGCCAGCGACAACTCCAGCTTTTGCACGGTAGCGTCTTTCGCTACACCGGCCTCGGTGGCCATCTCCTGCCAGGAGTCATCCAGCGCCACAGATTTCGCGGTGGTCAGCCGGGCATTGATGTCTTCGGATGGCAGGTAATTACCCATCGCATCGACTACATCTGCCAGGGCGCGAAGTTCAGCAATTCGCTGCTTTAATGCGTCTTCGCGGGCCTTTTCCGCGTTCTCCCACTCGGTCAGTGGCTGGCGCGTTTCGTCGCGGATCCGGTCACATTCGTTGGTGAAGCGGCGCAACTCAGCTTCGATAACCTTTGGCTGTTCTTTCAGGCGCTTCAGATAGTCGCGGCCTGGCTTTTCAATCGCCGTTTTACTGCGTGACACCTTTGCCGCCAGCGATGCGATACGGTCACGGCCTTTTTTGGTGGTCAGGTCAGGAGTTTCATTAACTGCCTGGCGAATTTTTTCGAGGTACTGATCGAGACCGTTTTCAACGTAAAGCGTTGGCGCCTGATCTTCGGTGATGCTGATAACTTCAAGCTCTGTGCTGTTGGACATAACCGCTACTCCATGTCTGCCGCGCAGCTGGCGGCCATTTTCTGTGTGAATACCCACTCAATGCCTGCGTTGAAGTCAGAGAACTGACGCTCAATGCCCAGCACGCAGGCGGTAAAGGTGTACTTGCCGTTCTGGTAACGATATTTCATTTCTGAATCCAGAATTACCATTTTGGTAATAGTTGGTTGCATGACAAAGAGCCTTTAAGCCCATAAGCGGCTAAGGCGATCTTCCGGAACTGGTCACGGTTAACTGTCTGACTGAAGCGTGTCTGGACGTTTGTCATTCTCCAGAGGTAGCCACAGGCTATGCGGACTATTACAAAAGGCTCTCCGGTCACATCATTAAAGGTCATGATCTGTCTCCGAAAAAGGGATAGGGATTTTCACTTTCCGGGCAGGCGTTCCGGTTCTACGGGTTAGCCGTGCCATCTGGTGGGCGGCCAGATTGGGGGTTGTGATTGCCCGTTTCGGATTGTTAAAGAGCGATTTGCTATTACCAAACTGGTAACACTTGAGGCTAATAATAAGCGTTTTTCAGGGGGTGTCAATCGTTATCACAAGAAAAAATTACCATAATGGTAACTGTAAGGTGGCGTTTATGGCTTCTGGTAGGTATTGAGTGGGCTGGATCGGGTGGCGGGAGTCCGGGCTTTGACGGTATATGGCTGAGTCATACCGTCATGAACCCGCGGTACTTACTGATCTGACTCTTTCTGAGCCTGGCTGATAACAAACTCAATAAAGCTGGTGATCTTCTCTTTGTCTGCCGGTTCCAGTTTTTCATAGAGGTCTCGGTCATACTGAATCTGACGTGCGTCAGTATTCGGGATCAGAAGCTCATATCCATTGCGGCCGAACGCTTTGGCAATAGAGTTAACAGTGCTGATGGTCGGGTCGATCTCTTTATTCAGAACGCGGCCCACGGTTGACTGGTTCACGCCGCTGGCGCGGTGAACTTTACCCTGTGTTTTCAGGTCTTCAGATTTGTCCATCCAGAGGCGCAGGTTGTGCGAAACCACGTCGCTGATCTCCACGTCCTGGGCGACTGGCGGTACATTGTCGCGGTCGTTATCCAGCCAGTAATCTTCCAGCTTCAGTACCCGCTCAATGTTGCGCGCTGCTGCGCTGCCCATCGGCTTATCACGCGTCCATCGACTGATCAGGTTCGGTAATGAACCCAGGGCTTTTGCCATCTGAGTCTGGTTACCTTCGAAACGGGTCTCAAGCAGGTAAATCAGGTTTGCTCTGCGGATCCCGGAAATCGGCTTCATTTGTTTCCTTCATACATGATTTGGGTTTATCAGGCTGCTGGGTGCAATTAAAGCCGATGTTACCTTTCTGGTAAATGCACCAGATTGGTAATACAAGTTGATAAGCGCGACCAGTTAGGTAACAATTCAGTGGATGAAATCGTTATCTGGAGGCCCCAATGGAGCCGTTTGACTTCAAAGAGTTCTGGCAGGGACTGTCGCTGGAAGAAAAGAAGCAGCTGGCTAAAGAGGCCGGCACGACAGTGAATTATATCCGTACTCACTTGGTGTACGCCCGCCGCGTTCCGAGCCGTAACTATATGACGGAATTGCATAAAGCGGTAACCAGCATTAACCCAAATATCAGCAAAGAGCAGTTGCTATCCTTCTTCTACGCTGCCGCGTAACTGCCACACAACCCGCCCCGAAAGCCGCCTACATGGCGGCTTTTTATTACTCTTTTGTGACTAAATATCCTTATAAAACAACCAATCGTTACCAAATATGCAAATGAGCCTTGATTTGTTTTCTGGTTAGGCGAAAATAGTCGTAATAGTAAACGTAGGGTGAGGTAACAAAATGAAAATCATTACTCGCATGGAGGCCGCGAAAGCAGGTCTCAAGCGCTACTACACCGGCAAGCTGTGTAAGCACGGCCATAAAAGCGAGCGTTACGTCTATAACGGCCACTGCGTGAAATGTGCGATGGATTCCAGTTTGCGCCGCCAGGCTCAGATTAAGCAGATCATGGAGAACGCCGCGGGAACTACTTCGCCGGGGGTGGTTTGATGGCAAGCAGTTGGATAAAAGTAGAGGTGATCACCCCCGACAAACCAGAGATTTTCCAGATAGCGGAAATCCTGAACATCGATCCTGATGCGGTTCTCGGCAAACTGGTTCGTATCTGGGCATGGGCTGACCAGCAGACAATCGACGGTAACGCTGGCAGCGTTACAAAGGGAGTACTGGATCGTATCGCTTTCATTACAGGATTCGCTGATTCACTGATCGCGGTGGGCTGGCTCTCATACGTTGATGGAAAGCTCACTCTGCCTAACTTCGAGCGTCATAACGGGGAATCCTCTAAAAAACGGGCACTTACAAACAGAAGGGTGGCTGAGCACCGAAAAAAGGAAGTTAAAAATGTAACGCATCCAGCGTTACAAAAAGCGTTACCAGAGGAAGAGGAAGAGGAAGATATAAAACATAAACCCCTCTCTAAGGACCGCGCGCATCAAAACGGCAATCCTCATCCGAACGTAGCAAACCAGATCCTGGATAACCGACCACCAGCGGCAGGACCAAACGGCCTGGTCGGTAAGTTCACGATGTTCGAAGGCTGGAGGCCTGACGATGATTTTCTGCTGAAGGCAGCGCAGTGGGGGCTTAGTCTCACAGATGTGCCACCACAGACTGCACTGGCAGAGTTCATCACATACTGGCAGGCAGAAGGGAAAGCCTTCCACCACGCGCAATGGGAACAAAAATTTGCTCAGAGCCTCAAGCACCAGATGAGCAGGAAGAAACCAACCGGAGATAAACGCGATGAAAAGAATCGACGAGCTGATGGGTACTGCGGGCCGTGGCGGGGAGATGCCTACGAGTCATCAATCGAAGCAATGGCAGGGCAGCTTCGAGCAGAGGGAAGATCCCAACAGGAGATCTATCAAATTCTGGCAGGAGATGATGGGGCTGTATTCGGATCGGTGGCAGGCGAAGAATGGCAGAGCACCGTCGTTACGCTGGAGCCAGGCGATTTCAGCTCTCACTGACCAGCAGCTTCAGGGCGTCGTTGATCAGTGCATTACCAGATGCTGCGAAGGCAATACCTTCGCACCTGACCTGGCAGAGTTTATGGCGTTGGCCAGCGAGAGCGCAGGTAATCCATTCGGATTGGAAGTCACAGACGTGATGGCAGAGTTCAGCCGGTACAACAGGAACAGACTGAGCTACAGCTGTGCAGAAACATTCCCCTGGCGCCAGCCTGTTCTGTTCTGGATCGTGTGTGACCTTCGCCGGGAGATGTATCAGCGCAATCTCAGCGAACTGGAAGTCGAAAAGCGGGCTGACGTGCATCTCAAAGCCTGGGCCGAAAAGATCCGGCAAGGTGAGACGGTTCCAGAGCCAAAGCCGTTGCTCTCTGAAAAGCCTGTTGCAGCAGCCAGAAACACCAGCGGCGATGGACACGCAGCAGCCATGCGAATGCTTGAGAGAATCAAAATCCGTAATGCGGCCGGTGTTCCAAAATAGTAACAATCCTGCACCAGCGGCATCAGATTTGATTATCCGGTAATTATGCAGGCAAGGAGCAGGCAAAGAGTTAAATCCTCTCAGAACGCGATACAGAGCGTTTCAAGGGCATAGAGAGAAAGCGCAAATAAGCGCATTTTTTTACTTGATAAGTATTACCAAAATGGTAATAGTAACCAATGAGGTAACAGAGGGGTTGTGAGATGCATCCTATCGAGTTCATTGAGAAAAACATCCGCCAGATGATGATTGGCGAAGGTCACGCGCTTCCTGTTGCCCAGGGAGCAGCCAATGCAGCTGTTGACTGGTATCGGCGTTCTTCACAGCCAACGGTGAAGAGCAAAGGGATCTTTGAAGATTGCCTGAGAGAGGCCCGGCTTTATGCCAAGCGCAATCAGGAAAAGACAAAACCCAAAGCAAAAGCATTGAAGGCGAAAGCATGAACAGAAAGCTCTACGCACTGGGCAGACTCAAAACCGGCCAGATGAACAAATCCGAAACCGCCTATGCCGCTCACCTCGAGCTGCAGAAGCGTGCCGAGTTAATCCTCTGGTACCGGTTCGAAGGTATCAAGCTACGCCTCGCTGACAGCTGCTTTATCACCGTCGATTTCGCCGTGATGTATGCCAGTGGCCAGCTCGAAATGCACGACGTCAAAGGCTCAAAGCGGATCTTCAGCGATGACGCCAGGGTGAAGATGAAGGTCGCAGCGGACACGTATCCCTTCGCCTTCAAAGCAGTTTACCCAAAGCCAAAAGCCGCGGGATGGGACGTAGAAGAGTTCTGAACAGGTTAACCAGCGCAGCAAAAAGCGTGTTAACCCCAAAAATTGTGATTTTAGATAACGGTCTGAGGTGAAAAATATTTATGGAAAATAGAAAGTTAAGTGATGTTAAGGGAAAAGAGTTAGTCGCTGCAGGGCATGCGTTTGCTAAAGCGATGGGCATGGATACCGCGCTGATCGATATCGCGAAGATGGTTTCAGAGCTGGCTACGCGACTGGATTGTGCGCTGGTGCGTGGTGATGAGCTTCAGGTGCAGCATGACGCGCTGGCGGCAGAGAATGCGGCGCTGAAGGGGTTTGGCGACAAGTTGAATGATATGCACAACAACCTTAACGGTGAAGGCACAGGGATTCAGGGACGTGCAGAAGTAGCTTGCCAGCAAATCGCTCTGGAATCGGCAATGGAAGAATTTGACTCTATCAAGACCCCAGCCACCGACGTCTACCTTAACTCTGTGCGGGCTGAGGGTGTGCGGTTATTTGCAGCGGCAGTTCAGGGCGGTTGCGCTGTCGGCGACAGGGTGAAAGATTTGGCAGAGGATTTTGCCGCCCAACTCCGCGCAGGAGAGCCATCATGAAAGCAGAAGAGAAACAGGCGCTGATTGAGTGGTGTGAGTGGCGCATTGCGCGTGGCAGCAAAAGCACCATGTCAGAGCAAACCTTAAGAGCAGCAAAAATAACGCTAGCCGCCCTGACCGCGCAGCCTCGCTATCATATTCAGAAAAAACCATCCTATGGCCGTGAATCTGTATGGATTGACGTAGTAAGCCGGGAAGAGGCTGAAACTAACGTATTACACGGCTATCGCTGGCGAATGGTATATGACTGCCCCGCGCCCGCCGTAAGCCTGGCTGAGCTGGTGCCGGATGACACAAAGCGCATGGATTGGCTTGTATCAAAAGCCGTTAACGTCCGCGAGCCTTTGCCCTATGGAAGTCACAATATTTTTTGGTCGCAACAAACTAGCGACGATTGCGATGAAAACTATGCCACGGATTTGCGGGAGCAGATTGACTCCGCCATGCGAAACATTGAGGAGGCGGGTTAATGCCTAAATCCCCCGCCGAACGCAAAGCCGCGCAGCGTGCCAGACAGGCCGCTGCCGGTGGTAAAAAGCTGGAGCTGGCGCTGGATAGTCAGGAACTGGAGATGCTGGCGCATAACTGCGCCGCGCGCCGCCCCGGTCGTGAACCGTATGAGCTGAACGAGTACATAGCGCTGTTAATCCGGAAAGACTCCGCTGAACTGGCGCAGCAGCTGGAAATGCTGGCCCACCAGCAGTGCGGGAAGTGCAAAGAGCATCTGCCGGTGCAGGATTGCCCATGCAGTGGTGAGATGGCATGCTGGGTGACTACGGGTTGGCACAACCTCAAATTAACCGGGTAAAGCATGGCGCGCAACAATAAAACCATCGTCACAATTCTTGAGTACCCGGGCGTCCCACTGGACGCCATTATCACATCAGAAATGGTGGAGCATAATGGCGCGACGGTGCAGGTGGTAAAGCTTTCCCTGGCGCCAGAGGCACATGTAGCCGCATTCTGTTCAATGTTAAGTCGCGGCAATGCTGTGACTTTCGTACAGAAGAAAAAAGGCACAAGATTTGATCTGCATTACGTTGGGTTAGAAGAAGACTACTATCATTTCTTCAGTCATCCAGATAATTGATGTGACATGTCACGGGAGATAAATATGTTTTTGAAATTAAGCGCAACGCACTCACATAGCTCTGCTATAGGCTTATCACAGAACCAGTCTGTGATTGAAACCTACATCAATTTTGACTTAGTGGTGCGGTTTAATCACAGAGAAAGAAATAATTGCACAGCCATACGGTTTCAGGACGGTACAATAATCGGTGTTTCAGAGTCACCAGAAGAAATAATGGCATTATTGCAATAAGCCTTGCTGCTCAATAGACCGCCCTCTCAGGCGGTTTTTTATTGCCCGCGCCAAAATATCCCGCTAAATTACTGTTTATTTGAACAGTGTTTCAGGGCTTTTTTATGCGCACTTTCAACTCCGGCGGCACCCGATTCTACTTCATGGACAGGGGCGAAAAGCTGCCTGACATCCATGCATCGCGCGACTTCACAAGCGGTTACATCATCTGGCCGCGCAGAAATGGTAAGTGGGACGTGCGCTGGAAATTCTCCGGTGACTGGGAGGAGATAGCCGGTCACCAGTTCGATACAGATAACGCTGCATTCCTCTGCGCGCACGAGCATCACGTCAAGCGAAGTTAACCCGCCATTTGGCTGCTGTTATTTGCATGGTACTATTACCAAAACGGTAATTAATTTTGAGGTATTACCATGCCTAAACCGCAATCGACTAAACCCAAGAAGCAGTCAACCAAACCTCTCAATGAGCAGATGGTTCGCTACTGCGAAGAGTACGTGAAAAACCCTGACGACCAGACCGCCTGCGCTATCGCCGCCGGGTACTCACCAGACACAGCTGTTAATCAGGCCAGCCGCCTTATGGCTGATCAGCGCATCAAGGACAGGATTGCACACCTACGCCAGGCGCGCAGCCGTCGGACAAAGATTGATGCTGATTACGTGCTGAAAAGGCTGGTGGAGATTGACCAGATGGACGTGCTCGAAATCCTGACCGATGAAGGCAGCCTGAAGCCCGTCAGCCAGTGGCCCAAAGTATGGCGCACGTCGCTTAGCGCCATGGACATCAACCGGATCCGCATGGCAGGTGCCGATGGTCAGGAAGATATTGAATCGACCATGCAGAAAGTTAAATGGCCGGACAAGGTGAAGAACCTCGAGCTAATCGGTAAACATGTCGGCGTCAGCGCATTCAAAGAGGTGCAGGAGCTGAATATCAACGTCAGCCTGGCTGATAAACTGGCCGCTGCCCGGAAGCGCGCCGCTGGTGGTGGAAAAGATGAGTAAAGCCGCCGATCTTGAGATGCAGCTGATAGAGGATATCGGCGCGTTCACGCATGACCCATTTGGCTATGCGCTGTATGCGTTCCCGTGGGGTGAAGAGGGTACCGACCTGGCTTACTCCAAAGGCCCGCGTCAGTGGCAGGAAGATGCATTCAAACAGATCGGAGTTCACCTGCAGAATCCGGCAACGCGCCACCAGCCGCTGATGATTGGCAGGGCGTCCGGACACGGGATCGGTAAATCCGCGTTTATCTCCATGCTGGTGAAGTGGGGCATGGACACCTGTGAGGATTGCAAGGTGGTGGTGACCGCCAACACTGAAAACCAGCTCCGCACAAAGACGTGGCCAGAGATTGCCAAATGGCAGCGCCTGAGCATCACACAGGACTGGTTCACCTGCACCGCCACAGCCATCTACAGCAATGATCCGTCTCATGCAAAGTCGTGGCGCGCTGATGCAATCCCCTGGTCTGAGAACAACACAGAGGCATTCGCGGGCCTGCACAACGAGCGTAAGCGTATCATCCTGATATTCGACGAAGCGTCCAACATCGCCGATCTGGTCTGGGAAGTAGCCGAGGGTGCGCTGACCGATGAGAATACGGAAATCATCTGGGTTGCGTTCGGTAACCCGACGCGTAACACCGGGCGATTCCGCGAGTGTTTCCGCAAGCTGCGCCACCGCTGGAAGACGGCACAGATAGACAGTCGCTCTGTGGAAGGCACGAACAAAGAGCAGATTCAGAAATGGGTGGACGACTACGGCGAAGACAGCGACTTTGTGAAGGTCCGTGTGCGCGGCCTGTTCCCTTCAGCGTCTGAGGCGCAGTTCATCCCAACCGGGCTGACAGACGCGGCAGTTGGCAGGGTGATCACCCCCGGGCAGGTGGCGCACGCGGCCACGGTTATCGGCGTTGACCCGGCGCACCAGGGCGGTGACCCTGCGGTCATCTACCTGCGGCAGGGGCTGCACACCAAAAAGCTGGGCGAGTACCAGCGCACCACTGATGACGTGCTGTTTGCCAAAACCATCGCGCAGTTTGAGGATGAGTACCGCGCTGATGCCGTGTTCATCGATTACGGGTATGGCACCGGCCTGAAGTCTGTTGGCGATAACTGGGGGCGCAACTGGCAGCTGATACAGTTCGGCGGCGGCTCAACCGATCCTCAGATGGCGAACAAGCGCGGCGAGATGTACAACGCGGTTAAGACCTGGCTGAAGGATGGCGGGCAGCTGGACAGCCAGCAGGTAGCTGAGGAGCTATCAGCGGCGGAGTACAAAGTCAGGCTGAAAGATAGCCGCATTGTGCTCGAGGATAAGACCAGCATCAAAGATCGCCTTGGTAAATCACCCAACGATGCCGACGCACTGGCGCTGACGTTCGCTTTCCCGGTAGTGAAAAAGCTGCATTATGTCGGCAGTAATGAGCAGGGAATGAGCGTTACTGATTACGATCCGTATCTTTAGTTTGATTAGCTATATCTGCCAATCCATAGTTGGCAGAGCTCAGCGCTTCGACCATATTTTTTGGAGTGTTGAATTGCTCAATACCTAAGGATGCCAACCCTGTTAAAGGATAAGAGCCAGGTGATCCGAGCTTTTTAACTTGTTTATCAAGCTCGCCTTTAATCTCCCAGTACTCCTTATCTCTATCATTCAAAGCCACGGTTGTTTTAATTAGGTTGCTTGCTAATTCGTCATTTTGTTTTTTAAGGATAAGAAGATCTGAATTAATTTTATTGTTTTTTTCAATATCTGATTTTAATTTTGCAATCTCATCATGCAAGCCTGTTCTTTCAATTCTATTTTTTTCTGAAACTATATGAGCCACCTCCATGTCTCTTTTTAAAGCATCTATATCTTCGTTTAGCTTATTTATAAGCATGTTGTTTAAAGAAATGCTGTCGGCTTTCTCTTTGGCCTCAATCTTCAAATTTTTATTTTCATCAATGATGGCATTGATATTTGATTCAATGTTTTTCTTTTCTCTATCTTCTGCTAATTTTTTTTTAGCTTCATAGTCGGCAATCTCAACCTGTTTATTAGCTATGTCTATTTTTGATTGCAGTATAAGCATATTGGTTTCATGGTTCGTTCCCTTTTGAAACTTGGTGACAAGCTTGTTGGCATAAGGTAGGGATAGGCATATAAGAATAGTGGTGCATATGGGTCCTAAAATATAACTGCCAACATCGAAGTGAGAATTGATGTATGCGAGTCTGCTTATGATATTTTGCTTACCAAAAAATAATATGGCTAACATCTGCCAATTGAAGCCAATCCATGAAAAAACAAAGGCACCGAGAAAGGGGCTTTTTATCCTCTCTAATGAGCTTTGCCGAAATGCAGAAAATATATCCTTGAAAAAGTCGAGCATAAGTCACCTAATTTAATTTAAGCAAATTTGTTAATGGTTATTATTTATAAAAATTCATTAATCTGTCGGGCGTTCATCTGCCGATGAATTTTCATCCTGAATCATTTCTCTTATCGTTCTGCCGGCCAGTGCAGCGCCAACCCTTCCAGTTCTAGTTAAATTATCTAAGTGAGTGTTTTTTGATATTATAAGTTTGTTTATTTTGTATAAGTTGTCATTGTTATTGCTTATTTCATTTCTTAGTGAATCAAGCTTATTGGCTTCGATTTGCACGCTTTCGGTAATGTTCTCTAATAGTTTCACGTTGTCTTTATAAACTTTTTCTTGAGCCTTGATGGTTTCTTGTAAGCTAACGAGCTCACTCTTTGCGGTGTCCACATTTAAATTTGCAATTTCAATTCTCGACTGATTTTCAATGTTATCTGCCCTTATCCTCAGTCTTTCTTTCTCTTCTTCCATACTGTATGCAACTTTTGCCGTTAAAGCAGTGGTGTCAGCATTATACTTTTCAGCTTCAAGATTAGCTGTGTGAATGTATTTTTTCCGAAAGGCAGAGGTATGAAAGATATCAACTACATGGTTAATATAAGGGCTAGCGAAGACTATTATTAAGGTAGATATGAAAGGAATGTAATAGGTAGTAGCATGTTCAACCCCGAGAAAAATAGATGGTAATCCTTTAGCAACTGCAATTCTTTTTTCTAACTCTCCTGTACCTGCAAATGTTATTGCAATCCTTTCCCAATTAAGCAAAGCCCATGACACAAAAAAACTATAGAAAACAGGGCTGCCAAATCTGTTCATCAGTGCAGTGTTTAACGGAGCTGCGCTATCTTGCAGCTTTTCGAAAGCTTTTCCGGCAATGTCTTTTGCAACATCTGTAATCTTAGATTCACTCATTGTGTAACCAGATAGGTAACGGATTTTGATGAATCATACCTATAAAACGTGGTTAGGAATAGTCTTAGTGGCAGGGTTCTGAGACAAAAAAATGCCCGCACGGGGCGGGCTAAGAAAAACAGCAACGACACGGTCCTACGGCACATCAGGTGAGAACACTTAGCGCCTCTGTGGCGCTCCTGAACGCCCGCCAAATGTTCTCGCCCGATATGTGTGGTGCCGGGTGCCTCCCGGTGCTCTGGTCAGACTGACAAACTCCAGAGCGGAAACTCTTAGACTGTGTGCAATCTTTGTCAGTCTTCCGCGTGCGCTGGCCGCATTCACCACATGGAAAGACACTTATAAGCATCTTTCAATCTGGTGCCGGGATGATGCCCGGCTTATCCACCGCCTTTACTTTTAAGCCCAATAAACTGCTGCGGTATTCCGGGCTGTGAGTCGATGTCAGCTCTCTCCACGGCCTAACTATTACCATTATGGTAACTGTTGTCAAATGCTTTTGCTTATTAGTGGTCAAAATAATGCGTATATGGTTTAATTTTGGTAATTATCCAAGGGGGTTACAGCCATGTGCATGGGTTCAAAACCTTCCGTACCGTCAGCCCCAGAAGTTCAGGCTGCGCCACAGGCGCAGGATGACGCCGTTGTCAGCGCCCGAGACGATGAAGAGCGCCGCCGCCGTGCTGCTGCAGGACGTGCTTCAACGCTGCTGACCGGTTCGCAGGGTGACACTTCAAAGGCCAATACCAGCAATAAAACGCTGCTGGGTCAGTAACAGGAACCGGGGCAATCATGGCCGAAGAAACGCTGAAGCAGCGATTAAACAAACAGTTGGTAATGCTCACAGATGAGCGGACCACTTTTAATTCACACTGGCGCGAACTGTCTGATTACATCAGCCCGCGTTCCAGTCGCTTTCTCGTTTCTGATGCCAACCGGGATAACCGCCGCAATACCAGCATTGTTGATCCGACCTGCACCCTGGCAGAGCGCACGCTGTCCAGCGGCATGATGTCCGGCATCACCAGCCCGGCCCGCCCGTGGTTCACGCTGTCAGTTTCAGATCCGGCAATGAAAGATTATGGCCCGGTGAAGGTATGGCTGGAGGATGTGCAGCGCCGCATGAATGAGGTGTTCAATAAATCCAACCTCTATCAGTCTCTGCCCATTGTCTATGCACAGCTCGGCACCTACGGCACCGCCGCCATGGCGATACTGGAGGATGACGAAGACATTATCCGCACCTACCCATTCCCGATCGGCAGCTATTACGTGTCGAACAGCGCGCGTCTGAGTGTTGACACGGTTTTCCGTGAATTCCGCATGACCACCCGTCAGTTGGTGGAGCAGTTCGGCCTGGACAACGTGAGCGAAACGGTTAAAGGGCAGTGGGCAACGCAGACCACCGAAGCATGGCATGACGTTATCCATGCTGTTTACCCGAACGTGAACCGCCAGACCGGCAAGTTAGACGCCAAAAATAAGCGCTACAAATCGGTTTATTTTGAGAAAGCTGGAGATGACAAGATCCTGCGCGAATCCGGTTTCGATGAGTTTCCGATCCTGGCGCCACGCTGGGAAGTGAATGGCGAAGACGCCTATGGCAGCAACTGCCCAGGCATGACTGCGCTGGGTCAGGTCAAAGCGCTACAGCTCGAGCAGAAGCGTAAAAGCCAGCTGATCGACAAAGCGACTAACCCACCTATGGTCGGCCCTTCTTCATTGAAGAGCCAGCGCGTTTCACAGTTGCCTGGCGCTGTCACCTACGTTGATCAGCTGACCGGTCAGGACGGACTGAAGCCGCTCTACATGGTCAATCCGAACACTGCTGATCTGCTGAACGACATCCAGGACACCCGCGACATTATCCGCAGCTCTTACTTCGTTGATCTGTTCCTGATGCTCCAGAACATCAACACCCGCAGCATGCCCGTGGAAGCAGTCAACGAGCTGCGAGAAGAGAAACTGCTGATGCTGGGGCCGGTACTCGAGCGCCTGAACGATGAGTTCCTTGATCCGCTGATTGACCGCGCGTTCGCCATCATGCAGCGCAAAGGCATGCTGCCGCCGGCGCCGGAGGTTCTGCAGGGTACCGCGCTGCGCATCGAATATATCTCTGTCATGGCTCAGGCGCAGAAGTCGATCGGCGTCAACAGCATGGAGCGCTTCGTGGGCTTCGTGGGCGGCATGGCGCAAGCCAAACCTGAAGCGCTCGACAAACTAGACATCGACAAAATCATAGACAGCTACGGCGACTCTATCGGCGTTTCGCCGTCTGTCATCGTGCCTGATGAGGAAGTTCAGAAAATCCGCCAGGCGCGTGCCGAGCAGATCCAGCAGCAACAGCAAATGCAGATGGCGCAGGCAGCAGTGGCAGGAGCTAAAGACCTCAGCCAGGCAAATCTGGAAGGGCCGAACGCGCTCAGCGCCATCGCGGGAGGTATGCAGCAATGACCGATCTCGATGATGAACAGCGCCTGAAAGACGCCGAGCAGAATCAAAAGCTGGTTGCAGAACGCCAGCGCGACGACCTGAAGCACGTCATGTCATCAGTGCAGGGCCGCCGCCTGATCTGGCAGCTGCTCAGTAATGCTGGTGTGTTTGCGCTGTCATTCACCGGCGACAACGCGGCCACAAATTTCAATGAGGGACGCCGCAGCGAAGGTCTCCGCCTGTTCAATGAGGTGATGACCCACTGTCCGGATCTCTATCTGACCATGGCCAATGAAGCCAGAGAGGAAGCTGATAAATGAATATTTTTGAACGTTTGCTAATGCGTCGCCTGTGCAGCGAAGCACCTGTAGATGGCGGCGCAGAAGGTGCGCCAGCGGCAACTACCGGCACTGAGTCTGCACCAGCAGGTCAGGAAGGTACCCAGGAATCACAGCAGAGTGCGTCAGACAATCCCGAAGGCGAAGGCGCAGCCCAGAAGCCAGAGGGTGAAGGTGAAAAGCCTGATGCCGAAAAACCTGACGGCAAAAAAGACGGAGACAAGAAGCCCGAAGGCGCGCCGGAAGCTTATGAGTTCAAAGCGCCAGAGGGAGCGGAGCTGGATAAAGACGCCGTTGCCCAGTTTGAGCCTATTGCCCGCGAGCTGAACCTGTCACAGGAGCAGGCGCAGAAGCTGGTGGACCTTTACGGCAGCAAGGTGATGCCACAGCTGATGAAGCAACAGGCCGACACCTGGCAGAAGCAGGTTGCCGACTGGGGTACAGCGGCGAAAGACGACTCCGAGATCGGTGGCGACAAATTTGATGGGAACCTGACGCGGGCTAAGCAGGCGATGGATAAATTCGCCACGCCACAGCTGCGTGAGTTCCTGGAAACAACCGGCATGGGCAACCATCCCGAGTTGATTCGCGTGTTTGTAAAGGTGGGCGCGGCCATGTCAGAAGACGGCCTGGTCACGTCAAATGAGAAAGGCCAGCGTTCGGCGGCCGATGTTCTGTATGGCAAAAAATGAGGATATAAATTATGGCTGTTAAAGGCTTAACTGCGCTGACGCTGGCTGACTGGGGAAAGCGCGTAGATTCAAACGGGAAGATCGACAAAATCATTGAGCTTCTCGGCCAGACAAACCCGATCCTGGAAGATATGCCGTTTGTTGAAGGCAACCTTCCAACCGGACACCGCACTACCGTGCGCTCAGGCTTGCCTACTGCAACCTGGCGTTTGCTCAACTACGGTGTGCAGCCGAGCAAATCCACCACCGTGCAGATCACCGACTCTGCCGGCATGCTGGAAGCTTATGCCGAGGTTGATAAATCTCTGGCTGACCTTAATGGAAACACGTCTGAATTCCGCCTTTCTGAAGACCGCGCGTTTATTGAAGCGATGAATCAGCAGATGGCGCAGACGCTGTTCTATGGCGATACCAGCGTCAACCCGCAACAGTTCATGGGCCTGTCATCCCGTTACTCCAGCAAAGCTGCTGGCAACGGACAGAACATCATTGATGCTGGCGGTACCGGCACTGATAACACCTCCATCTGGCTGGTGGTCTGGGGTGAAAACACCGTGCATGGCATCTTCCCGAAAGGCCAGAAAGCTGGCCTGCAGCATCAGGATCTGGGTGAGCAAACCCTGGTTGATGCCAACGGCGGTAAATATCAGGGCTACCGCTCTCACTATAAGTGGGATAACGGTCTGACTCTGCGTGACTGGCGCTACGTGGTTCGAATTGCCAACATCGATGTGAGCGATCTGTCTGTGGCTGGCTCGGCTGCCAACATTGTCACCCTGATGATTAAGGCGCTGCATCGTATCCCTAACCGTGGCATGGGCAAGCCTGTGTTCTACATGAACCGCACACTCGGACAGGCACTTGATCTGCAGTCTCTGGACAAGGCGTCTCTGGCGCTGACCGTTAAGGAGACTGAAGGCGACTGGTGGACTGCGTTCCGTGGTATTCCGATCCGTGAAGTTGATGCGATTCTCGAAACAGAAGCGCGCGTCGTCTAACCCCCTGACCAAATCAGCGGGGCAATGGCGTCCCGCTAAATGGAGAGAGAATTATGATCCTCGACAAACTGTTGATGTTCTCCGAAGCGCAGGCGGTTACCGCGTCTGCTGCTTCAAATGATGTTATCGACCTCGGCCCTATCGACGGCACCCGCCGTGATATTGGCGTGGGCTTTCCGCTCGAGTTCTGGGCGACCGTTAACACCACGGCTGCCGCCGCTGGCGCTGCTACGGTGAATGTTCAGTTGCAGACCAGCCCTGATACCAGCACATGGTCAACGCTGACATCTACCGGTGATCTGGCGCTGAGTGCGCTTACCTCAGGTAAGCGTGTCATGTCACAAAAGGTACCGCAGGGCGTACAGCGCTATCTACGAGTTAACTACGTTGTCGGCACCGGCCCGCTCACCGCTGGCGCATTTACTGCTGGCATCAATCTGGATGTGGATAACAACTCACCGTATCCGATCCGCTCTCGCATCACTGGTTAAGGGGCAGGTAAATGTCAGAGGAAAAAGCAAAGTACCGCGTTCTGCGCCTCTCCCACATCCATAACCAGCTGTGGGATGCAGGTTCAGAAGTCGAGTATGACGGCAAGCCTGGCAGCGCTCTGGAGCCAATCAATGACGCAGCGAAAGCAGCGAAAGCGAAGGCGGAGCGCAAAGGTGCAACCGTTGAAACCATCATACCAAACGGCATCGGTAACCCACCGGCTCCTGGTGGAAACGGTAACCAGCCCGGCCCTGAAGGCGGCAATGGCGGAAACGGTGAAGGTAATGAAAATCTGGCAGAGCTTCAGGATCAGTACGAAAAGCTCTTCCAGAAAAAAGCCCATCCGGCGATGAAGCCGGACACGCTCCGCGAGAAGATCGCAGAGAAGCGAACCGAACTCGGTCTCTGACCGGCGATGAACAAGGGGCCGGTTGGCCCCTTTTTTTCAGGAGCGATAAATGAAAGTCGTCAATATGAAGACCGGTACCGAGTCTGTAGAAGGTGAGAATGGTCAGACAGAAACCCGCGACGAATACCCGTGGGGGCTGCGTATCTCGCTGAATGGCGATGCGCTCAAAAAGCTGGGTGCCGAACTGCCAAAAGTTGGTGACATGATGGCGATCGGTGGCATGGCAAAAATCGTCGGCGTCAGCACGCGGGAATCAGAAGGCGGGGAATCTCACAGCCATATCGACTTGCAGATCACTGATTTTGGCATGGAAGCATCCGATGCTACTCCGCCAAAAACAGCCGCGGCCACCCTTTACGGATCGGAGGATGACTGATGGCTTCCGTTATCGAAATCTGCAACATCGCGCTGAGCCGCCTCGGCAATAGCCGGACGATCAACAGCCTCAGTGAAAAGAGCAAAGAGGCCGGGTTATGTGACCTGCATTATGAGTCTGCCCGCCTTGAGGTGCTTGCAGACTTCGACTGGAACTTTGCCATCAAGCGCGTCGCGCTGGCTGATACCGGCAGCGCGCCAAATGACTGGCAGTATGCATACCGATACCCCACGGATTGCCAGCGTATTGTGGACATCCTGGTGCCCGGCATGCGTAACCCACCAGAGCGCTGTCGTATTGAGTATCAGGTAGGTTCAGACAGCGATGGAACTGGACGACTGATCTACACCGATCAGGACGACGCCTGGCTTCGCTATGTCAGCGATATTACTGACCCAAATATGTTTGACCCGATATTCCGCAGCGCTCTTTCATGGAAGCTGGCCAGTGAAATTGGTATGCCTCTGGCGTCGGCACCGAACCTCGTTCAGAACTGCCTGACCATGTATTCGCAGATCATCCGCAGCGCCGGTTCTCGGTCCATGAATGAAAGCCAGGAGCCGGTTGAGCCATTGAGTGAATTTACCAGCGCGAGGTTGAGCTGATGCCTAACAGTCTGATCCAGCCGTCGTTCGCCGGCGGTGAAATTTCACCAAACGTTTATGGCCGTGTTGATCTGGCAAAGTATGCCGTGGCGCTGCGCCGCTGCCGTAACTTTATCGTTCGCCAGTATGGCGGCATCGAGAACCGGCCCGGCACCCGCTTTATTGCTGAAGCTAAATACCCTGATCGCAAATGCCGTCTGATCCCATTCGAGTTTTCAACCGTTCAGACCTACGCGCTGGAGTTCGGCCACCTGTACATGCGCGTTTTCAAGGGGGGCGGACAGGTGCTGACCAGTAGCAATACTGTTTATGAAATTGCCACGCCATACGCTGAAGAAGACCTGTTTGAACTGAAGTTTACACAGTCGGCGGATGTGATGACCATTTGCCACAAAAAGTATGCGCCGCGCGAGTTGCAGCGCTACGCACACAACAACTGGGCGCTGGTGGAGGTTTCGACTAAAAATGGCCCCTTTGAAGATATCAACATTGATCAGTCCAGAACGGTCTTTGCCAGTGGAGAAATTGGCACGATCACTTTAACGGCAAACTCACCTATATTCGGCCCGGAACAAACAGGAAAACTCTTTTACCTTGAGCAACCTGCAGTTGACGGAGTACCTGTCTGGGAAACAGATAAGTCCATTTCCAGTGATGCTGTGGCCTCGCAAAAGTTTGATTCCGAGCCTGCTGCAGACGCCTTTATCGCCACGTTAAACCCGGGCCAGTTCATAAGCAAACAGGCTGGATTCGATGGCAAGTGGACAGTGACTTACAACCAGGGGTTTGTCCGTCGGGCTGATGGCAATTACTACAACGCTGTAACAGTAGGAAAAACAGGCACTCTGAGGCCCAGTCATACTGAAGGCCGTGCGTGGGATGGCTGGGGCGGTGACACGGGTGTCCTTTGGGAGTATCTGCATTCAGGCTTTGGTGTCGCACGGATTACCTCTGTTTCGCCAAATGGACTGACTGCGACCGCCAGTGTTATTTCCCGCATACCTTCAAACGTCGTGGGCAGTGGAAAAGCTTCATACAAATGGGCGCGGTTTGCCTGGAATAGTGTCAATGGCTATCCGGGAACCGTTGTTTATTATCAGCAGCGCCTGTTCTTTGCAGCTTCGACAAACTATCCGCAAACCATTTGGGCCAGCCGGTCAGGTGACTACAAGGATTTTGGCAAAAGCTCACCGATCGCAGATGACGACCGAATCACTTACACCTATGCAGGGCGTCAGGTGAACGAGATCAGGCATCTTATCGATGTTGGTTCGCTGGTGGCGCTGACCTCCGGTGGTCAGTTCCAGATTAAGGGTGATCAGAATAACGTGCTAACGCCAAGTTCATTCTCTTTCAGCTCCCAGGGATCGGATGGTGCCAGCTCAACGCCGCCGATAACTGTCAGCAACATCGCTTTATTCATCCAGGAAAAAGGCAGCGTAGTGCGTGATCTGGCGTACTCATTCGACGTCGACGGTTATCAGGGTAGCGATTTGACCGTTCTGGCTAACCATCTTTTCCAGGGCTATCAGCTGTTGGACTGGTCATTTACTGTGGTTCCTTATTCTGCGGCCTGGGTAATACGTAACGATGGCATGCTGCTGACGCTCACCTATCTCCGCGATCAGCAGGTTTTTGCGTGGTCTCCTCAGCCTACTGATGGGAAGTTCGAATCAACGTGCAGCATCAGTGAAGGCACTGAAGACGCTGTCTATTTCAGCGTGCAGCGGACCGTTGACGGACAATTAAAGCGCTACATTGAGCGGCTTTCATCCCGCCAGTTTAATAATGACATCGACGCATTTTTCGTTGACAGCGGACTCAGCTATGACGGGCGGAACTATGATTCTGCGCGTCAGATGACAATATCCAGCCCCAGCGGATCATGGGCGTGGTCTGGCCCATTCACTGTATCTGTCTCAGGCGGTGCTTATTTTTCCACATCGAACGTTGGTGATGAAATCCATTTCTCTTACGCCGAAACGGAAGACGGTGAGGTCATCGATAAATCTATCAGGATGACCATTCTTGAAGTCAGTAGCGGCAATCAGATTGTGGCTCAGGCAAGCCGGGATATTCCGGACATCCTGCAGTCATCAGCAACTTCTGACTGGCGCTTTGCGCGTAAAGCTTTCTCCGGACTAAATCACCTTGAAGGGAAAACAGTCAGCATCCTGGCTGATGCCAATGTTGAAACGCAGAAAGTCGTCACAGGCGGATCAATTACGCTGGACTCACCCGGCGCAGTTGTTCATGTCGGGCTGCCAATCACCGCTGAATTTGAAACGCTGGACATCAATATTGCAAATCAGGAAACCCTGCTGGATAAGAAAATCATCATTCCACAGGTAAGCCTCCTGGTTAATGCCAGTCGTGGAGTGCTGGCAGGTACTGATGGCAAAAACATGTATGAGTACGCCCAGCGTGAATATGAGTTTTACGATCGCCCGGTTGAAGATGCTACCGGCACCATTGATATCAACATTGATGCCAACTGGGGTAAGGGTGGCCGTATCTACGTCAGGCAGAGTGACCCGCTCCCACTCTCCATTCTTGCTGTTATCCCATCTATTTCCGTAGGGGGCCGATGATGCCGATTGTTCAGGTCATTCCCGCGACGCACGAGCATGCACAGGAATTACTTCCTCATGTCCGCCAGGCGGATATAGATGAGTTCGAATCAGGGTGGGGGATGACCCCTGATCAGGTTC
The DNA here is from genome assembly GCF_058148845.1 of Pantoea sp. RCC30.1. Taxonomy (NCBI): domain Bacteria; kingdom Pseudomonadati; phylum Pseudomonadota; class Gammaproteobacteria; order Enterobacterales; family Erwiniaceae; genus Pantoea; species Pantoea sp. RCC30.1. Next base: position 180,136 of record NZ_JBXUHX010000002.1, on the reverse strand, counting down.
TGAGTTACGGCCTGGAGCATTCGGCATTTTGCTGGGCAGGGCTGGCAAATGGTGAGGTGGTGACAATATTTGGCGTGACGCCTGCCAGCATTCTTACCGGATCGGGCACGCCCTGGCTTATAGCGTCAGACCGCCTTGATAAATATTCCCGCGCTTTTATCCGACACAGCAGGCCATTACTCGCTGGAATCCTTGAGACCTTCCCGCGTCTCGAGAATTATGTTGATGCCAGAAACGTTGCTGCGAAGCAGTGGCTGCACTGGATGGGCTTCCGGCTTTACGACCCCGTTCCGGCGGGGCCAAACGGCATGCTGTTTCATCGTTTCACTATGGAGAAAAAATCATGTGCGGACCAGTAGCAGTAGGGGTGGCGATGGTCGTGGCAGCTGCTGCGTCAGCTTACAGCCAGCGACAGAACTCAAAGTATCAGTCGAAGTTAGCCAACTACAACGCAGACGTGCAGGAGAAGTCGGCAGATGCAGCAGTGAATGCAGGTAATGCGCAGGCGGCCCAGCAGCGTCAGCGCGCAAAACAAATGGCCGGCACACAGGCGGCCACCCTGGCAGCCAGTGGCGTTGATCTCGGTGGTGGAACGGCGGTTGATATCTTCGGCGACACGGCGCAAATGGGCGAGTTGGACGCACTGACTACAGTGAACAATGCGCAGCGCCAGGCGTATGGGCTTCAGGCGCAGGCGGCGGGTAATCGTTCTCAGGCGCAGGCAACTACTGCATTTGGCAACCAGCAGGCTGGATTGACTCTGCTTAATGGCGCGTTGGGTGCCTATGGTGCTTACAGCTCGATGGCTGGTTCGTCACTTACCGCATCCAGCGCCAGCAGCGCAGGAGGGGCAGGCAACTCAGGGAGCATGTTTGGTTCTCTGAAAAATTCGTCATATGGCAGCAACAGCTTCACATTTTAAGGACTGATCACCATGCCAACGGTACCAACGTACAATTCCCGCCAGACTGTTGACCAGGGACTGCCAGCCCCACAGGTCAGCGTTCAGACCAACCCCGATACGTTCGGTGCCGGGCTGGGTGAAGTAGGCAGTCGCATTGCTGGCATCTTTGCTCAGGAGCAGCATAAAGCTAACGTCGCACAGACACAGGACGCAGTGCTTCAGTTCCAGTCATTTGCCGATGATCAGTTCAACAATACAGATTCTGGCCTCTATACGAAGCAGGGTAAAAACGCTGTCGGCCAGTCTGAAGCGGTGCTGAATAACATACGCGGTAAGGCTGACGAGCTGGCACAGCAGGTGCCTGAAGCCATGCGCCGTGATTTCATGCAGCAGATCAACCAGGCCGGTCAGCAGTACAAGCGTCAGGCCAACACGTATGAAATAGGGCAGGTGCGGCAGTACGAGGAAGGGCAGTTCAAAGCGTTGCAGGAATCGACTGTCACAGCCGCTCAGGGGCAGTACAACGATCCGCAGGCGTTTACCTCTAACGTTAAGCAGGGCTTCACCGCGATTGACCAGTTTGCTGAGGCTCATGGCTGGAGTGATGAAGAGCGCGCGAACGCGAAAAATCAGCTGAAAGAGAAATCAGCTGATGGTGCTCTGTCGGCGGCGGCCAATCAGAACTACATGGACTTCATCGCCGCGAATGGTGAGCCTGGCGATTATGACGGTGCTGTGCGGGTAAGCGGCAGCACCGGTGATGCGCGCGGGCTGCGCAACAACAATCCGGGCAACATTGAAGCGGGTCAGAATAACTGGGAGGGTCAGGCGGGCAGTGATGGCCGGTTTGCCAAATTCATCACGCCTGAACACGGGATCCGCGCACTTGGTAAAAACCTGCTGGCATATGGTGATAAGGGCTTCGATACGGTCAATGAGATCGTCAACCGCTGGGCACCGGCCTCTGATGGCAATAACACTACGGCCTATGTGAAGGCGCTGTGTGAACAGCTCAGCGTCAAGCCTGATGACCAGCTCAACCTCAGCGATCTGAACGTGCTGAAAAAGCTCAGCGCCGGGATTGTGAAGCATGAGAACGGCAGCATTCCTTACAGCGACAATCAGCTTGATACGGGCCTACGTGCGGCTCTTGGTCTGACCGCACTCGATAGCCCGAAGCGATATAGCGGCAATGTGGCTTTTGACGCAGCCAGCCCGCAGGCGCAGGCGTCATATCTCCGCCAGGCTAAGTCTCTCCAGGGTGAGGCGCGCACGCAGCTCAAGGCGCAACTGACCGATGTGATCAGCGATGCCAAAGCGTCATATATGAAGGGTGTCGAGTATCCAAATCCGCCGAGCCAGGCGCAACTTATTTCAGCCTATGGTTATCGGGAAGGGAACCAGCGCTTTGCCGATCTGGAAAACCAGCGTGTCGCCGGTCAGTATATTGGGTCTTTCCGCAATATGCCCAGCAGCAGCATTACTACCTACGTCGCTGACCTGAAAACGCAGTTGGGTACCGGTGAAGGGTTCGCCGGTCGAGCGGATGCCTTTGATCATGTCGAGGCTGCAGCTAAACAGGTGATTAATCTCAGGGAGTCGAATCCATACCAGGCGGCAATGGACATGGGCGTATATAAGCCGATTGCCAGCACCAACCCGGCGGATATAACCAGTGAGATCAAGAACCGCACCGCGGCTACAGATCAGCTTAAATCACTGGGCATCAATGCGCCCATTCTGTCGAAAGAAGAAGCCGCCTCAATCAGCGAGCGTGTGCGTGGCACTACCGATGTGAACCAGTCAATCAGCCTGTTGCAGTCGTTTGGCCGTGGACTGCAGCCACAGGCATTGCGCAGCGTCGCAGCATCAATCGCGCCGGACAGCGCCGCAACGGCTTATTCTGCGCTCATTCTCGGTACGGATGAAAACCAGTACAACAACCGCTCGCCTTCAATCCCTTACAGTCAGTTCGTGACCTATAAGCCGACGATGAATAAATATGAAGTCGCTAAGACCATCCTTCAGGGTGATCAGCTTATCAACCCCACCAAAGCGCAAAAGGATGCAGGGATCAGCGCGGTCAAACTGCCAGCAGATGACAAGCTCAAGCAGAACTTTGATGATGAAATCGGCAGTGCCTTTTCTCATAACCCGCAGGCGCGGCAGATGGCATGGTCAATTTATAAATCTGCCTATGCCGGGCTGGCGTACACCAGTGGTGATAGCGATGGCGTAAACACCAAATCCGTTGACAGCGATATCGCAGAGAAAGCGATCCAGATGGCAACAGGTGGTGTGATCAAAGGGTTCAACGGTGGTGACGTTGTGATGCCATTTGGCATGGACAAAAGCACGTTCAAAGATCGCTACACTGCTGCCGCCGGTGATGCACTTAAATCCGCCGGGCTTAATCCGGCCAGCCAGTCTAACTTTGTGCCGGTCAACGTGGGTGACAGCCAGTACCGCCTTGTTACGGGTAGTGGCCGCTGGGCGACCGATCCTAAAACCGGCGCGCCAATCACAGTGAGGGTTCAGTAATGTCTGACTTATTTTCACTGGCCCCTGAAGGTCAGGCCTGGGCAGACGATCAGGCTGCAAACAAGCAGGCACAGCCTGATGATTACGATCCACGCTGGTACGCTGGCAGCGGGTCCGCATTTTTCCGTGGTGCTGCTGAAGGCAGTATTGGTCTGGGGCAGACGCTGGTGGAGACGGCAAAGCTGTCGCCAACATACAGCGCATTGCGCGGTGATCTGCCAGAGCTGGATGAGATTGTTGATCAGAACTTTTCGACGGTTCAGAAATCCCTGAATGATGCACGCAATGCCGTAAAGCCTGCACCAAACAGCCAGGGTATGGCGGCAGAGATTCTGGAAGGCCTCGGGACGTTTGCCCCGGCTATCGCCGCCTCAGCATTAGCAGGCCCGGTAGCAGGTGGTGCCGTAGCATTTGGCAGTAGTTACGAGTCAACACGTCAGGACTTTCTTGGAAAAGGCGTCAACGAAGATACTGCCGGTACCCTGGCGCTGGAGCAGGCAGGCGCGAATGCCCTGGGTATGGCATTGCCTGCAGGCGTCGGCGGCAGACTGGCTACCCGTCTGCTGTCGGGGATAGGGATCAACACCGGTTTTGGCGCGGCTAACCGCTTTGCCCTGGGTGAGACCCTGGAGGAAAATGGCTATGACGAGCTGGCGAAGCAGTATCGCGTCTGGGATAAGCAGGCGCTGCTGGTGGATGGCGTGCTCGGTGCCGCGTTCGGCGGCGTGCACCATCTGACCGCGCAACGTGCTGATACTCCGCTGGCAGACCCTGCACCCGTTGCGTCGGATTCAGCTGCTAACCCGACGGCTGAAGTTGATTCACCCATCAGTGCGGAACCAACCGTAACCGCTGATTCAACAGCTCAGACCGATGCGCCGGCACCGGGTGAACCAGCACCTGTCACCTATGAGTCACGCGTGGCAGAGCTGCAGGAATTAGCCGGTCAGATTGTCAGCCGGGGTGACCGAAAAGCGATCGCGCAGGAGGTCCATGACCTGCAATTCAAACATGACCAGGCAACAACGCAGCTTCAGGAATTAAAGAACACGCCATTGAGCGGCAGCGGTAAAGCGCTGTCACAGGCGCGGGCGCAGCGTACCGCCCAGGTGAACGAACTGGATTTACGAATCGGCCTGCTGAAAGAGCAGATTGATCAGCGTGGCGCCACGCTGGCGGACAGCAGTCCCGGCGGCCGGTTTTATGAAGCACGGTCTGACCTTTCCCGTATTGATCAGGGGTTGATCCCAGAGAGCATGCGCGGCCTGGTACCAGAAGCACAGATTAAGCCGAGTGATGTGGATGCGGCACATGTCATGAACGAGGGGCTTTATTACGATCTGGAGTCGTCGCCTGTGGTTCACTCCGGCAATGAAAGCCTCAACAGCCATGTAGCCGCGATGGACCAGGCATCGCGCCAGTTGATGTCAGGCGAGCCGGTGAACGTATCTACTCAGATCCGGGGGCTGGACGGGATTGCGCGGCCCGATGCAATAGCTACGGGGGAGGCTCAGCGCGCAACAATCAGCGAAGCGTACCGCGAAAACGGTATAGCCGAAACCGCACCACAGCCAGCGGAACCATTGATACCTCCGGTCCGGGAGGGCAGTGCCTTTGCTGGTGGCCGATCAGCGGAAACGTCCGCGCCTGAACAAATCAGCACCGACCCGGTAACGGGCGAGTCGATATCCTCAAACAGCTATGATCTGATGGCTGCGCGTGACATGTCACAGGCTAATGCAGACATCATGATTGCACACCCCGATACAGGTGAGCCTGTAAGCCTGGCGCAGGCGCTGTCGGATCTTGATAATCAAATTGCCACCGTGCAGAAAGAATCGAAAGTTTATAGCGTGGCCGCAACCTGCTTCCTGAGGAATCCATAATGAAACAAGCCTGTGTTGATGCCATCACGCAGACGCTGGGCCGCCAGCCGCTGGCGTCTGAACTGAAAAATATTGAAGACCTGATCCGTGACTCGGTGCGTCAGGTATCACGCATGAATGCCAGAGGGGGTAAGAGCGGGTTTCCGGACGCAGACACGTATAAGCAGGCGGCTGATCTGGCGGCGCGCCGGGTTGTGCATGACGTGTTTAAGAAGCGCCAGCGCCTGGCACAGAATGCTATCGCCATTAATAACGTTACTGAAACGCTCAACCGTACCGTTCCGGCGGCAGAACAGACACCAAAAAATCTGACGCAGTTTATTTTCTCCGGGCGCCGCGTAGCCGATGGCAAAGAGATCGATGTGGTCTCAGCGGAAGAACTTGCAACAGGGGCTTTTCAGGACTGGTCACGCCAGCTCAGTGCCGAAATGACGGCGGCGGGCAGCGATGTTCAGAAGTTTTTCGAACAGGCTCAGGCCCTGGGCGAGCAGCGCTTTCGCAACATGTTTGATCAGCGTGCGGGGAAATCTTCCCAGTTACAGCTGCTGAAGGAAATCTACGGTGAAGACACCGGCAACCCGGCAGCGAAGAAGATCGCCGGCATCTGGTCAGATGTAACTTCGCGCGCACGGCAGGAGATGAATGACAGCGGCTTTGACATCGGTCAGCGTGATGACTGGCATTTGCCATACGTTGATGATGCGGATCTTGTACGCGCCGCCGGGCGCGAGGAGTGGCTGGCCACACTGCCGCTGGCAAAACGCACACAGGCACGGCTAGCGGGGCGCATGCCACCGGGCAACTGGGCGCGACGCGCATGGGTGGATGACATCTACAATACTCAGGACCGGTCGCAATTTGTTAATCCGGACGGCACGCCGATGAATGATGTGCAGTACCGGGAAGCGCTCGAGTACATTTTTGAAACCAAGGCGACGGACGGCGCTCAGAAACTCGACCCCGGTGCTTTCGCTGGTAGCGTTGGTCTGAAAAACCGTGGCTCTCAGAGCAGGACGCTGGCATTCAAAGACGCTGAAAGCCATTTCGGCTACATGGAAAAATACACTCAGCAGCCTGTGGTAGGCGTGATGATGGGCCATCTGCAGTCGGCATCGCGTGATCTGGGGGTTGTTAAAGCATTTGGCCCGGACGCGGCTACTAACTTTAAGTTGATAGCCGATCGCGTCTACCAGAACGCCGTTAAGATTGATGGCGCAGGCCACCCCATTGCGGAGATGAATAAAGAGCGCGAGCTGGTGCAGCGCATGTTTGATTCTATGGCCGGGCTTAACGGCGTGAACAGCACCAGTGTATTTTCATCGGCGGTGGGCGGCCTGCGTAACCTGATGACATCTGCAATGCTCGGATCCAGCGTCATCACAGCGACATCGGATCAGGCAGTCATGCGCGCAGCAGCACAGGCGCTAGGCTTTGATCGCAACGGTATGCGGCTATCTGCCACCACAATCCGCAACCTGTTCAGTGGCGATGCAAAGCGTGCTAATGCCGAGCTGGGTTTACTGGTTGATGCGCACTCAGCAGTGATCGCCAAGATGGGCGGCTTCGACCTGACCCGGGGGATCACGGGCTGGTTTGCTGAGAAAACGCTGAAGTGGTCCGGGCTGATTGCGATGGACCGCGCTAACAAAGCGGCGTTCGGGCTGCTGATGTATAAAAATATTGGTGAGCTCACCCGCCGTTATACCACTCTTGATGCGCTGAAAGGATCCGATAAAGCGTTGCTTTCCTCGAAAGGATGGAGTGCTGAAGACTGGGCAATCATGGGAGCAGCGGATCTTAAGCCGCTCACGGCCAGCGGCCATATGGGAATGACGCCTGATGCCATTTACGCGGTTCCGGATGAAAAAGTCAGGGAGATACTGGCAGCGCAGATTGAGCGCGTTCGCGCCGGTGCTGACGAGGCGCTGGCTAATCTTGGGGCTATGACAGATAGCCGCGGCGCTAACCTCCGTCAGGCTTACGATGCTGAAGTTGAGCAGACAGTTAGCCGGATGGTGCGCAATGCGCGCGCTGAGGCAGCGCAGAAGCTTCTGGGCGTAACCCACGGTGAAATGACCCAGGCAATCACTACAGCCACCGGCATTGATACTTACGCCCGGGATCAGGGTGGTGAGCTGTATAAGAGCTTTATGCTATTCAAAACCACGCCGTTCGCTGGTTTCCGGCAGATGGTGACCCGTGCGCAAAACCTCGACCGCGTTCCGGCGCTGAAATTCCTTGCGGCGTACATCGGTGGCACCACTCTGACCGGCATGTTCGCCAACCAGCTTAATGCTCTGCTGTCAGGTAATGACCCCATCGATATGACGAAGCCTGGCGCATGGGTAGGTGCGACGCTGAAAGGGGGAGGTTTCGGCATCTACGGTGATTTCCTGTTTCAGGATCACACCCAGTATGGTTCCAGTATTGCCGCGACGCTGGGCGGACCGAGCTTAGGCCTGGCTGAATCCCTGATGAAACTGCTGATCACCAACCCACAGAAGGCTATGCAGGGAGAAGAAACATCCTTCGGGGCCGATGCCATCAAAACCGCCAGGATGATTACCCCATTCGCTAACCTGTGGTATACCAAAGCCGTGACGAATCACCTCATCCTGCAACAGCTTCAGGAGATGGCAAACCCTGGCTACAACGACAGGGTACGGGACAGGGCACAAAATCAGTTTGATGTGAGCAGCTGGTGGAACCCTGGAGATACTGAGCCTCGACGCGCTCCGGATTTGGCAAAAGCAGTGGGGGAATAGTGCAAATAATTATGAAGCTTGCCGTGATTATCGGCTGGTTTGCTGCTGTCGTTGTGGTCGCGATTTCATGCTGGTCTGCGATCATATGGCTGCTAAACAGAAAAATAATCAACGAGAAAGGGGCTGCAGCCATCTGCTTTGCTGTAGTGTTCGTGGCCGTCCTGCTCTGTGCCAGATATCAGTAAGCCCGCAATGCGGGCTTTTTATTACCTGATCAGTAATAAACTCAGGTATAAACGCAGTAAGGTAATATCCTTCATGTTTTTTCGATACAAGCTTTCATGTATTCAAGGTGCGTAATCATATCTGCCTTAACCTTTTTGGTCGCAGACACATAATTGAACAGTGCATTAACTTCATCCCGTGCGCCGCCTACGTTGTTTCCATGGCGCTCAAGCTCCTCCAGTAAACGGATGATCTTTGAGTCCTGCGCCAGACGCTTAATCCCTTCATCGCTGTACAATTTTTCCGTGTAAGTATCATTGCCGGGATAGTGGTAAACACTGTCATCTTTCATTATGATTGCCCTCCTCACAAAACTGTATATTCATACAGTATAAAGCACAAGTATTAGCTCGCAAACGTAATCAAAAAGTGTAATGGATAAACGGAAAACAACAATTACCAATTAACCATATGTGCATTGAATGCTGTAAACTTGTGGGTAATTTAAACACCTGGAGTCAGCACGATGACCGTATCAACAGTCGTAAACCACGAGCAATATGAGGGGAATGGCACTACTACCGTTTTCCCATTTCGGTTTCGCATTCTTAAAAGTAGCCATATGGTCGTCACTGTGTCTGATACAGAGGGCGTTCTCAAAACTCTCACACTGGGGACTGATTACACTCTCACCGGGGTTGGCTTTGTCGCGGGGGGGAATGTTGTATTAACGAGTCCGCTCGCAGAAGGATGGCTGATTTCTCTGGACCGTGACCTTCCAGCTGTCCAGGAAACCGATTTAAGAAATCAGGGCCGGTTTTTCGCTGAAACACACGAAGACGCTTTCGACTATCTGACAATGCTGATTCAGAGAACGATGTCTCTGTTCGGCCTGGCGCTGCGTAAACCGTCATGGATAGCGAATTATTACGACGCGCTACTGAACCGGATCTCAAACCTGGCTGATCCCTCTCTGCCGCAGGATGCAGTCACTAAAAACTATGCTGATAATGTTGCCCAGTTGAATCTCAACAAAACGCTGAGGGTGCCGGAGGCTTTCCTTTCTCCAGTGCCTGAAGCACAGGCAAGGGCAAACCGCATTCTGGGCTTTAACTCAGATGGAGATCCTATCGCGGTAGTGCCGGGGACTGGTGATGCCAGCCAGGTGATGATCGACTTAGCCAGTTATGAGCCTGATAAAGGTGATGCGCTGATTGGCGTGAAACAACCGTGGGATGGTGCGAAGGCAAGAACACAGCACGACCATAATCAGGATTTCAGAAACATACATGATTTCGACGGTGTTGATCCCACTGCACAGGTGGAATCGACTATTGCTTTCCAGAAGGCGCTCAATTCTTTTGGTGTGGCAGGTGGCACCCTCAGATTACGGTCAGGGGCTAAATACCTGATTGGTTCAATCACCGTCCCTCAGAACGTGAGCATCATGGGCGAACTGCTTTCGCCAGAACAAACCAAGCCTAATACCACTCAGTCATACTATGACTTCGGTACGCAGTTGCGGCTAAAGAACGGTGCGACGATAACCACTGATCGCGCTGCATCGTTGTTTAACCTGCTAATCATTAAAGACGGCTTATCTTTGCCGGTAGTAGACAACGCCACAGCTGCAACTGTCCTGGCTCAATATTCGGGAACAGCTATTCAGACCACTGAGCCAGGCGGTACATTTGAAAACCTGCTGGTTCTGGGTTTCGATTATCCCTTTATGAGCCAGCCTGTTATCCCGCATTGCGGAAGACGTTTATTTAAAAACTTCAAATATGACTGTAACAACGGCCCGCATTTAGAATATGCCACTGATATTGATCGATTCATTGGCGTGCATGGCTGGCCGTTCCTGACAGTTCATGTGACGAATATTTCTGAAGCAAACCTGAAAAGGCCTGGCACCGGTTTTTACCTTGGAAATGTTGCCGACTGGGCCCAGCTCATCGGATGTTTTAATTATGGTTACAAGGTCGGATTCCATTTTGACAGCGTCTGGAACGTCCAGATAAACGGCGGTGGTGCTGACCTTACGCAAACTGCAGCAATCACATTTACCGGAACATCCCGCTTCAGTCACATTAACGAGTTCTTTACTAACTCAGAAAATATCGGGTTGAACATCATAACCAGCGGTGGTCAGCCCGAAATAAGTTCCTTCAACTGTAATTTTAACGGGGTGAACTATGGGGCGTATGTAACCACAGGCACATACCTTTCTACCGGCGACAGATTTATCGGCGGTAAAGTGGGCGTTGCCTTCAGCGATGGGACTGTCACCGGACGGTTATCATCTCCGCACTTTACTGGCGTTCAGACGCCATGGCAGATGACGGCATTGGCTGCCAGTAAGGTCTCCGTCAACAACCCAACGTACGGTGCTGATCAGCCATACTCGACGAATGAGTTGCTGGAAATCGGCACTGAAAAACAGCTGTTCGATCGCCGGCCGGTTGCTGCTGGCGTAGGTGCTTCGTTTACCCTGGGTGGTTTTTATAACTATGGCTTGGGCGGATTCTTCCGTATTCAGTCGAGACTGACAGGCGGGAGCCAGGGAGCTGAGAGCTCCAATACATTCCTGCAGACGTTCCGCGCTGGAGGTTGGCAGGATACCTGGGGAATTATGAGTGATGGCACCCTCCGACCTGCTGGGGATGGCAATCAGCCTCATGGCACTGCTGACCACAGGGTAGGTCAGATTTATACATCAGCTAACCCGATCGTCACCTCGGATGAAGAGACAAAGACGGATATTACCGACATCGAAGAGAAGGTGCTCAGAGCCTGGGAGAATGTTGAATACAAAACCTATCGGAATAAACAAGACGTTGAAGATAAGGGTGATTCAGCAAGATATCACATCGGCTATGTTGCCCAGCAAATCAAGGAGTCATTTGAAAAGGAAGGGGTTGATCCCTTCAGATATGGCATCCTTTGCTTCGATGAGTGGGAGGAAAAAAAGGCTGTTTATGATGGTGAGGGAAGAATGATTGAACCCGCCAAAGAAGCAGGTAGCCGCTATGGCGTGAGGTATGAAGAAGCGCTGGCGCTGGAATGCGCGTTGATGCGCAAAAAGATGACCAGCCTTTAAAATCTCATTAAGGGCGCGCTTAGGCGGCGCGCTCTGTTTTTGCTCTGAATGAAACGCTCATCGTGCGTGCTTCAATAGTTATGTGTATGAGGTAGGAGCAAACAGTGACTATTGCTATTGCCATCAAATAAGATGCAACTTTGCTAAAGCCATTATCCAGTAAAATATTCAAAGCGGTGAAACCAAACGTCACATGAATCAGATACAGCGGATAGCTTATCTTAGAAATGAACCGGAGTATTTTACTCGGTTTTATTTTGCTTCTGAATGAGTAAGCCACAAGGAAAGAAATTAATGCATATGTGCAACTCATTGATTCATCAAATGCCTGTGATGCTATCTGACTGTTATAAAACGAAACTGTAGTAACTGACATCAGATAAAAGACATACAAAACAAAATGTTCTTTTTTAATCATGTTACGATACAGAAGGTTTATGGCTACGCCTGAAAGCATGAAGGAAATGAAGATTAATTCTGTTGGAAGCATTCCGGGCAATTTAATTGAAAATAAGTTTACGAAAAGTGATACCAACGGAACCAGTATAAGAACAGTCATAGAACCACGTTCAATCTGCTTTTTGATTAATGAGCAGATGAGATAAAATTTTATCTCTATTGCGAGAGTCCAGTTAACCATGTCAACAGAACGGTCGAGAGTAATAGTCTGAAATAGCGTGAGGTTGGAAATTATTTCTTTTGGTGAAAGGTAACTTCTTTCTGCGCTATTCCCTAACAGACTTATCAGGGTGATGCTTAGCAGGGTACACACCACATATGTTGGCATGATCCTAAGCAGCCTCGATTTTATGAACTGAAGCTTTGTTTTCTTTAACAAAGAGAATGGAATTACGAATCCACTTATGACAAAGAAAATACCAACCCCAAAAGGCCCAAACCCAAAGCCGGGGATGAAGTCAGGGACAATTTTCTGATAGAACATCTCTATGCCATAGCTTGCTACATCAGAGTTGATAGTCGTGGACGCAAGCTGACGATCGAGACTGAAAGTACCAAACCAGTGAACAAGTAAAACAGAAATAAATGCGATACCGCGTAGCTGATCAGCAAATTCTATCTTTTTCATTCAGTTACTCTGCAAAGTAAAATTATGTTTCAAATCTTTAGATAATCTTAACATTGCGCTGAGAAACTTTACACGCAGAAGTTTAAGAATAGCCTGAAATTACCAATAACCCGCATATGCATATTTGTGTATAGTACCGACATTAACTACGATGGAGGTGAGCTATGCGCTATGCAGGTGGTTTCCATGACTGATCCGCTTTCAATGACAGGAACATCCGCTGTAATCAGCGGCCTGAGTGGGTCAGCATGGCTGGCTTTTTTTTATGGTGTTCCGCCTGAGGTGGTGCTTGGTGCTTTTTCTGGTTCAGTAATTTTCGTTACTGCTGCCCAGGAGTACCCGATCAAGAGGCGCCTTATCCTGGCATTAATCAGTTTTATCGCGGGAGTGATCGTATCCCGCCCGGCTGCAGCCCTTCTAATAGCCATCATTTCCCGGTGGGCTGACGTGGCGCCCGGATCGGTAGAGGTTCAGTCAGCCTATGCTGGTGCAGCCCTGATAATGTCTGTCGTTGCAGTAAAACTCTTGATGCGTCTGTACAAGCGATCGGGTGATCCTCTGGCAGCTCTCAAGAGGGGCTCCGATGATGACAAGTTATGACCTGCTTCAAGCGATGAACGCTCTTCTGTGTGGCGTTATCGTTATGCGTCTGGTGACGTTCCGCCGCGAATCGGCAACGCACAAACCTGCCGGGGGCTGGCTGGCATACGCCATTATCGTAATCTGCGCTTCCGTACCCATCCGAATTGCCTACGGCTATCACGTCAGCACTGACTACGCCGATCTCCTCATCAAAATTCTGCTGTGTGGTGCCGTGCTAAAAACGCGCGGCAACGTCATGCAGCTCTTCACCATCGCTCACCGGGGAAAGAAACGTGAAAATTTCCGATAACTGCATTGCCATGATTAAGCAATTCGAGGGGATGGAGACTAAAGCTTATCCTGATCCCGCTACCGGCGGTGCGCCATGGACTATCGGTTATGGCCATACTGGCAACGATGTTCGCCCAGGTACTGTCTGGAATCAGGCTCAGGCGGAAGCGATGCTGAGAACTGACCTGGCTCGATTCGAATTTCTGGTAAGTACTGCACTCACAACCACGGTAAATCAGAACCAGTTTGATGCTCTGGTGTCTTTCTGCTTCAACGTGGGACCAGGTAAGAAGGGGGTGAAGGATGGCCTGCTGGTACTGAAAAACGGTAACCCATCCAGCCTGCTGCGTCTTACGAACGCCCGTGACTTCGATGCAGCTGCCGGTCAGTTCAAATTCTGGGATAACGCTGCAGGCCGGAAAATGCGCGGACTTACCCGTCGCCGTGCTGCTGAAGCCTTTCTGTATTCAGGTATGGATGTGGCCACCGCCATTAAACGCGGTCTGTCTGCAGCATGATAGCCGCAGCTGCTTTTCTGAAGGCTTACTGGCGGCCGCTTGTTGTGCTACTGCTTGTAGCTGTTGGGTCGCTGATGCTGCTCCGGGTTGGATACGGGATAGCGGATCGGTCATGGCAGGAGAAGTGGGATCAGCGCGATAACGCAGATGCTGCTGCAAAACTGGCTTTCACCCAGGAGCAGCGCCGTATTGAGCTGACCCGACAGGCGGAATTTGACACTATTCAGAGAGAAGCTGATGAAGAGAATCGTAAAGCTGATGCTCAGCGCATTTCTGCTGAGCGTGCTGCTGACCGGCTGCAGTCGGGAATACAGAACGCCATCACCCAACTACAGCAGCGAAGTGGCAGCGATACCGGAACTGCCACCAGCGGCAAGGCTGGGAGAAACTCGGGCGATCTGCTCGCCCAGTTGTACCGAGAAATTGACTCAACAGCGGGAGATCTGGCGGCAGAGGCTGACAGAAGAGGGCGGATAGCGATGACCTGCGAGAAAGCGTATGATTCACTCAAGCAAAACATTCGTTTAAACCAATGATTGTATTGAAATTAAACTCAGGAAGTTTTCAAAATTAATGTCGGTATAATAGACGGTATAATTAGTTTAAAGTTAATTAAATGGTATATTAATCATGTAATTAATGTGCATATCAATAAGCAAGCACTAAGCCACTGGCGGCCGGTTTTCCGGCCTCCTGCTGACATCTTTCTACACAGCCCGGAGATTGCAACTCAACGCGGTCACGTTAGACTGTATCGTATTGATTTTAGTGGTGAGGCAACGTTGTGGACGTCATTGAAGGAAAAGCATTACAGGTTTCAGATGCCATCATTTCCTGCCAGCTGGATGGCAAGGGTGGGATGATCCCGATTGCTGAAGATGAAGTTATCGAGTGTGAACAGCCCTGCTGGTTGCATCTGAATTATACCCACAGCAAGAGCGCCGCATGGCTGCAGTCAACGCCACAGATCCCCGATGCCGTGCGTGACGCCTTAGCGGGGGACAGCATGCGTCCCCGCGTCAGCCGGTTGGGCGATGGATTTATGATCGTGCTGCGCAGCGTTAACCACAACACCGATGCGCGTCGCGACCAGCTGGTGGTGATGCGCGTGTTCATCAACGATAAGCTCATCGTCTCGACCCGGCGGCGTAAAGTCTCTGCCGTCGATGAAGTGCTTACCGATTTGCAAAACGGTAATGGCCCGATTGACTGCGGCAGCTGGCTGGTCGATGTCTGTGATGCCCTGACCGATCACACCAGCGAATTTATCGAAGAGTTACATGACAAAATCATCGAGCTGGAAGATGCACTGCTTGACCAGCAGATGCCCGCGCGCGGCGTACTCGGCCTGCTGCGCAAACAGCTGATTGTGATGCGGCGTTATATGGCACCGCAGCGGGATGTTTATGCCCGGCTCGCCAGTGAAAAACTGGCCTGGATGGATGACAGCGAACGCCGCCGGATGCAGGAGATCGCCGATCGTCTGGGACGTGGGCTGGATGATCTGGATGCGGGCGTGGCGCGCACCGCAATTCTGGCTGACGAGGTCGCCTCTGCGATGGCGGAATCGATGAACCGCCGCACCTATACCATGTCACTGATGGCAATGATCTTCCTGCCCGCTACGTTCCTGACCGGCCTGTTTGGCGTCAACCTGGGCGGCATTCCGGGCGGCGGATGGGAGTATGGCTTTACTATCTTCTGTCTGCTGCTTGTGGCGCTGGCGGTGGGGGTTGCGGGTTATCTGCGCAAACGGCGCTGGCTGTAGCGCGGATGAGATGACCTCGGCGGGAGTCTCATTTGATTATGACAATCCCGCCAGATGGGCTAAATAACGCATTAAGAAAGCAAAAGCTGATCGACATCAAGAACCCAATATTGCTGCTGACGCAAACTCTCTCCCGCAGGTGAATGCAACGTCAAGCGATGGGCGTTGCGCTCCATATTGTCTTACTTCCATATTTAGAATTATTGCATAGCACATTTAATTCGAAACATGCCGGCCCTTGTGCCGGCTTTTTTTTTGCCCGCCTGGCTGGAACGCTAATCCTTTCCTAAGCTTAAAGTCCATTCGCAAGAAAAGGAGTACGGCATGAGCGCGATTTTAAACAGCGAGCCGATCCCTACGGATCCAGTCCCGATTCCTGAGCCGATTCCCCATCCGCAACCCCAGCCTGATCAGCCGACCGATCCGGAATATCCGCCGATAATGGATCCACCGCCTCACCGCAACATATAAAAAAAGGGCGTGCTGCCAGCAGCACGCCCTTAATCCGGCAAGGCACTCATTTAATCTGAAGTACATCCAGACGTGCGCTGAGATCCGGTGCATCCTCTTCATCGGCCCGCCAGCCTGCAGGCTGTAACGGCAGGGATTCCCGATCAAAAGCCAGATCGCCGCCATCAACCACTGCATCACCATGTTTGATGCCTTTAAAATCGAACAGACTGATATCTGCCAGGTGCGACGGCACCACATTCTGCATCGCGCTGAACATGGTTTCGATACGGCCAGGATAGCGCTTATCCCAGTCACGCAGCATATCGGCCACGACCTGACGCTGCAGGTTTGGCTGAGAACCACAGAGGTTGCACGGGATAATCGGGAACTGACGCGCTTCTGAAAAGCGAATGATATCTTTCTCGCGGCAGTAGGCCAGTGGACGGATCACGATCTGCTTGCCATCGTCGCTCATCAGCTTTGGTGGCATGCCTTTCAGTTTTCCACCGTAGAACATGTTCAGGAACAGCGTCTGCAGGATGTCATCGCGATGGTGGCCCAGCGCAATTTTAGTACAACCCAGTTCAGTCGCGACGCGATAGAGAATCCCACGGCGCAGGCGAGAGCAGAGTGAGCAGGTGGTTTTGCCTTCCGGCACCTTATCTTTGACGATAGAGTAGGTATCTTCTTCGATAATCCGATATTCCACGCCCTGCGCCTCAAGATATTGCGGCAGGATGTGCTCAGGGAAGCCAGGCTGTTTCTGGTCCAGGTTGACGGCAATCAGGCTGAAGTTGACCGGCGCGCTTTTTTGCAGACTGCGCAAAATTTCCAGCATGGTGTAGCTGTCTTTACCGCCCGACAGGCAGACCATGATGCGGTCGCCTTCTTCAATCATATTAAAATCTGCAATGGCTTCGCCGACGTTACGACGCAGACGTTTTTGCAGTTTATTGAGGTTGTACTGTTCTTTCTTGTCAACCGTTTGATTATCTTGCATTTTTACCTATCTCAAAAACCAGAAAGCGTAGCCGAAGGGCAAATTGCCGTGCGCGTTCAGCCAGACACTTCACTGCGGTGTCACGAATATGCAGCGTATGGTACGGATTGTTGCCGCGAATGCCAGTACTGGAGTGAAGTAATCGGTGGATAATCGCCGCCGGAGGCGATAATGAGAGAGGTCAGGAGTGCGTTGTCAGCTGGCGGGGACATCATTCCACTGACAATCAATTTCATCACTGTGCGTTGAGCAGGAAGGTGGTGATGCCTGGTAAGCATCAGCCCGTAGATTTTCTTTTTTTGCCGCACAACCGGCGGCCATAAATATGACAGAGAGAATTAACAGCGTTTTCATCATTCCTGCTGGATGAGTAAATAAAAACAGCATGCGCCACGATTAATCAATCCCGTATAAACAAATTGCTGTTTATGCGTGTCTGATTTGATACGAATAAAATAAAATGTTTTTCATAAATCCGATGAAAATTATTTTGTGAGCTGCTATTGATTTCCAGACGACACAATATGAAATGTGCGCTCTGTTGAATATGCGTTGACCCTGCAGGTTTATAATTACCCTCCTTTTTAATGCAAAATTAAGCAACTCATTAATTTTTAATTATTTTTATCTGTGCGCACTTGTCCGGCCAGGACCAGTGCAATTCAATGCGGGATTGTGTCATTTAAGTCATAATAATCAGTAAAGTGTAAAGAGACGGACTATACGGTTTACGATTAAAGAAATCAGGATGAACTATTCTGCTGCGAGTTATTTTTTCGCACGTTTCGTTAATACACATGCAGGTGAAGCCGTTTAATGTTCGGCTATATAGATGAATAAAAAATGAATCAAACTTTAACGGCTATGAGACATCCGGATAAAAATCACAAAATAAAAAAGTATGGCATCAGATTTATTATGACGCTGCTACTCTTTTTACTCTGCTATGTTGCAGTTATGTATTGTGGGGTTTTGCTGCTGCTGAACCGGCACGGATTACTCCATTTTCTGATGCACTGAATTTTTAACTGTAATGATAATGTCAGCCACAGGCTTTAAAAATCCAGCGATAGGCGTGATGTAAAAAATGCCTGAGCACTTCCAGGAAATCTTCAGCACCTTCTTCCACCAGACATTGCCCTGTCTCCAGCGCATTATTTACAGAATTCCGATGATCCAGGATCATCATGATGGCGATAGCGCATGCAATCAGCACGCCTGCTACTAACCGGTTTTTAGGCGCGGCAGTGGACAGGGCATCTTCAGGATGGTCAGAGTTATGAGACATTGGTATCCAGACAAAATGATTACGCTAATAAACAATAACGGATTATGCCATTAATTCCCGGCGGGCTCTATGTTTCAGGTCAGGCTGCAAGCGATTCTGATTTTATAGAGGAGGAAGTTGAATAGGGGGCAGACGGCGGTGACTACTCTCCGCCTTCTGCAGGTTCCGGGTGCCTGTATGGTTATGTCTGAAGAGAAGGGTATCTGAAAGGGGATTTACATCATCTCCAGTGACTGCACACCTTTGATCTCCATGACCTTATCGTAGAGGTACGCATCATTGGACTTGCGGGACAACGTCACCTGAACGCTGAGTTCGCACAGACCGCTCTCCTCATCACGATTAATCACCGTCACGTTGCCGTAGCGAATACCTTCGCGCTGCATCACCAGTAGCACCAGCGGCACGCTTTTGGGCTTGAGGAAAACCAGCAGCGTATGATGTTTGCCGATTAAAAGATGGCTCAGGCGGCGGAATACTTCCAGCACCACCAGCGCCAGCACCGTGCCATAAATACCGATCTCATACATGCCACTGCCGATCACCAGACCAATTGCCGCCGTCACCCATAATCCCGCTGCCGTGGTTAAGCCTTTTACCACCTGTTTCTGGATCATAATGGTGCCCGCCCCCAGGAAGCCCATGCCGCTGACGACCTGAGCTGCGATACGGCTGGGATCCAGGGCCACATGGTCGCTGGTGAGCATATCGGCGAAGCCATATTTTGACACCAGCATGAACATGGCACTGCCGATACCGACCAGAATATGGGTGCGCAGTCCCGCTTCTTTAGCCCGCATCTGACGCTCCAGGCCAATCAGGCCGCCGAGAATGCCGGCCAGGGCGATGCGAATTAACATATCCATTAACATGGCTTTACTCCGAATAGTAGGGGCCGAAAAAGGGTGCCAGTTCAGCGATAACAGGTAAACAAGATAATTCTGCTTGCAAATGACGCCGGAGAATTTTGTAAAAAGCTGTTTCACCTCTCGACCCCTTGTGCTGCCTGACATATGCTGAGCCAGCCTATTACCCTCATTCCCGGAGTTCGATTGATGAAAGCAGCCACCTTTTTGCTGGCCGGTGCCGCATTATTACTCTCTGCCTGCAGCAGTAACAGTGATGATAACGAGCCACCGCAACAAGCCACCGCCGCCCATATCCAGCCACGGGTGGTGATGTCTTCCCTGGCAGAAAGCACCTGTTCAAATGCGGGTGGAACGCTGGCATTTTCGCATCAACTGGATGGTTCGCGCGTGGGAATGTGTCAGTTAGTGAATGGCCGTCGCTGTGATGAGCAGGCGTTGATTGGCGGGAATTGCGCGCGCTGATAGACAGGCCGGATTGCTCCGGCCCGCATAGTTACGCAGAGAATAGTCAGGCAGAGAGTCGGTTCGGGCAGTTTTCACCCCGGTCGATCTGTCTGAGATTATTCAGTGTCGTTTCTGAAATGGCGGTCAGCGCTTCGGCGGTTAAAAACGCCTGATGGCCGGTGAATAACACGTTATGGCACGCCGACAGACGGCGGAACACATCATCCTGAATCACATCATTCGACTTATCTTCAAAGAACAGCCCGCGTTCATTCTCATAAACATCCATGCCGAGTGCGCCAATTTTCTGCTGTTTCAGCGCTTCAATTGCCGCCTGGGAATCGATAAGACCACCACGACTGGTGTTGATTACCATTACCCCATCGCGCATCTGTTTAAACGCATCGGCGTTGAGCAGATGATGATTCTCCGGCGTCAGCGGGCAGTGCAGCGTAATGACGTGGGATTCAGCAAACAGCGTCTTCAGATCGACATACTCCGCGCCCAGTTCCAGCGCCTGCTGACTTGGGTAGGGATCAAACGCAAGCAGCCGCATACCAAAACCTTTTAGAATGCGCATCGTCGCAATCCCGATTTTACCGGTGCCGATAACGCCCGCGGTTTTGTTATGCATATTGAAGCCGGTCAGCCCATCGAGCGAAAAGTTCGCGTCACGGGTACGCTGATAGGCTCGATGAATACGGCGGTTAAGGGTCATCATCAGGCCGATCGTATGTTCAGCCACCGCTTCCGGTGAGTAGGCCGGAACCCGTACTACTTCCAGACCCAGCTCTTTCGCTGCAGCCAGATCGACATTATTGAAGCCAGCGCAACGCAGCGCGATGTATTTCACACCGAGCCCGGCCAGCTCTTCCAGTACCGGACGGCTGCCGTCATCGTTTACAAAGATGCAGACGGCATCGCAACCCACTGCGGTTTTGGCCGTGCTTTCAGAGAGTAAAAAGTCAAAAAACACCAGTTCAAAGCCGAACTGCTCATTAACCTGCTCAAGGTATTTCTGATCGTAATGTTTGGTGCTGTAAACCGCGATCTTCATCGTTATGCTCCTGCAGAGTGATAGATTAAGGATAACGTTTTCTGACAGACTTTGCTGAAACAGCTGACCTGCACCCGGCGCAGACCTTCACCTCTGGCAGATTACATGCCATCATCGTTGTCAGGATACTGTAAGGAAAAGGATTATGGCTTTTATGCCACGGATTTTCCGGCGACGGCTGGCTGCCATTCTGGCTCTGATTCTGCTGCTGCTCGGCCTGATGCTGACTGTTACGCAATGGCTGCCACGGCTGGTCGGCATCTGGCTGCCTGATGAGACCCGCATTGAGCTGTCGGGCGCGCCGCGCTGGCGCGAGGGTGGGCTGTGGTTGCCTCAGATTCGTTATCTCGCGGGTGACTGCTCGCTGGCAACCGTAAAGGCAGTGTCACTGGGCTGGCATCAGTCGCGCTGGAAACTCAATTCCGAAGAGCTGACGCTGGACAGCGCCTGCCTGCAAAAATTACCTGCCGGTGAACAGAGCACGGCAGCCCCCAAAACGCTGGCCGAATGGCAGGCCATGCTGCCTGGCGCTGACATTCATCTGGGCAAACTGATCGTTGCGCCGTGGCAGACCTATGCGGGTGCGCTGGATCTGACGCTGGAAAAAGATCGCCAGCAACTCAATTATCAGGGCGATAATCTGCAGCTGGCGGCCACGCTGACCGGTCAGCAGCTCGCGATAAGTCGCCTGACGCTCACTCATCCTGCCCTTCCTGAACCCATCACACTAAGTGGTCATCTGGAGTTACCCACCTTCGCTACGGATCTGCCGGTGAATGGTGAGGTGGCCGGACAACTGGCGCTGAGTGCTCTGCCGCATCCGCTGCAGATGACGCTCAACTGGCAGCAGCAGCAGGGCGAGCTGCGCATAGCGATGGCGGAAGAGAACCGGCCGCTTCTCAGACTGCCCTGGCAGATCAACCGTGAACAGATTCGGATTGAAAAGGGCGAATACTTCTGGCCACTGGCGGCCCAGCCACTGTCAGGGTTTATTAACCTGACGCTGGATAACTGGCAGTCGGGCCTTGAAAGCAGTCAGATCACCGGTCGCGTCAACCTGCTGACGCAGGGGCGCGGCGGCAAGGGCAATGTGGTGCTGGGCGTCGGTCCCGGTAACCTGAGTCTGACCGATAGTCACTTGCCATTTCAGCTGACCGGCGAAAGTAAGCTGGCCGATCTGCAACTTTACGGCTCAATTCCGGGCGTGCTCAGCGGCTCGCTGCTCGATCCTCAGTTAGTTTTGCAACCTAAATCGCTATTGCGCCTGCGGGGTCGGCTTCTGTCCACGCTGGAAGTGGACGAGGCGCGCTGGCCGCTGGCGGGCGTGCGACTCTCTTCGCAGGGTATTGATGGCCGCCTGCAGGCTATTCTCAACGCGCACGATGCCAGTTTTGGCCGCTTCAGGCTACATCTGGATGGTCGCGCCGCGGATTTCTGGCCTGACAAAGGTGAATGGAACTGGCGGTACTGGGGCGGTGGCGAGCTACTGCCGCTGCAGGCGCGCTGGGATGTCAAAGGCACCGGCGGCTGGCACGATACGCTGATTCACCTGGATACACTCTCAACCGGTTTTAATCAGCTGGCCTACGGCAGCGTTAACGTCGCAAAACCTCGCCTGACACTGACTGAACCCGTTAAGTGGCAGCGTGATGCGGCGCAACCTTCCTTCAATGGCCATTTCAGACTGCAGGCGGGGCCGACCCACTTCAGCTATGGCGGCCGTCTGGCTGATTCCACGCTGGACTTCGAGGCGAAAGGTCGCGATCCCGGCTATTTCCTCTGGCGAGGCGAATTAAAAGCGGGCAAGGTTGGCCCGCTGCGGGTGAACGGCCGCTGGGACGGCGAACGGTTACGCGGCCAGGCCTGGTGGCCAGAACAGTCGCTGACCGTGTTTCAGCCGCTGCTCAGCCCGGATATGAAAATGCAGATTCAGGGCGGCAGTTTGCAGGCACAGGTCGCTTTCTCCGCAGCCAGTGAACAGGGCTTCCAGGCCGGAGGCCACTGGACGGTCAGGCAGGGCAGCGTCTGGACACCGGACAGCCAGGTGAACGGTATCGACTTCTCACTGCCGTTCAGATTCCATGAGCAGCAGTGGCAGTTTGGTCAGCATGGCCCGGTTTCACTGCGCATTGCCGAGGTGAAGAACCAGTTTGCGATGCAGAATATTCGCGCTGATCTGCAGGGTAACTGGCCGTGGTCTGAAGAGGCGCCGCTGACATTAAAGGATGTCAGCCTCGATCTGCTGGGCGGGCAAATTACGCTGCCATCTTTGCGTATGCCGCAGCATGAGCCAGCCCGGGTGTCGCTGCGAAATATCAGCCTCAGCGAGCTGGTGACGGCATTGAAGCCTAAACAGTTTGCCATGTCGGGTAAGGTCAACGGCGAGCTGCCGCTGTGGATCAATAATCCGCGCTGGCTGGTGGAGAAAGGGTGGATTGCCAACAGCGGTCCGCTGACTTTTCGGCTGGATAAAGATATGGCGGATGCAATTACCCGCAATAACGTAGCGACCGGCGCGGCGCTGGACTGGTTACGCTATATGGAAGTCTCCCGCAGCTGGGCGACGATCAATCTGGATAACCTGGGCGACCTCACCATGGTGGCGCAGGTGCAGGGCGTCAGCCAGTTCAGTAACCGTCGTCAGACGGTCAATCTTAATTATCGTCATCAGGAAAATCTGTTTCAGCTCTGGCGCAGCCTGCGCTTTGGCGATAATTTGCAATCCTGGTTAGCGCAACATGCGACTTTGCCATCGAACAAGGACACTTCACCATGAGCCTGAGGCCACTACTGGTTCTGGCAGCCGGACTGCTGAGCATCGGCTGCGTGCCGCGCATTGAAGTCACGGCACCTAAAGATCCCATCACCATCAATATGAACGTGAAAATCGAGCATGAGATCCACATCAAAGTCGATAAAGACGTGGAAGCGTTACTGAAAAACCAGAGCGGCCTGTTCTGAGGAGAGCCACGATGAAACGCATAAGCGCGGCGCTGTTAATCGCACTGGCGATGGCACAGCCTGCCTGGGCACTGACGCTCGATGAGGCGCGGCAATCGGGCCGGGCAGGTGAAACGCTTTCCGGCTATCTGGCGGCACGTTCGCAGGACAGTGAAACGCTGGCGCTGGTGCAGCGGATTAATGCCGGACGTCAGCTGGAGTATCAGCGGCTGGCAGAACAGAACAATCTCTCCACGGCCGATGTCGCCAGCATTGCCGGACAGAAGCTGGTCAGCCGTGCGGCAGCGGGGGAATATGTGCGCGGCATTAATGGTCAGTGGCTGAGAAAGGAAACGGATAGCGGTCAGTAACCGGCGAAAAAAAACCGGGCGCGAGGCCCGGTTTTTTACATCATCATCCTGAGAGGAGTGAGCCTTATGCAGTCACGATCTGTTTGATAGCGTCTTTCGCTTCAGCGGTCGCTTTGCTGGCCACTTCCGGACCGTACGCGATGCCTTCAGCAAACACGAACTCAACGTCAGTGATGCCGATGAAGCCCAGGAACAGCTTAACGTATGGGGTCAGCAGGTCGGTTGGGGTATCTTTGTGAATGCCGCCACGGCTGGAGATAACTACTGCGGTTTTGCCTTTAACCAGACCTTCCGGGCCTGCTTCGGTGTAGCGGAACGTCACGCCAGCACGGGCAATCAGGTCGAAATAATTTTTCAGCTGCGTAGGAATGTTGAAGTTGTACATTGGCGCGGCAATCACCACTTCATCATGAGCCTGAAGTTCTGCAATCAACTCATCGGACAGTTCCAGTGCTTCCTGCTGACGTGGTGAAAGTGGCGTTTCGGAAGGGCGCATTGCACCCACTAACTCACCATCCAGAACCGGGATCGGATTTGCGGCCAGATCACGTACGGTGACTTCTTTACCCTGTGCCTTTGCCTGTTCAACGTAGAAGTCAGCAAGCTGGCTTGATTGTGAGTAGCCTGCAAGGATGCTTGATTTCAGAACTAAAACTTTGCTCATGGTGGTTTCCTGTCTGTAACGCGGAAGACTTTCCGCTCAATGGCTTACACTCTACGGTTATCGATGGCGCGGTGAAAGCGCAATATTTCGAGACCTATGTTCGAATTTATTGAATAAGCGTAACCGGGGCCAGCCGCCGGAACGGTTCAAAATGTGCTATGATGCGCACAATTAATTTTATTGAATCAGCTGGTTATCCCGGCTTACAGGGCGCTGCCTCAGGCAGCGACACCGTCTGAGTAAGGTACGTCACAATTATGTCATCACCCGATACTTCCCCACTGGCAGCGCTCTGGTCACGGCTCGACGGTGTCATGCTGCGCGATCGCCAGCGACTGCAGCGCCGTTTACAGGGTGCCAGAAAAGCCAAAAATCCTGAGGCACAGCAGGGCATCGCCAGCGAACTGGAGCAGGAATTTATTGCCGCCGAACAGCGTGTGGCCCAGCGCCGCGCGGCGACGCCAGCGATTACTTTCCCGGACAATCTGCCGGTCAGCCAGAAGCAGCAGGATATTGCTGAGGCGATTCGCGACCATCAGGTAGTGATTGTTGCCGGTGAAACCGGTTCGGGTAAAACCACCCAGCTGCCGAAAATCTGTCTGGCGCTGGGACGCGGTGTTACCGGCCTGATTGGCCATACGCAGCCGCGCCGTCTGGCTGCGCGTACCGTGGCGAACCGCATTGCCGATGAGCTCAGCATCTCGCTGGGCGGCTGTGTTGGCTATAAAGTGCGGTTCAACGACCAGGTCGGCGATCTGACGCAGATTAAACTGATGACCGACGGGATTCTGCTGGCAGAGATCCAGCAGGATCGCCTGCTGATGCAATATGACACCATCATTATTGATGAAGCGCACGAACGCAGCCTGAATATCGACTTCCTGCTCGGTTATCTGCGTGAGCTGTTGCCGCGTCGCCCCGATCTGAAAGTCATCATTACCTCCGCGACCATCGATCCGCAGCGCTTCTCGCGTCATTTCAATAATGCGCCGGTGATTGAAGTCTCTGGCCGGACCTATCCGGTTGAAGTGCGCTACCGTCCTGTCGTCGAAGAGGCAGATGATGGTGATCGTGATCAGTTGCAGGCGATTTTTGATGCGGTGGATGAACTGGGCCGGGAAAGCCGTGGCGACATCCTGATCTTTATGAGCGGCGAGCGCGAAATCCGTGATACCGCAGATGCGCTGAACAAACGCGACCTGCCGCACACCGAAGTGCTGCCGCTCTATGCGCGATTGTCGAATGCGGAACAGAACCGCGTGTTTCAGTCGCACAGTGGCCGTCGCATCGTGCTGGCGACCAACGTCGCAGAAACGTCGCTGACGGTGCCTGGCATCAAATATGTGATCGATCCGGGTACGGCGCGTATTAGTCGCTACAGTTTCCGTACCAAAGTGCAGCGACTGCCGATTGAACCGATATCGCAGGCCTCCGCCAACCAGCGTAAAGGGCGTTGCGGCCGTGTTTCGGACGGTATCTGTATTCGCCTTTACGCAGAAGATGACTTCCTGAGTCGTCCGGCCTTTACCGATCCTGAAATCCTGCGCACCAACCTGGCGTCGGTGATCCTGCAGATGACCTCGCTGGGACTCGGTGATATCGCCGCCTTCCCGTTTGTGGAAGCGCCCGATAAGCGTAATATTCAGGATGGCGTCCGCCTGCTGGAAGAGCTGGGCGCGCTGACGCTGAACGAAGAGAACGGTCACTACAAACTCACCGGCTCCGGGCGTCAGCTGGCGCAGCTGCCGGTGGATCCTCGCCTGGCGCGGATGGTGCTGGAAGCGCAGAAATTTGGCTGTGTGCGTGAAGTGATGATCATCACCGCTGGCCTGTCGATTCAGGACCCGCGTGAGCGTCCGGCAGATAAAAAGCAGGCGTCTGATGAAAAACATCGGCGCTTTGCCGACAAAGACTCCGACTTCCTCGCTTACGTGAACCTCTGGAACTACCTGGCGGAACAGCAGAAAGCGCTGTCCGGCAATATTTTCCGTCGCCAGTGCAAAACTGACTTCCTTAACTATCTGCGCGTGCGGGAATGGCAGGATATCTATACCCAGCTGCGGCAGGTGGTGCGTGAACTGGGGATTCCGGTCAATAGCGAACCGGCTGAACTGCAAGCTGTTCACTGCGCGCTGTTAAGCGGTCTGCTGTCGCATATCGGCCAGAAAGATACCGATAAGCAGGAGTATACCGGCGCGCGCAACACCCGCTTCTCCATTTTTCCAGGCTCCGGACTGTTTAAAAAACCGCCGAAATGGACCATGGTGGCGGAACTGGTTGAGACCAGCCGCCTGTGGGGCCGCACGGCGGGGCGTATTGAGCCGGAGTGGATTGAGCCGCTGGCCCAGCACCTGATCAAGCGCAGCTACAGCGAACCGCACTGGGAGAAATCGCAAGGCGCGGTGATGGCTGCGGAAAAAGTCACGCTCTATGGTCTGCCGATTGTGGCCGCCCGCAAGGTTAACTATGGCAGTATCGATCCCACCCTGAGCCGTGAGCTGTTTATCCGCCACGCGCTGGTGGAGGGCGACTGGCAGACCCGCCATGCCTTCTTCCGGGCTAACCAGAAGCTGCGTAGTGAAGTGGAAGATCTGGAACACAAATCCCGTCGCCGCGACATCCTGGTGGATGATGAAACGCTGTTTGCTTTTTATGACCAGCGCATCGGCAAAGAGGTCGTCTCGGCGAAACATTTCGACAGCTGGTGGAAGAAGGCGAGCCGTGAAAACGCCGAGCTGCTGAACTTCGACAAGCAGATGCTGATCAAAGAGGGCGCGGATAAAGTCAGCCAGCTCGACTACCCCAACTTCTGGCATCAGGGCAACCTCAAACTCAAGCTGAGTTATCAGTTCGAGCCAGGTGCAGATGCAGATGGCGTCACGGTGCATATTCCGCTGCCGCTGCTTAATCAGATTGAGGACAGCGGCTTTGAATGGCAGATCCCTGGCGTACGCCGTGAGCTGATCATCGCGTTGATTAAATCGCTGCCCAAGCCGCTGCGCCGCAACCTGGTGCCAGCCCCTAATTACGCCGAGGCGTTTTTAGGAAGGGTGAAAGCGATGGAGATGCCGCTGCTCGATGCGCTATCGCGGGAGTTTCGCCGCATGACCGGCGTCACGCTGGAGCGGGAAAACTGGCAGTGGGAACAGGTGCCCGATCATCTCAAAATGACGTTCCGTGTGGTGGACGAGCACAACCGTAAACTGCTGGAAGGCAAAGATCTCACCGCGCTCAAGGCTCAGCTGAAAGATAAAGTGCAGGAAACGCTGTCAAAAGTGGCAGATGACGGGCTGGAACAGAGCGGTCTGCACATCTGGAGCTTTGGCGATCTGCCGCGCAGCTATGAACAGAAGCGCGGCAGCTACCAGGTCAAAGCCTGGCCAGCGCTGGTCGATGAGAAAGAGAGCGTCGCCATTCGTCTGTTTGACAGCGAGCAGGAGCAGCAAAAGATGATGTGGCGCGGTCAGCGCCGCCTGTTGCTGCTGAATGTGCCGTCTCCGGTTAAATATTTGCATGAAAAGCTGCCGAACAAAGCCAAGCTCGGACTCTACTTTAACCCTTATGGCAAAGTGCTGGAGCTGATCGACGACTGTATCGCCTGTGGCATCGACAAACTAATGGGGGAAGCGGGCGGTCCGGCCTGGGATCAAGGCGCGTTTGAACAGTTGCGTGACAAAGTACGCGGCGAACTCAATGAGACCGTAGTGACGATTGCACAGCAGGTTGAGCAGATTCTGACGGCCGTCTTCAACATCAATAAGCGCCTGAAGGGCCGGGTTGATATGACCATGGCGCTGGCGTTATCTGACATCAAGGCGCAGGTAAATGGTCTGGTCTATCGCGGCTTTGTTACCGGCAACGGCTGGCAGCGACTGACCGATACGCTGCGTTATCTGCAGGGCATTGAGCGGCGGCTGGAAAAACTGCCTGCCGATCCGCACAGCGATCGCGCACGGATGTTAAAGGTGCAGGCAGTGGAACAGGCATATCAGGCGTGGCGCAACAAGTTGCCGCCGCAGCGTCAGGATGATGAAGAAGTGCAAAGCATCCGCTGGATGATCGAAGAGCTGCGTATCAGCTACTTTGCTCAGCAGCTGGGCACGCCGTATCCCATCTCAGAAAAACGTATTATGCAGACGATGGAACAGATAGCGGGTTAAAAGCCAGGGTGCGCGCCGTAGCAGGTGCGCACCCGAGGGTGAAGAGTCAATGCGGTTACTGCGCGAGGGATTCCAGCTTATCTTTAAACGAGGTGACTGAAATCGCACGGTTGTCAGCCAGGTAGCGATCTTTCGCTGCAGGTGCTGAGCTTTGTACCGCGATTAACTGCCAGCCTTTGTCGCTTTTGAGCAGCAGCGGTGAACCGCTGTCACCCGGCAGAGTGTCACACTGATGCGATAGCACGGCGCGCTGTGCCCAGCCGGTAATGAGACAATCGCTGTGGGAATAGAGCGTATCCAGATGATCGGCCGGATAACCCGCCTGCGTCACTTTACGTCCTGTCAGCTTCAGCGCCGCCGTGAGATCGCTGCGTGAGCCATCAAACAGCGGAATAGGCGTAATCGCTGACGGCGGATTACGTAAAATCACGATGCCGTAATCATAAGGTGCTGCACTGCTCGGCACGATCCAGCCTTCACCATCCGCTTTTAATTTTGACGCCAGCGAAGGTTCAACCCGCGCATCAATATCATGAAGCTCGTAGCGCCAGCCTTTATCGCTGGCCATAAATCGCAGCGCAACCGGCTTATCGAAATTACCCGGCGGGGAAAGCAGACAGTGTCCGGCCGTTAGTGCCAGATGCGGAGAGATGAGCGTGGCAGTACAGAGGTTGCCGCTTTCGGTTTCCAGCTGACCAATGGCATCCCAGGGGGCAGCAGTAATATCGGTGATTGCCTGGCGATGATCCTTGCCGAAGAACAGCATTTTAATTTCAGCAGGAGTCGGTGAGTCATCGTCATCATCGGCATGAACAGTGGTAGCAAAGCTGAAGAGTCCAACCATTAACAGGGTAGCCAGGCGCATAGAAATCTCAATGGCGAGAAAAGTTAACGTTATTGTTATTACTGAAGTACGGTAACTATAGTCGGTGAGCGTTGAAAAAGGGAGTTTTATTGGTTAATCAGTACGCTACAGCGTCTAAATAAAAAAGCTGGCTGCAACAATGCCACACAGGATCATAACAAGCAGAATAATTTCGAAGCGATAGCGACGCACTATTTCATCCACTCTCGTCATTTCATCCACTCCAGTAAAGAAACACCCGGCAGAACCGGGTGTTTTAAATCATCATGTGGCCGTGCGCTGAAGGCGACCTTAGTTTTTAGCTGCTGGTTTCACAACTTTTTTGTGGTGAACTTTTTTAGCAGCCTGCGCTTTCTGAGCAGGTTTAGTTACTTTTTTGTGGTGAACTTTTTTAGCAGCCTGTGCTTTCTGAGCAGCAGGTTTAGTTACTTTTTTGTGGTGAACTTTTTTTGCAGCCTGGGCTTTCTGAGCGGCTGGTTTAGTTGCTTTTTTATGGTGAACTTTTTTAGCGGCCTGCGCTTTCTGAGCAGCAGGTTTTACCGCTTTTTTGTGGTGCACTTTTTTAGCAGCCTGCGCTTTCTGCGCTGCATCTTTTTTCACTGCTTTTTTGTGGTGTTTCTTAGCAGCCTGGGCTTTCTGAGCTGCTTTATGGTGTTTCTTGTGCGCAGTTTTGTGAACGGTTTTAGCCGGTGCAGCAGCGGTAGTAGTAGTTGTTGCGGCTGGCGCAGCAGTTGGAGCAGCTGTGGTGTCAGCAGCGAAAGCAACAGAAGACATACCCATAGCAGCGGCGACAACCAGTGCAAATAATTTTTTCATTGCAAATCCCTCGGAGACTATTTTTTCATGTGTAGCCCACTGCGGGGCCGGTGAAGAGACTATAGGGAAATCAATGAACGGTGTCCGTGGGTGTTTGGTATCGGCGTGTAACCGATTGTACAAAGGCGGGAAAGGGCGGTCAGATGACCGCCCGAAAGCTTAGCTATTCAGGTAGCGTTGTTCAAGATGCTGACGGAAGAAAGCCGGATTCAGGGCTTCGCCGGTGGCGTTGATCAGCAGCTGGTCGGTGGAGAAACGGCTGCCGTGCTGCCAGATGTTCTGTTGTAACCAGTCGAATACCGGCTGCAGCTCACCGTGCTGAATCATCTCACTGAGCTGAGGAATGGCCTTCTGTACCGACCGGAACAGCTGTGCGGCGTACATTGCGCCCAGCGTATAGGTTGGGAAGTAGCCAAATGCACCGTCGGTCCAGTGAATATCCTGCATACAGCCATCGCGGTAATTACCACGGGTATCCAGGCCCAGCGACTGCATCATCTTCTCATCCCACAGCGCCGGGATATCCTCGACTTCAATTTCGCCTTCAATCAGCGCCTGCTCGATTTCATAACGCAGAATGACGTGCGCCGGATAGCTCAGCTCATCGGCATCAACCCGGATCAGGCCAGGCGAAACCCGCTGGGTCAGGCGGACGAAATTATCCGCCTGCAGGGCAGGTTGATCGCCAAAGGTGGCGATGACCTGCGGAAGAATGCGCTGCAGGAATTCGCGGCTGCGACCAAGCTGCATCTCCATAAACAAACTTTGTGATTCGTGGATAGCCGTGGATCGCGCCAGCGCCACCGGTTGACCGCGCCACTGCTGCGGCAGATTTTGCTCATAGCGGGCGTGACCGGTTTCATGAATCACGCCCATCATGGCACTCAGAAACTCATTCTCGTTGTAACGGGTAGTAATACGCACATCTTCCGGTACGCCACCGCAGAAGGGATGCGCACTAATGTCGAGACGGCCGTGGTTAAAGTCGAAACCCAGAGTCTCCATGATGCTCAGACCGAGCTGGCGCTGAGCAGGCACAGCGAACGGCCCCTGCGGCGTGATGAACGGCTGTTGCGCCTGTTTTTCAACCACCTGCTGCAATAAGTCAGGCAGCCAGGTTTTCAATTCGCCAAAGGTGGTATCCAGCCGGGCGCGGGTCATCCCCGGCTCATAGAGGTCCAGCAGCGCATCGTAACGGGAACAGCCACTGGCGTCGGCGCGGCGCTGGGCTTCATCGCGGCTCAGACGCACCACCTCTTTGAGGTTGGCGGCAAAGCCCTGCCAGTCATTGGCGGGACGCTGAGTGCGCCACGCATGTTCACACACCGAACCTGCGATCGATTTGGCTTCAACAAAATCATCGGGCAGCAGAGTGGCCTGCTGGTATGCGCGCTGCATCTCGTTGAGATTGGCCCGCTCGACATCGTTCAGCGACTGCTGCTCAGCGGCTTTAAGCCATTCGCCGATCTGAGGGGCGGTGAGGATCTGGTGTTGCAACACGCTCATTTCGGCCAGTGCTTCACCACGTGCCTGACTGCCGCCTGGCGGCATGGTGGTCTGCATGTCACATCCGGCAATGGCTGTGACGTGACTGAAACGTGAAAGGCGCTGGAAGGTTTTGGTAAGTTGTTGATACGCTGAGGTCACGTAAGACTCCTTGTGGTTTTTAACGCAGCGGAATTTCCCGCAAGGTTAGATCAACCGGCCAGCAAAAGCGAACGCTGGTGCCGCCCAGCGGGCTGGACTCAATGGTGACATTGCCACTCAGCGCCTGGGCAATAGAGTGAACAATCGCCAGGCCTAGCCCGCAGCCGCCTGTGGCGCGATCGCGGCTGGGATCAAGCCGGACAAAGGGTTCAAAAACCCGCTCACGCTCTTCCGGCGGAATGCCCGGACCATCATCGTCCACCTGCAGACAGCCAATCGGGCCGTCGAACCATAAACTGACGCGTAGCCGCTGCTGCGCATAGCGCAGCGCATTATTCACCAGGTTATCCAGCACCCGCTCCATCAGGCGCGTATCAGAAACGCCGATGTTTTCCTGCTGGGGCAGATCCAGGTCGAGCCGTATGTCCGGGTTGATGGTGCGAAAATCGTCCAGCCGCTCGCTCAGCCAGCTGGCCAGGTCCAGCGTTTTCAGATTGAGATCGACGCGTGGGCGGTCAAGCCGTGCATAGGTCAGCAGTTCCTCAATCAGACTTTCAAGCTGGCCGATGTCGCGATTCAGCGCTACCCGTTCGCCATCCGTGAGGTTGTCGCTCATCTCCAGCCGGTAGCGCAGGCGCACCAGCGGTGTTCGCAGCTCATGTGCAATACCATCAATCAGCTGCTTCTTGCTGGCGACCAGCGTGTTGATGTTTTCCGCCATTTGGTTAAACGCGATGCCGAGCCGGAACAGACTGGAGGTGCTGTCGAAATGGGTGCGGACATCCAGCTCACCACGGCCAAAACGCTGTGCCGCTTTTTCCAGTCGCTGCATCTCCTGCCAGTGGGGCCGGAGCCATATAAACACCGGCAGCGCCAGCGACATGCCTATAAACACCAGCAGGGCAATATCCAGCAGGCGCATCTGGTGCAGGTAGAAGAGATAGGGAATCGGCCCGACCGACAGTACATAGTGGCTGCGTGGAATATGCTGCAAAAAGGTGTACTGGTCGTCGAGCGCGACAATCTCCCCGGCGCGCAACCGGCGCATATTGCTCTCATCAAGCTGATATTTGTTCATCGGCTCAATATGCAGGTCAAACGACAGGCCGAGATCGAGACTCTTGATGGTTTTATTCCAGTCGCGCGGCGGAATCTCGCGCAGTTCGCTGCGGATCAGGTAGAGCGAGCTGGCCATCAGGTCGTTCATCGACTGGCGACCCGCGCGCTCAGCGGTGAACTTGTAAACCAGACCCACCAGTAGCGCCATCACCA
Source organism: Pantoea sp. RCC30.1 (assembly GCF_058148845.1). Taxonomy (NCBI): domain Bacteria; kingdom Pseudomonadati; phylum Pseudomonadota; class Gammaproteobacteria; order Enterobacterales; family Erwiniaceae; genus Pantoea; species Pantoea sp. RCC30.1. Next base: position 146,683 of record NZ_JBXUHX010000002.1, on the reverse strand, counting down.
GAAAGCAGACAAACAGCAGCAGATAGAACTGAATAAAAAGTTTCTTCATTTTCCTTGCCTAAATATCAATGACTTAGTCAGTCGCCTTAACTGCAAGGAACACTATGGGGACAGAACTAAATTTTCTAATGCGCTTGTTAAGCATTTCAACCTGATCACCATCGAGTGCATTAATCCAGGTTGAATAGACTGTGTAAACCATCTCCACGTTTTCATGGTCCATCTGTTCGGCTATGAACGCTGGATTTGCCCCGGCGGACAGCATCCAGCACGCGAACGTATGTCTTGTCTGATAAGGCCGCCTGCGGCGAATGTCTGCCCGCTTAACTGCCTTATCCCAGATAGATTTTATCGAGTGTACTGAGTAATGAGGTGCTTGAACACCACGCATCTGTCTCGGCATGAACACGAAATGAAGCATCTGCGTCTCAGTGACGCCGAAATCTCGATGCTGGATAGTCACGGGCACTTTTGGAAAGTTTCCAGTGAGTTTTTTGAGCCTTAAAGCATCCATTGCAGGTTTCAGCAGCTTCATTGTACGGTAACCGGCCCTTGTTTTCGGCGGGCCGAACGTCCCTGACTGAATTAAATAACGACAAACATGAACTTCTCCGCTTTCGATATTAATATCTTCCCAGGCAAGGGCGCAGAGTTCACCGCGACAGATTCCCGAATAGACCGAAAATTACCATAAATTCTTTTGTTTTTGCGGCGCGGTATCAATCAACTGATGAAATTCATGCTTCAACAACGGATCAGGTTTGATCTGACCTTTACGCAGTCTTTTAATTCCGTCATGGGTAATACTATCAATATATTTTTTTGTATAAGCAAAGTTCATTATCTGCTTCAGTATAGCGAGGTAATAATCTACCGTTCGTGCAGTGCGACCTGTTTTTTTCTAACACCCGGCGGGTAACTCTTTTCACCCAACGACAATTATTCACGCCATTTTAAAATATTATTGTTTGTTATTGATGACAGTTTTGTATTGCTTCCAACTAATCTCTCAAGAAGATTAACTGTAGTTTGGTAAGTTCGTGCCGCATTGGTAGATAACTCACTTTTATGGTTTTCATACCATGACAAAGCCAGTTCACCGAATGTGGAAATATTTTGAATAGGGTCAAATTTCGGTGATGTTTTAGAGTCTGGAAATGTCTTTTTGTAAACAAAAGCCCCCATTTTTATTTCACTAACAATCTTAGCGCGAAGGTTGCCAGCTTTTTTATATTGGCATTTGTTATGGCCCATCTCTTTAATACTTCCCGGCATCGAATACCTCGAAACTGAAAACTGACTCGAATTCTGCTATTATGCAATCCAACACCGGTTGGATACATTATGATTCCTCAATTAGTTTGTTGATGCCCGGATAATTGTACCAGATTAATGCCTTACCTTTGTCTTCTCCACCGGTCAGAGAATAACGCTTGAAATGTACTCCCTCTATAAAACGATTAAGGCGAAGTTTTTTAATTTGCCTTTCGGTCAATCCGGTTTTTTGCATAAGTAAAGAGGCTACCATCTACTTTTCGCTGTAAATGACTTGTTGCATAGAGTTACCTATGGACGGCCAGTATTATTTCAGGCTGGCCGGATAAAAATTGATTCTTAAAAATCAGTTTGCTGATCAGCGTTTCATCTCAATAATCTTTAAATGCTCAGGACGCACGCCACTAACCTTTACGGTCATGCTACAGCAACTACAGGGAGCAAATTCCAGGTAGAAATCGCGACTAACCCCGACTATCCCCGGTGACTACAGCCACAGGACCCGCTGGCATTTTAGCGTAACCGTTTTCCATTGCATGTAGAGTTTTCACTCGCGAACCAACCCAATCAGCCATGCGCTTTGGTGGTTTAACTGCCATCACTCACCATCCTTACCGGCGCGGAGCTGGGAGGCGAACCTTGAGCGCTCATTGCGCAGTAGTCGTTGTTAAGTGACATTGCCGCGTCACCGCTTGCCATGTGAGAAGATGACAGTGCCAACTTCTCTGCCACAAACATCTCAATGCCCTCAGCCCGCACAGAGTTGAGGAAGGCATCGGTCAGCGGGCAGGGGTTATTTCCGTCAACGTCACGAGCTACAAAATCGTTAATAGCGGACACATATTCCATCGGGATAAATGCATGTATCTGGTCGTTATGAGTGCATTCCTCGTGATAGCGACAGATATCATTGAGCAGGCCCGCCATCATTCCGTTCTCATGCCCGATCACATCCAGCTTTTTCTGAGAGTCCAGATATTGCCGACCCAGAAACGGAATTGGTTAAGTACGCCGGTAAGTTCAGTGAGTCAGGCGAGCAGGAGATGGCAACGCGTACCGAAATGCAGATGATCAGAACGAAGTGCCAGAATTGAGAAGGGAAGGGATGCATTTCATCGCGCTGTCTTTGTAACGGAACGGGGCGCGTGCGGGACATGGCTGAATCAGCCCGTATGGGTGCGCCGGTCGATAAAGAGTGTGAGCGCTGCACAGGCCGTGGCTATCGTCGCATGCCATCCAGTACCGCATTCCGGGCCATTAATGTGCTGGTACCAGACCTTACGCAGTCGTCCCGGTCGCGGAACTGGAAGCCATTCTTTGAGCAGCTGGTGGCAAAGTGCGAGATCGAAGAAAGTCATGCAGATTTAACTTTTCAGAGGATCACCCGGTCATAATTCTGATTTTCTTTTAAAGCCTTTCGAAAGGAATACTTCATCCTTACGAAAGGCACTTTACACCAAAAAATACTACATCGCGAAACGTATTAGGGGTAATATTGCCATTATTGAAATGAAGAGTGTGTAAGTTATGGATAATATAAACACTGATAGTCTGACAAAACGAGATATAACCTATATATCGGGGCTGGCTCAGCGGGAAGGACTAAGCATTCCAGAAACGTGCAGGCGGCTTGTTCGTGTATTTTTGAGTATGGCTTTGCTGATGGCTTTGATTACAGCAATAGGTGTTATGGAGTTTTATAGAAAAGATATTGAATATTTTTATTCATACTGTATCGCGTACATAATAGTAGTTATCATATTTATGATGATAGCTCCCATGAGATTAGGAGCTAAGTTGATTATAAACAGAGCGAAAATTAAGTTTTAATGCTACCCACCATTATGATGATTTTTCATAAATAGACTTGATCGTCAGCCCGTCACCCAGCGCCTCAATCGCCAATGCAGGCGCACCCATTGTCTTTATGCTACGAATGTAGTCAGCTGGTATAAAGCGGAAAAGTCGCCAGGCATCAGGCTTCAATACCATCCCGCCTAACCCGTAACCTGAAAGCATTAAATCTACAGAGCTGAAGGTGATGCTTCCGGTTTCAGCTTCAAACCCCAGAAATTTTGCAGTAGTATTATATGCATCACGCAAAAATCCAGAGGTGTTATCGCGATTATTGATGATGTTGAAGGCGCTTTCCTGGATGTTATTTAATCCATGCAATACCAGAGATGCCTCAGCGATAACCCCGACAATATTCCCGGTAAAGATTGATGCAGATACTATTCCCCCACCTGCCAGGACCTGTCCTGTTCCCAATATAACACCAACACCATTAATAAAATAACCCCAAGTATCAAGGTGATTATTTACCACTTTAGCAGATAAAACTATTTTTGCTGAACCTGTCCTGAGAGCAGCATCCTGCTGGTGAAGTAATTTTTTTCTTCCTGTAAATTATACAGGCAGAGCTTGCACTGACGCTCATCAGTTGCATCCTTAATTCCCTGAATTTGCGCCCCAATAAAGCGATCTATTTCATGATTGAAATTAATATGAGAAATAAGGCTCTTAAGATGCTCAGATGAAAGTCTGCGTGCAGTCATCCGCAGATAATGTGCAGCGTCCTTTGCCTGAAGCAGGTAATAGCTGTTAAATCTTTTCTTGTCCAGATAGTTATCCATAACATTAACTCCGATAAGTCATAGTGATTTAGTACGAGCTATGGTTTACTACAAATCAGAGAGTCAGCAAAGATAAAAATATTGACTTTGCATAAAGCTGGCGTATTCTATCTATATAGTTTCAGATCTCTATCCATACAATCACAATTACAAATTAAACCTCGCTTCGGTGGGGATTTTTGCATTAGGAATCCTCCTTTAAAGGCTCACTTCGGTGGACATTTTTTAGATCTTAAGCATCTGAAATAAAGAGAGGGGTAAATGGCTGAGCCATTGAGCACTGGCGCTAAGGCAAACCTCTGAGGCTGCGCTAATGCGTGGCCATTTTCATTTTTGTACTACAGAAAGCGCATATCAAGACGCCGGAAATTAACACAGGCCCCCACAATCTGATTGCCTTACTGTTTAGATGAGAATAATTATCATCTAATTGCTGCGGTGAATCCTCCTTAGCGGTGGAGCCTAAACCAGGTGTTCGTATATCAATATGATAGCCTGTGTCGGGCGGGTCAGGTTCTGGCTTTTCTGACCTACCGGGAGGCACCCGCCACCGCAGCGGTTCACAAAATAAAAATCCTTTTATTCCTGACTGGCTCACCTCGTGGCGGGCCATTTTTGTTGAAAACGATACGTTTATAGTGAGTTGATGCTGCTGACGTTATTGTTTTATTGCTGCGGTGAATTCACCTGAGCGGTGAGCTTAAGTCAATGGAGCAGATGTCGAAGAGCGGGGCGGGTAATGACTTCTCCGCCTCACCGGCCAGCAACCGGCACTGCAGCAACTCCTGAAGTCATAATAGTAAGCAGCCAAAAGCTCACTTTGCTGGACTGATCCTATAAGGTTGGACAGTTTATATTAAGCGGCATTCAGGGCATGGTTCCGGTATTCAACCGGACTCAGGCCTTTCAGTTTCAGGCTTATCCGCTCGTTATTGTAGTAATGGATATATTCATGGATCGCCTGCTTCAGCTCATCAATGCTGCTGAAATGACCAGGATAAAAACAATCCGGTTTCAGCGTGCCGAAGATGTTTTCCACTACAGCGTTATCCAGGCAGTTTCCTTTTCGCGACATACTTGGCCTCACTCCTTGTGCTTTTAACTTTAATTGATAGCCTGCCATCCGGTACTGCTGTAAGTACCCCGCTTAACCGAACCATTCACTTTTAGAGATCTTCCGACATATTGATTATGTCCTCTGAGGAGATCGCCATGCGTAAAGCCCGATTCACCGAACACCAGATCATTGCCGTTCTGAAATCCCTGAAAGCCGGACGCACCGTCAGAGATGTCTGCCGCGAAGCGGGAATATCAGAGGCTTCGTACTACAACTGGAAAGCAAAGTATGGAGGTATGGAAGCCTCTGATATTAAGCTGTTCCAGCTGCTGCGCAAGCAGGGCAATATCTGGAACTATAAACACGTTCACCGGATTTACTGCCTGCTGAAACTGAATTTTCGTCGTAAGGGAAAACAGCGGCTGCCCGTGTGTAATCCAGCACCACTGGCGACGCCGGAAGCGTTAAACCAGAGCGGGTCTATCGATTTTATGCACGACGCACTGGTCTGCGGCAGGCGCTTTCGGACCTTCAATGTGGTGGATGATTTTAACCGTGAAGCGCTGGCGATAGAAATCGACTTTAATATCCCGGCTCAGCGAGTCGTCCGGGTGCTGGACAGGATCGTGGTAAACCGCGGCTACCCGCTAAAGATGCAGATGGACAACGGGCCGGAACTGGTCTCACTGGCGCTGGCAAAATGGGCCGAAGAACATGGCGTGCAGCTTGAATTTATCAAGCCGGGTAAGCCAACACAGAACGCGTTTATCGAACGCTTTAACCGGACATACCGGACAGAAATCCTGGATTTTTACCTGTTCAGAACACTTAATGAAGCACGGGAAATTACAGAGTGCTGGCTGATGGAATATAACAGCGAGCGGCCTCATGAATCCCTGAACAACCTGACGCCGGAAGAATACCGGCTGATGGCTGAAAAACCGAACTCTCAAAAAGTGTGTGGAACTAAAGCTGGGATACTTACACAAACAGTAGCAAGTCCACTCTGGATAAGATACGGTATTCAATAGTCCAACACCCCCATCTCAACACCGTTCATTATCCCTTCCTGCTTGACGTCCAAATTGATGCGCATTGATACGCCAGAGGGTTTCGTACTGGTAGATCGTTCACTAACGGCTGCACCTGGCGATATAGTCGCGTTCCAGTTCGATGACTATCCGCAAATAGGCAAACTATTCAGGACAGGAGTTATCACGCAGAACGGCGAAACGATCGACGACAGCGGGCTGGAGGGTGTCATATTGCTGGGGAAAGTTACATATGAGATCAAGAAAGTATGGCTTGATTACGGTCCTGCACAAGAAGGGACAGATAAATGTTTATATCTGTCCACACTTGTCCGATTTGAAATTTCTCAATAGGCTGATATTTAAAGATTTATTATGCCATTCAATTGGTTAAAATTAGTGCGCTTAATAAAACTGAATAAAAAGCTTTCTCATAGCCCACGGGTATCCCAGGCTTGAGGCGCAAACAGGTAGCCTTTGTTACGGATGGTTTTAATGCGAAACGGCTCGGTGGCGCTGTCGTGCAGCTTTTTGCGCAGACGGGAGATCGCCACGTCGATGCTGCGGTCCAGTCCGTCATAGCTGACGCCACGTAATGTTTTCAGCAGCGCATCCCGGTTAAGCGTCTGCCCCGCATGACTTGCGAGTACCCATAGCAGGTCGAAATCTGCGGTGGAAAGGGCTATCTGCTCCTCAAACAGCGTGACCTGACGGTTCAGGGCATCAATGGTCAGTGAGCCAAAACGCAGCATACGGTTGGCGGCAGGTGCGTTCGGTGTATCTTCCGGCTGTCCCTGATGGGACTGACGCAGATGCAGGCGCAGACGAGCCAGCAGCACCGCGGGCGGGGTGGTTTTCAGGATGTAATCCTGGGCACCCATCTCCAGGGCCAGAATATGGTTCATGTCACTGTCGAGTGAGGTGAGCAGCACGATCGGTCCCTGCCAGTTGGCCCGGAGGTCCCGGCAGATGGTCATGCCATCCTTGCCCGGTAACATGATATCCAGCATCACCAGATCGGGCTGCTGTTCCACTATCACCGCTTCCGCACGGTCACCGCGCGTCTCGACAATCACCTCAATATCATGGCGACCCAGGTAGGCCGCAATCAGCGAACCCACTTCGGGTTCATCTTCTACATAAACAATTTTGTTCATAGTTCACAGAGCAGAGACAGGAGTGAGCGAAAGCATATCTTTTCCTGGTCCTGAGCTCTACGCTATCGCACGAAATATCCGTAGCTTGCTGGTATATATCCGGCAAAATGTGCAATCATTAGCGCGGCTTTTTTGCGCCAGGTTTGGGATATTGATGATTACCATGAGGAGCGTTAGTGTGTCTGATAAAGAGCTGGCATCAGCCATATACCCCGACCGCATCTGCTTCAATTACAGTGACTTTCTTTCCGCTTCCTGCAAAAAGCGCTGGAGCTTCGTCGATGCTATTTATGGTGTGATGCCGATCTTCGGCATGGTGACACGTAAATCAGCACACCGTTTACAGGGCAGTGACGACCCGTTAAAAGAATTAGCATTACAAATTATTTCTACTCAGGTGAGCGACGAAATCAATATTGCGCGCCTGATTACGCTCGCGGAACAGCAGCAGATCAGTCGCTTCGATATCCAGCTCCCTTATCCACTGTCAGCGGAGCAGCTGGACGCAATCCATCATGAATATTCGAAGCCGCTGAATCTTACACAGCAGGAAGACCTGCTGTGTGTTTCAATTCCAGTGCAGTCACACTGAGCGCCCTCCTTTCAGGCTCTAAGTCGTCAGCTCCCACACAGCTGGCAGTGTCGCGGCAATCAGCAATCCCATTGCAATCCGCTCCAGCGAGGTCAGCGCAACGTCTGCGCGGCCGCCGCGTCGGGCAAACAGAAACAGCAGCAGGCCCGGAGTATAGAGAACCACTGACATCATCAGGTGGAGGGGTCCGGAGGCGTAGAGCAGCCATACGCCATATACGCTGGCTCCGACGCCAACCGCCATCGCCAGCGGCTTATGCTGTCCGCGCACCACTTTGATCAGATATAACCCCACCAGCAGATAGGGCACCAGAATCATCTCCGAAGCGATGGTCAACAGGTTGTTGTAGTTAGCACCGGTCAGTGCAATCAGTATCAGGCAAAGCTGAATACTGCCGTTGGTCAGCCACAGCGAGGCGGCTGGCGCGCTATGGCGGTTCTGCCAGGCGATACTGCGCGGAAACGCACCCTGTTGCGCGGCAATCAGCGGCACTTCAGCGGCCATGATCGTCCAGCTCAGATAGGCACCACAGACCGAGATAATCAGGCCCAGCGCGATCACCGCATCGCCCCAGTTGCCCATCAGTCGGGTCATGAGTCCCGCCATGGAAGGATTACGCATCCCGGCCAGTTCAGCGCGCGGCACCACGCCCAGCGACAGCAGTGTCACCAGCAGATAGACCAGCAGTGCAGCCAGCACGGCAAAGAGGGTGGCGCGGCCCACATCCTTTTTCTGGCGCGCGCGGGCAGAGACCACCACCGCACCTTCGACTCCGATAAAGACCCACAGGGTAATCAGCATGGTCTGCTTGATCTGTTCCCAGAGCGGCTGCCCCAGTGTGACGCCGGAAAAATCGAAGCGAAAGCGATCATAGTTGAACGCCATCACCGCCAGCACAATAAAGATCAGCAACGGCACCAGCTTGCCTAGCGTCGCCATCAGATTGATGCTGGCAGCGGTCTGCACGCCGCGCAACACCAGCCAGTGAACCAGCCACAGCAGCACGGATGCCCCCAGCATCGCCTGCCAGGTGTTGCCATCACCAAAGATAATCCGATCCGGCGTATCGGTGAAGAAGCTCAGGGCAGAGAAGACAATCACCAGATAGGAAACGTTGGCGATCACGGCGCATAGCCAGTAGCCCCAGGCGGAACAGAAGCCCATCAGTTCGCCGAACCCGGCACGGGCGTAGGTAAAGATGCCGCCATCCAGATCGGGTTTAAGGCGGGTCAGCAGCAGCATCGCCAGCGACAGAAAGATAATGCCGACGCCGGTAATCAGCCAGCCCAGCAGCAGCGCTGCCGGACCGGCCACAGCGGCCATGTTTTGCGGCAGACTGAACACGCCTGCACCCAGCATTGAGCTGAGCACCAGCGCCGTCAGCGCACCGAGACCTAATTTTTTCTCCAAAACAACCTTCCCGCTAGCATATATGGCTGGGTAAATCGGATTATGTCGCTGGGTTATGTCAGACCAATGGCACAATTCAGGGACAATATCCGGTAAAACAGGCGGAGGATTTTACGGAGTGTGGCTGGGGATCGCAATGCGTGACTATGCAAAATAGCACAGGAATTATGCAAACAGCAGGGCGGCGGGCGCCGCCCTGTGGGGGATTACTTAAACAGGTCAGCAGTCACGGTCAGGTTACCGCCACTCTGGTTCTGCCACTGACGGGTCACGTGATAGAACTTCGCACCTTTATCAGCCGCACGCTTCGCCACTTCTTCTGAAATCTCAGTAGGTGAACCGAAGTGGCCGGTGAAGGTGACGGTATCAAATGGCTGCATCTGCGCGGCAGTAATCGCGTTGACTTCCTGCACAGATTTACCGTTAGGCAGATTCACCGTGTAGCGCTTGCCGGTAGAGCTTTGTGTTTCGAAGAAACGACCCACTTTATTACTTGGGGTTTCAGACGAAGCCACACCTGGAATCTCTACGCTAGCTGCCGCCGCACCACCGGTTGCCAGCGCGGCTTTACCCGCTTCTGAATCGGCTGGGATGGCATTCGGTGTCTGCACTGCGCGTTCTTTAGCATCCGCTTTGTAGACATAGGCAGTGACATATTGATTGCCGCCGCTGTTAGCATCGATCTGGCGAACGATAAAGAAGGAGGCCGCACCTTTCTGTTTTGCGGCTTTTGAAATCGCGTCGTTAACGTCCGGCTGGCTGGCAAAGAAGCCGCTGACCGAAACAGTATCGAACGGTTCGAGTCTGTACGCTTCTGCTTTTGGCAGTTCGTTGACGCCGTTGAAGCGACGATACGACGTCGACTCTGAGGCTGCCGGGGCATCGGCTTTGTAGAGGTCAGCCGTCACGCGCCAGTTACCGCTGTTGCCGTTACTGTCGTTGATCCCCTGGATGTAATAAGAGGCAGCGCCCATCTGATCTGCACGCTTAGAGACTGCATCGGCAGCGTCGCCGATGGCGTTGAAACGGCCGGTGATATTAATACGTTCGAATGGTTTCAACGCGGCCGCTTTTTCTGGTGTTAACTCCTGCGCAGCGAATGCGTTGGCTGTCAGCAGGGACAACAAGGTTGACGCCAGAATAGTGTTCTTCAGCTTCATAAAAATAATCCTTCGCCTTACGCAAAAATGAGTACGAAAACGTGCTGGACTCTTGATGTATAACAGATTAGCCGCTGATTATTGCATGTTATAAACAGACTGTCGCAGCGATTTTTTGTGTCAGATCGCGTTATTCAACCATGATTTTTTCATTTGTTTGTCATCAAACGCAGTTATGGCCCGTTTTAGTGACAGTTACCACTAAAAGCGATAACTATTAGCAGTAAATCAGTTAATGCATTGTTAATTAAAGGTTTTTATTGATGATTAATTCGCCCATATATAATTATCTCTGGCAGAATATCTGCCTGTCAGGCTGTTTTGCAGTGAGATAACACAGGTTTTTTAGCAGAACGCTGAATAATTGGGTGAATGTCATAACTCTACGTAGCCGCTATAGATCGCCCGTCACATTTTCAGTAGGTTATAAACACTTTGAAATACATGCATTTCGTCTATAAGTAGCTGAAACAGTGTTTCAGTTGCGCTGTCGTAGTGCAGATTCGGGCCATCATCCTTCACCGATGAAAGGAAACACTATGTTAATTGGAATACCCAAGGAAAGGTTGCCAAACGAGTCGCGCGTGGCCGCCACGCCCAGGACCGTGGAACAACTCATCAAGCTGGGTTTCAGCGTCACCCTTGAGCATGACGCGGGTAAACACGCCAGCTTCGATGATGAAAGTTATGTAGCCGCCGGTGCCACACTCAGCGACAGAGAGCAGGTCTGGCAGTCCGATATCGTGCTGAAGGTGAATGCGCCGGATGACGAAGAGATTGGGCTGGCCCGCGCGGGCAGCACGCTGGTCAGTTTTATCTGGCCCGCACAGAATCCCGACCTGCTTTCAAAGCTGGCCGCACGTCAGGTTACGGTCATGGCGATGGACTCGGTGCCGCGTATTTCACGGGCGCAGTCGCTGGATGCCCTGAGCTCTATGGCAAACATTGCCGGTTATCGCGCCATTGTTGAGGCCGCCCATGAATTTGGTCGCTTTTTTACCGGTCAGATCACCGCAGCCGGGAAAGTGCCACCGGCAAAAGTGATGGTGATTGGGGCCGGTGTGGCCGGGCTGGCCGCAATTGGCGCAGCGGGCAGCCTGGGCGCGATTGTCCGGGCGTTTGATACCCGTCCCGAAGTCAAAGAGCAGGTGCAGAGTATGGGCGCCGAATTCCTTGAACTCGACTTCGAAGAAGAGGCTGGCAGCGGTGATGGCTATGCCAAAGTGATGTCCGAGGCGTTCATCAAAGCGGAGATGGCGCTGTTTGCCAGCCAGGCTAAAGAGGTTGACATCATTGTCACCACGGCGCTGATCCCGGGCAAACCGGCTCCGAAACTGATCACAGAAGAGATGGTCGCCAGCATGAAGCCGGGCAGTGTCATTGTTGACCTGGCGGCGCAGACCGGCGGCAACTGTGCGCTGACCGTCGCGGATCAGGTCACTGTCACACCTAACGGCGTCAAAATCATTGGCTACACCGATCTGCCGAGCCGTCTGGCGACGCAATCCTCCCAGCTTTATGGCACCAACCTGGTCAACCTGATCAAGCTGCTGTGCAAAGAGAAGAATGGCGAAATCCAGGTCGATTTTGAGGATGTGGTCGTGCGGGGCGTGACCGTGGTGCGCGAGGGTGAAGTCACCTGGCCGGCTCCGCCGATTCAGGTCTCCGCTGCGCCAAAAGCAGCTCCGGCAGCCGCGAAGCCAGCAGATAAGATTGAAGCGAAGCCCGTTTCACCGTGGCGTAACTATCTGCTGATTGCCCTGGCTATTGTGCTGTTTGGCTGCCTGGCCAACGTGGCACCCGCCGATTTCCTCTCCCACTTTACCGTGTTCGCGCTTGCCTGCGTGGTGGGTTATTACGTGGTGTGGAACGTCAGTCATGCGCTGCATACGCCACTGATGTCCGTGACCAATGCCATTTCCGGCATCATCGTCATCGGTGCCGTGTTGCAGATGGGCCACGGTGGCTGGGTCACCTTCATCTCCTTTATTGCCGTGCTGATTGCCAGCATCAATATCTTTGGTGGCTTTACCGTCACCCAGCGCATGCTGAAAATGTTTCGTAAGGGGTAACACATGTCTGGTGGATTAGTCACTGCAGCCTATATTGTGGCTGCGATTCTGTTCATCTGTAGCCTTGCCGGTCTTTCGCGTCATGAGACCTCTAAGCGGGGTAATATTTTTGGTATCAGCGGCATGGCGATTGCGTTGGTCGCCACCATCTTTGGTCCGGACAGCGGCAATGTGGTCTGGATCCTGCTGGCGATGTTAATTGGCGGCGCTATTGGTATTCGTCTGGCGAAGAAAGTCGAAATGACAGAAATGCCGGAGCTGGTCGCGATTCTGCATAGCTTTGTCGGCCTGGCCGCAGTACTGGTAGGTATCAACAGTTACATCGATCATGCACCTGGCCTGCCCGCGGTGATGGAGAATATTCATCTCAGCGAAGTGTTTATCGGTATCTTTATCGGTGCTGTCACCTTCACCGGATCGCTGGTGGCGTTTGGCAAGCTGTGCGGAAAAATCTCCTCAAAACCGCTGGCGTTACCGCATCGTCACAAGCTGAATCTGCTGGCGCTGGTGGTCTCGTTCCTGCTGCTGCTGTGGTTTGTAAACACCAGCAGCACCGCTGCACAGGTCTTTGCGCTGCTGCTGATGACGGTAATTGCACTGGCGTTTGGCTGGCATCTGGTCGCGTCGATCGGCGGTGCCGATATGCCTGTCGTGGTGTCGATGCTGAACTCCTACTCCGGCTGGGCCGCTGCGGCTGCCGGTTTCATGCTCAGCAACGATCTGCTGATTGTGACCGGTGCGCTGGTCGGTTCGTCCGGTGCGATTCTCTCCTACATCATGTGCAAAGCGATGAACCGTTCGTTCATCAGCGTGATCGCGGGTGGATTTGGCACAGAAACCAGCAGTGGTGATGAAACTCAGGAAGCGGGCGAGCATCGTGAGATCACAGCTGAAGAGACTGCCGAGATGCTCAAAGCTTCCAGTTCGGTGATCATCACTCCAGGCTACGGCATGGCGGTAGCGCAGGCGCAGTATCCGGTTGCGGAAATTACTGCCCGGTTGCGCGCGCTCGGCATCAAAGTGCGTTTCGGCATCCATCCGGTAGCAGGGCGTTTGCCGGGTCACATGAATGTACTGCTGGCCGAGGCCAAAGTGCCTTATGACGTAGTGCTGGAGATGGACGAAATCAACGACGATTTCAGTGACACCGACACGGTGCTGGTCATCGGCGCTAACGATACCGTCAACCCGGCGGCGCAGGATGATCCCCGCAGTCCGATCGCCGGCATGCCGGTGCTGGAAGTGTGGAAAGCGCACAACGTGGTGGTCTTCAAACGCTCAATGAACACCGGCTATGCCGGGGTACAGAATCCGCTGTTCTTCAAAGAGAACAGCCAGATGCTGTTTGGCGATGCCAAAGCCAGTGTGGAAGCAATTCTCAAAGCGCTGTAATAAAAAAGGGCGGCTAATCAGCCGCCCGTCTTCTGTCCGAGGAGGATCACTCCTCCTCATCCTCTTCATCATCCAGATCAATGGGCGATTTGAAATCGTCAGGCTTAAGCGCCAGCAAATCGCAACGCAGATGGTCAATCACCTGTTCCGCCGTATTGCCCAGGAACGCCGCCGACAGACCGGTCCGTCCGATGGTGCCCAGCACCACCACACCGGCACCGAGATGCACCGCCAGATCGGGAATGACCTCTTCCGGCAGGCCTTTAGCCACGTGGGTAAACTCTTCACCAATTGAGAATTTCTGGCGCAGCGCTTTCATGGCCACCAGATGCTGACCCCGGATAGCATCGTTGTAGACGCTTGGATCAAAATCGGGCAGTTCGATAGCAATATTGATTGGGGTAATCGGGTAGGCACCGACCAGATGGACTTCGGTCTGATTCACTTTTTCCGCCAGCTTCACCGTTTCACGAATCAGCTTCTGATTCAGGCCATCGTGATGCGGCTCTTCACTGGCAAGATTGACCGCGACAATGGCTTTACCACCTTCTGGCCACGGCTGATCTTTGACCATCCAGACCGGGCACGGGCATTTACGCAGCAGATGCCAGTCGGTCGGGGTAAAAATCACAGACTCAAGGCGGTCATGCTGATGCGCCATCTTCAGCACCAGGTCATGCTGATGGGCGAGAACTTCCTGAATAATGGCTTCGTAAGGGCGGTTGTGCCAGATCACTTTGATATCAATTTCGACACCGGCATCAAGATAAGCGCGGGCCTGCTCGCGAATCCATTCGGTACGCTGGCTGATAACGCCCTGGCGCATTGACGCGCGCTCATCCGGCGAAAGCAGGGTGGTCATTTCGTATGAGAAGTCATAGATAGGCAGGAAGGCTTTAATTCTTCCGCCGAGGCGTTGATTCAGATAGACCGCACGTCGCAGCGCGGGCTGATCGTCTTGCTGGGCATCAATGGCGACCAGAATATTTTGGTACTGGGACATGAGGCGTTCTCCTTAAACCAGAGCGACTGGAATAAAGATAGCCTATGTTGAACAGCGGAAGAAGTGAAAAAGTTACTGCCGGATCAACAAAATAAGATTTATTGATCCGGCTGCGGATCAGGCGGCCTGATGGCTCTGACCGGCTAACTCTTCCAGCAGGGCGTGGTTTTCAATCGTAATGTATTTGCCTTTCACCGCCAGCATGCCGGACTTCTGGAAACGACCCAGCAGGCGGCTGATGGTTTCAACTGTCAGGCCCAGGTAATTACCGATGTCGCCACGCGTCATGGTGAGGCGGAATTCGCGCTGTGAAAAACCGCGCTGGCCGAAACGACGGGAGAGGTTCCAGATAAACGCCGCCAGGCGCTCTTCAGCATTTTTCTTCGACAGCAGCAGGATCATATCCTGGTCGCCTTTGATTTCACCGCTCATCAGACGCATCATCTGTTGACGCAGGGCCGGCATTTTACCCGACAGGTCATCCAGCGTTTCGAAGGGAATCTCACAGACCATGGCTGTTTCCAGCGCCTGCGCAAAGCTAGGGTGGCTCGAGCCCATGATGGCATCAAAGCCGACTAAATCGCCCGCCAGATGGAAACCGGTGATTTGCTCGTCACCCTGTTCAGTAATGGTGTAGCTTTTAATGGTGCCGGAGCGAATCGCATACAGAGACTTAAGTTCGTCTCCTGCTTTGAAAAGGGTTTGCCCTTTCTGAATGGGTTTTTTACGCTCAATGATATTGTCGAGCTGATCCAGCTCATGTTCATTTAACGTGAAGGGGATGCAGAGCTGACTGATGCTGCAATCCTGGCAGTGAATGGCACAACCGCCCGACTGAATACGACGAATGCTGCGTTTTTCAGGGATCATAATGGTTTGCTCGACGATTATTGACTGGGGTCAATTTTAACATTTTTTGTGCTGAAAGGAACTCATCCGAGCAGTTTTACACCCACAAACATTATGGACGAAGCACATAACGGCAAACGCTGATGTGACGGGCTTCTCAGAACGCCGGAACATCACACTGTCACGATAAGTTTCCGCTTATGTGATCGGCTACACGATTCTGCACAGCCCGTTACGTTCGAAAAAGTGGGGTGGTCCGGTGATGAAAGCATTTGCTACGCTAACTGTTAAACCTGATTTGCCCATTCGATCAATTTAACCAGGTGTGAGAAAACCATGAACCTTGATGATAATGATCTCTTTCGGGATGCCATGGGCGATGTCACGCCGTTAAAAGACACCACTACGACCTTGTGGCTCAAAGCGCCTTCAACCAAAGCGCCTCGTAAACCGCCGGGCGAATCGGAGCAGGAAAACTTCCTGACCCGCGGTTATCTGGAGATTGTGCCGCTTAACACACCGCTGGAATATAAAGCTGACGGCATCCAGCAGGGTATCCTGGATAAGCTGCGTCGGGGCGAGTACAAGCTGGATGCCAGTCTCAACCTGTTAAGGCAACCGGTTGAAACCTGCCGTCAGGCGTTGTTTAACTTTATGATGCAGGCGCACAAGCAGGGCTTGCGAAATCTGCTGATCATTCACGGCAAAGGACGGGATAACGAATCGCATGCCAACATTGTACGCAGCTATCTGGCGCGCTGGTTACAGCAGTTTGATGACGTACAGACTTATTGCGTGGCCCAGACCCGCCATGGCGGATCCGGGGCACTGTATGTGGGATTGCGCAAAACCGACAAGGCGCGCCTTGAAAACCGCGAGCGACACGCGAAACGCAGCCGCTAACTATGAAACTTACGAATGGTGGACATTAATACTTCGGCACTGAGGCTCAGTTCTGCGCCGGTGCGGGTGATGATGCCCACCGGTTCGCCCGGTCCGGACGAGTTGATCGGCAGTGCACAGACCGCGTTATGGCTGAGATCCTCTTTGATCGCGCCGGAAGGAACGAACCAGATATAGTCGTAGCGAAGAGCCAGCTGGCGCGCCAGTGAAGTCGAGGAAGTCTCGATGCAGTGCGGCGGCAGGGTGCAGCCCTGTTCATCCAGCATCTGCTGCGCAATCCGGCGCGGTGCAGTGCCTTCGGGAGAAATCACCACCGGCCACTGCATCGCACGTGAAAGGGTGACGTTGTCACTTAAAAGCGGATGCTCGGGCCTGACCACCAGCTTCAGCGACTCCAGAAACAGCAATTCATAGTTCAGCCCGGTCATCATGTCGCTGTCCGCCATCCGGCCAATGCCGATGTCAAACTCTCCGCCGCGCAATCCCGCCAGCAGCACATTATTGTGCAGCGTTGCCACCTGGATGGTGGTATTGGGTTGCAGCTGATGAAAGCGATCAAGAATACGAGGCAGCATACCCATCGCGGCTGTGGTCAATGCCCCCAGCCGGATAATCACCGGCGCATCACCCGGCTGCTCATTAAAACTCTGTCCGGCATGGTTCAGCGCGTCGAGCACCCGCACCGCGTGGGTCAGAAACTGTTCCCCCATCGTCGTCAGCTGCGCGCCCAGGCGGCCACGTTCAAACAGACGAACGCCGGTCAGCACCTCCAGCTCATTCAGGGTCTTAGAGAGTGCAGGCTGGCTCAGACTAAGCGTCTCAGCCGCCCGGCCCAGCGTGCCTTGCTGCGCGACAGCAACAAAGGTATGTAAATGGCGCAAGCGAATGCGCTGATTGAAAAGGATATTTTTTTCCATATCCTAAACTTAATGAGAATGACCGCCGTCAGGCAACAGTTAAAAATGAATTCTGTTAACTTTGCTGCAAATTTATTTTAACAAACATGCTGAAATGGCTGATTTATCAGATAACCACTTGATAAAAAAGACGTTACAAGAAAATGCCAGAGAAGTGCTTATTCACTGACCCCAAAAAAATCAATAGATTATCGCTTTAAAATTGAATAATTCTCACTATCAACTAAAAATCTGACCGCTTAACGTTAACGATCGGCTATCATAAACGCCGTTTTTTTTACTTAAACTGATGCCAGATTTTGTTACTCAGGGAGTGTTCATTGACCAGCGTCGAGGCGGTAGATGTCCGCCAGCTTATCAACCAGCAGGAGCTGAGCCACTGGCAAAAGCGGCTCATTGCACTCTGTTTCATTGTGGTGGCACTCGATGGCATGGACATTGCGATCATGGGATTTATTGCGCCGACGCTGAAAGCCGCGTGGGGCGTAACCAATCATCAGCTCGGGGTGGTCATCAGTGCCGCCTTAATCGGGCTGGCGCTGGGTGCGATGGTGGCGGGGCCGCTGGCTGACCGCTACGGCCGGCGTATGATGATTATTCTCAGCGTCTTCTTTTTCGGTCTCTGGACGCTGGCAACGGCGCTGGCGCAGAACATCGAACAAATGATGCTGTTCCGCTTCCTGACCGGGCTGGGACTGGGTGCGGCGATGCCCAACGTTGGCACGCTGGTGGCGGAATATGCCCCTGAGCGGCGACGGGCCTTTCTCATCACGGTCGTCTTCTGTGGCTTCACCTTTGGGGCTGCCAGCGGGGGATTTGCCGCCTCATGGCTGTTACCGCGTTATAACTGGCACTCCGTGCTGCTGCTCGGCGGCATCCTGCCGCTGCTGGTGTTGCCATTTTTGATCCGTAGCCTGCCGGAGTCGGTGCGATTCCTCATCAGCCGTGGCGCACCGGCTGAGCGTATTCACGCTATCCTCGACCGGATGATGCCGGGCAAAACCCGGCCAGACTGTGCGTTTCACGCGCCAGAGGCGACCGTGCCGGCCGGCAGCGCGATTGGCACCGTCCTGTCACGCCGCTATCTGTTTGGCAGCACGATGCTGTGGGGCGGCTATTTCATGGGGCTGTTCATGGTCTACCTGATTGGCAGCTGGCTGCCGTCACTGGTGAATACCCTTGGCATGTCTGTCACCGAAGCGGCGATTATCACTGCGATGTATCAGGCGGGCGGGACGCTGGGTTCGCTTTTTGCTGGCTGGATGATGGATCGCTTTAATGCAAACCTGGCGCTGGCGGCGATCTACGGCTGCGGCGGACTGTTTATTGTGGCACTTGGCTTTTCGCCTGCGGAAGTGGGCATGATGAGCACGATTGCCTTCTGCAGTGGCTTCTGTTTCAACGGTGCGAATACTGGCATGAATGCCTTATCCGCCAGCTATTATCCGACTCATGCCCGCGCCACCGGCTCCAGCTGGATGCACGGTGTGGGGCGCATCGGCGCGATTTTAAGTGCGTTTGTGGGTGCGGAGATGATGTCCCTCGGTTGGTCCTTCAGCTTTATCTTTCTGCTGCTGGCGATACCGGCTGTGATCACCACCCTGATGCTGCTGTTAAAAAACCGTTACGGCTTTAAGCCGATCACAGATTCGTGATTTTTTCCACTGACGCCAGCGCGTTGCATTACATTAGCAGCAACGCTCATGGTGTCAGGTGGATAAGATGGACAACTTTCTCAGTGCGGATCTCATCCGCACCCGTTTCTCTCAGGCGATGTCAGTCATGTATCAGCAGGAAGTGCCACAATATGGCACGCTGATGCAGCTGGTAGCGACCGTCAACGATCGCGCGCTGGAAGCGGATATCGCGCTGAAAGATCGCCTCACGGCCGCCGATGAAATCGGCCGACTTAACCTGGAGCGTCACGGTGCGATCCGCGTGGGCACGGCAGAGGAATTAGCCACACTGCGGCGGCTGTTTGCGGTGATGGGGATGCATCCGGTGGGCTATTACGATCTTTCGCAGGCGGGTGTCCCCGTTCATTCCACGGCGTTCCGGCCGGTGAGCGATGCGGCGCTGCGACGCAATCCCTTCCGGGTCTTCACCTCGCTGTTACGTCCTGAACTGATCGACGATCAGGTGCTGCGCGAAAAAGCGGCGGAGATTCTTGCTGCGCGCGACATTTTCACTCCCCGTTGCCGGGAGCTGCTGGAACTGCATCAGCAGCAGGGCGGATTATCTGACGAGCAGGCCACTGAATTTGTTATTGAAGCACTGGAAACCTTCCGCTGGCACGCCCACAGCAGCGTGGACAGTCAGACCTATCAGGCGCTGAACCAGCAGCATCGGCTGATTGCGGATGTGGTCTGCTTCCCCGGCTGCCATATCAACCATCTCACGCCGCGCACGCTGGATATCGACCGCGTCCAGCAACTGATGCCGTCGCGCGGTATCGATCCGAAAACCCTGATCGAGGGACCGCCGCGTCGTCAGGTGCCGATTCTGTTACGTCAGACCAGTTTCAAAGCGCTGGAAGAGCCGATCATCTTTAAGGATGGGCATCAGGGAACCCACACGGCGCGTTTCGGTGAAATTGAGCAGCGCGGTGTAGCGCTGACGCCTGCAGGACGCGCGCTCTACGATCGGTTGCTGAGCGAGGCGGGCAGCGGTCAGGATAACCAGCAGCATCAGCAACATCTGGCGGCAATTTTCCGTGACTTTCCCGACGACGAGACCACGCTGCGGCAGCAGGCACTGGCCTGGTTCCATTATCGCCTGAGTGAAAAGGGCATCGCCACGCCACCGGCTCTGGGTGAATCGCTGGAGACGCTCATCAAAGAAGGGCGTGTGGTGGCCGATCCCATCACCTATGAAGATTTCCTGCCCGTCAGCGCAGCAGGTATTTTTCAGTCCAACCTCGGCGATCGGGCGCAGGTCCGTTCGGCAGGACAGTCAAGCCGCCAGGCGTTTGAAGCCGCGCTGGGCGCCGCCGTACTGGATGAGATGGCCTTATATGAAGAACGGCAGCAGCGCTCCCTGGCGCAGTGCGGCCTGCGTCCGGCCTGAGTTATTTGCGGGTAACGCTTCCGTTGCCCGCAACGCATTCTCTGCGCCAGCCCCGCAAAGCCGATGGCCCTGAAGCAGAGCAGCCACAGGTATTAGCTGAGAGTCACTAAAAAAGCCGACGCTTTACCCACCAGCGCAGGTTTACCCGCGTAAGTATCTTGATCCGTTAGCACACGGACTGATTTAGTGCAGCAAAAACGCCCAGAATGACAGCTGAACGATGCTCTCACGTACGCTGACCGTCTGTTAACCCATTGCTGAGTGATAAACGACGTTAAAGCATCACCGTAACCGACGCTCTCAACCTGTTGATGAGTCTGTTCACGCCTGCCTCTCTCTCTTCGGCATATTCTGCAAATCCCTCCCGTACCTGGACAATGCTGGCGGGCCTGCAAATAATGGAGATACGTTTGAACAGGGAAACAGGAATGAAAAACGAAACAGGTCTGAGGATCATGACTGCTGAGGGGGAGTTGCGTGGATGCATGGACGATGACCTTTTCGTATTCAAAGGCATACCTTATGCGGCGGCACCGCTTGGCGCATTGCGCTGGCGTCCGCCTCAGCCGGTCTCACCCTGGACGCAGGTGCGCGACGCGACCGCATTCGGGGCGTCCGGCTGGCAAAACCGGACTTACTGCCAGGCGGTAGGCGGTGGCGATCCCGGTGAGTTCAGTGAAGATTGCCTCTACCTGAATGTCTGGACACCTGATGTCGAGCCGTCAACGCCGCTGCCGGTGATGGTCTGGCTGCACGGCGGTGGCTACACCATCGGCGCGGGCGGGCTGGCACCTTACAGCGGTAAGCCGCTGGCGTCACGCGGCGCGGTGGTGGTCACGCTCAACTACCGGCTCGGTCATCTCGGCTTCTTCTCTCATCCGTCCCTTGACGCTGAGTATCCTGCTGCGGGTACGGTGAACAACTTTGGTCTGCTCGATCAGATTGCCGCACTGCAGTGGGTGCAGCGTAACATTCCTGCTTTCGGTGGTGACCGCCGCAATGTGACTCTGTTCGGTGAATCCTCTGGTGCGCGCAGCGTGCTATCCCTGTGCTGTTCGCCGCTGGCAGAAGGGCTGTTTCATAAAGGGATCGTACAGAGCGCCTATAGCCTGCCGGACACGCCGCTGAAAAAAGCGCGTCAGCAGGGCGTGGCGGTGGCCCGACATTTCGGCCTGCCGTCCGATGCCAGCGCGGATGCGTTGCGCGCACTGCCCGCCGATGCCTTCTGGTCGCTGGAAGGGCCACTGGCGACCCCGCCGGTACCGATTGCCGGTGATGCCGTCCTGCCCGAGCCGATGCTGAAAACCTTTATGGCAGGCAAACAGCACCGTCTGCCGCTGATGGCGGGCAGTAACAGCGATGAAGCCAGCGTGCTGGACTATTTTGGCGTGGACACTACCGCAGTATTGCATCAGCTGCGTGCTAAAAATCGTCTCACTTACCGGACGCTGAAATGGATTTATGACATCCATGACGATCAGCGGCTGGGACGTGCGGTGGCGCGTGACATGGCCTTCAGTCTTGTGCCGTGGCTGGTGATGCGGGCGCAGCACAATGCCGGAATGCCCGGCTGGCGCTACTGGTTTGATTATGTCTCTGAGCATGCCCGCGATCTCTATCCGCACGGCACCTGGCACGGCAACGAAGTGCCTTATGTCCTGAACACGCTGAGTCAGATGCCCGATCCTAATGAAGCGCGGCCATTCAGCGAGGCCGATCGGGCATTTGCCGCGCGGGTCAGCGCATACTGGTTTACCTTTGCCCGGGATGCCACGGAGTATAAGCACCAGCTTGAGGGCGAGGTCATCTGGCCAGCCTGGCATCCCGGCAGCGACGTGACAATGTCACTCGGCGATAATCGAAAGAGCGGACTGGTTCTGAAGCGAAACTTTATGCGTGCCCGCATGCGTCTCTTCCGGCTGCTAATGACGCGGATGGTCAGGCTTTAAGCAGTCGATGAAGGTTAGGCTGCTAACAATTAAGTTGTGCGAATGAAACTTTTTTGCGTATTAAATTTTAATCAATTGTATTTGTTACATTTTATCTTAAATCATCATGTTTGACGCTGTAAATTAATAGGTAACAAAACAGTTACATTTTCATTATCGCATGCCGATAAATCTCCTATGCCCGACGCTTGCGGGTCAACGTGTATAGGATTTTGGTATGGGAATGCTCAAAAATTTTACCATTCGTGCAGTGATGCTCACGATTCTGGGGCTGTTTTGCCTACTGTGGAGCGGCGTCGGGCTGTATAGCATCCACTCGCTTGGCGCGCTTAGCGAAGGCAACGAGGTTGACCGTCATCTGGTTGAGCAAATGACGGTGCTGAGCAAAGGCAACGATCAATATTTTCGTGTCATTACGCGTTTATCCCGCGTGATGGAAGGCAAAGCGGCGGGTAAAGCGCTGACCGATGAGGCTTATGCCCCGGTGCAGCAGGCGCTGGATGGTATGACACAGCAACTGGCACGCTTTAAACAGCTGGCGCCCGGTCCGATGAACCCGGAAGTGGTGGATAGCGTAATTCAGACCTGGCAAAAACTGCTGGATGAGGGCGTGACCCCACAGTTGCAGCTGGCCCGTCAGGCAACACCTGATGCCTATCGCCAGCAGGCAAATAACGTCACTCCGCCACTCAGCCGTGCCTTTGGCGTCAGCGCAGAGAAATTCAGCCAGGGCGCAGCTCAAAAACTTGATACCACACGTGTGGAAGTTGATCACCTCACCGCGATGACCAAAACGATTATCACCATCACGGTGATTATCGGCCTGTTCATTCTGCTGTTCACTGACCGTTATCTGGTCGCGATGCTGGTCCGGCCGCTGGAAATCATTCGCACCCACTTTGCGGTGATCGCCACGGGCGACCTTAGCCAGCCGGTATCCGATTTCGGTCGCAACTGCGTGGGTAAACTGGTACCGCTGCTGAGCGCCATGCAGGACAGCCTGCGTGAAGCAGTCAGCGCCATTCGCAGCGGCACTGAGAACATCTCGCGCGGTGCGGCAGAGATCTCCGCCGGTAATAATGACCTCTCTTCACGTACCGAAGAGCAGGCCGCTGCGCTGGAGCAGACTGCGGCCAGCATGGAGCAACTGACGGCGACAGTGAAATTCAACGCCGACAACGCGCGTCAGGCGAGTCTGCTGGCAGAAACCGCTACTACTACAGCACAACGTGGCGGCCAGCTGGTCAGCGAAGTGGTCACCACTATGGATGGCATCTCTGGGAGCTCGAAGAAAATTGCTGAAATCACCAACGTGATTAACAGCATCGCCTTCCAGACTAATATCCTGGCGCTGAACGCCGCGGTGGAAGCGGCACGTGCTGGCGAACAGGGTCGTGGCTTTGCGGTCGTGGCATCTGAAGTGCGCAATTTGGCGCAGCGCAGCGCCAACGCGGCAAAAGAGATCGCGACGCTGATAGAAGAGTCCGTACAGCGCGTGGATAAAGGCGCCGAGCTGGTGAACACCACTGGCGGCACAATGAAAAATATTCTGAAATCGGTACAGGATGTAGATGCGATCATGAAACAAATCGCGTCTGCCTCAGAAGAGCAGAGCAAAGGCATTTCTCAGGTGGGAACGGCCGTCACCGAAATGGACAGCGTGACGCAGCAGAACGCCTCACTGGTTGAGGAGGTCTCCGCCGCAGCGAGCGCGCTGGCACTACAGACGGAAGCGCTGCAGGCCTCTGTATCGAAATTCCGTCTCTCCAGTGATCGCAAGAGCGCGCCTGCTATCAGTAATAAACCTGCCGCACCAAAAGCCACAGTGCTGAGTGCGCCTCAGGCCAAACCTGCTGACAATGGCGACTGGGTCACCTTCTGATCCCTGCAAAGCCACGCCACCAGTTCCGCCAGGAACGGTGGCGCATCCCGCGCAGGCCGTTGCAGTAAACTGTAAACGGCACCGGTTTTGACCTCGCCAGCGAACGGCTTAATCAGTCTGCCGCTGGCAATATCACTCTCCACCAGATTGCTGTCGGCAATCGCCACGCCAAACCCCTGAATCGCTGCACTAATCGCTAAGTCCATTGTGGCAAAATGCTGATTCCGCTTCATGCTCAGCGTCACCTGCTGCGCCTGCAGCCAGCACTGCCAGTCACGCGTATCCGCCGTGGGATGCAAAAAGGTCATTGCGGCCAGCGCCGCCGTCGAGTCCGGGCAGGGCTGATCTGCAGCCATCACCGGCGTCAGCGACTCACTGAACAGGCAGATCCCCTCAGGATGCGGCTTGCCATAAACAATCGCCGCATCAAAGTTCTCAAGCTGCGCAGCATGATCCAGCGTCGTCGTCAGGGCCACATGCAGTTCAGGCCGCTGTTGTTCCAGCGCCATCAGCCGGGGCACCAGCCAGCGCATCGCGCAGGTCGGGGCTTTCAGGCGAATGCTGACCTGACTGCGGCGAACCCTTTCACTGGCCTGCACCATCAGTTCATAACCCTGACTGAGTTCGGGCAGCAGCGCGGCGCCCTGAGGTGTCAGGCGCAGACCGCGCGCGTGGCGGTCAAACAGCGTCACGCCCAGCCACTGCTCCAGCGCGGTAATCTTGCGACTGACGGCGCCCTGGGTCAGGCACAGCTCGCGGGCAGCGTGGGTCAGATTGAGGTGACGGGCGGTCACCAGAAAGGCGTGAATGGCATTAAGCGGCAGCGATAAGCGCGACACGATGAACCTCAGCTATGCATTTTTTTCATGGCTATTATGACGACATTTCGCTTGTCGACTCAAGTCACAGCCCGTTGAATAGTTATTTACCGCATCTGGTCGGTTATGCCCCTGACGGAGAGAATATGTCCCTGAAAACGCCTGTCGCTATCCACTCAAAATTGCCGGACGTCGGCACCACTATTTTTAGCGTGATTGGCCAGCTCTCGGCGCAGCATCAGGCGATCAACCTGTCGCAGGGCGCGCCCAATTTTCCCTGTGATCCGGCGCTGGTCGATTCAGTCAGTCGGGCGATGCAGCAGGGGCATAATCAGTATGCCGCCATGATGGGACTGCCCGCCTTACGCGAGGCGCTCGCCAGCAAAGTGCAGGCGCTCTATGGCCAGAAATATGATGCTGCCAGTGAAGTGCTCATTACCGGCAGCGCCAGCCAGGGACTCTATATGGCGATTACCGCGCTGGTTCATCAGGGCGACGAGGTGATCTTCTTTGAACCGGCGTTTGACAGTTATGCGCCAGTGGTGCGGTT
The DNA here is from genome assembly GCF_058148845.1 of Pantoea sp. RCC30.1. NCBI lineage: Bacteria > Pseudomonadati > Pseudomonadota > Gammaproteobacteria > Enterobacterales > Erwiniaceae > Pantoea > Pantoea sp. RCC30.1. The sequence goes on along the minus strand of NZ_JBXUHX010000002.1, from coordinate 120,964 downwards.
GCAGGGCGGTACGCCGATAGGCCTGAAGTTGCAGGTGCCGTCGTTTGCTATCGACTGGGATCAGCTGCGGGCCGCGATCACGCCGCGCACCCGTATGATCATCATTAATACGCCGCACAACCCCAGTGCGCAGGTGCTCACCCCCGATGACCTCAATCAGCTGGCGGCCCTGATTCGTAATACCGACATCGTGGTACTTTCCGATGAGGTTTACGAACATATTCTGTTTGATGGCCGTCCGCACTGCGGGATGGCGTCGCATCCGGAGCTGGCGGCGCGCAGCGTCATCGTCTCTTCGTTTGGCAAAACCTTCCACGTCACCGGGTGGCGGGTAGGCTACTGTCTGGCACCGGCAGAGCTGATGACCGAGCTGGTGAAAGTGCATCAGTTTATGATGTACGCCGCCGATACGCCGATGCAGGTTGGGTTCGCACACTATCTGCAAACGCCGCAGAACTATCTGTCGCTCAACGCTTTCTATCAGCAGAAGCGCGAGCGGCTGATTGCCCTGATGCAGAACGCCCCATTCCGGCTGCTGCCGAGCGCCGGTTCGTTCTTTATGCTCGCCAGCTATGGACATTTCAGTGACGAACCGGACAGCGAAATGGTAAAACGTCTTATCGTCGATCACGGTGTGGCAACCATCCCGCTGTCGGCGTTTTATATGGATGGCACAGACAACAAATTGATTCGTCTCTCTTTTGCGAAAGACGAGGCGACACTAGAGGCTGGCGCGGCTGCGCTATGTGCTTTTTCTCACTGAATCACGCCACCACGTGAGGCAGCACCGGGAACAGGTAACCAGGACTTTTCGGGGTAAATAATGAAGAAACTGAACGCGCTTTTTCTTGCTCTGGGCATGATGACATCGGTACAGGCACTGGCACAGGATTTACGTTACGGCGTGGAGTCACAATATCCGCCGTTTGAAAGTCGCAATGCAAAGGGTGAACTGGAAGGCTTTGATATTGAGCTGGGCAATGCCATCTGTAAAGCGGGCAACTTCAGCTGCCACTGGGTCGAGAGCAGCTTTGATGCGCTGATCCCGGCACTGCAGGCGAAGAAATTCGACGCCATTAACTCGGCGATGAACATCACCGAAGCGCGCGCCAAAAGCATCGCGTTCACTCAGCCGATCTACCGGATTCCGACCATGTTAGTGGCGAAAAACGGCGAAAATCTGGCACCGACCGCCGACAGTCTGAAAGGCAAAAACATCGGGGTGTTACAGGGATCGATTCAGGAAACCTATGCGAAAAAGCACTGGGAGACGCAGGGCGTGACGGTCACTTCCTATCAGGATCAGAACCAGGTCTACAACGACATGGTCGCGGGCCGCCTTGATGGGACGCTGGTGATGTCCGCTGCCGGTCAGTCGGGCTTCCTTGATAAGCCACAGGGCAAAGGCTTTGGCTTTGTCGGCAAGCCAGTCGAAGATGACGCGATTCTCGGCTCAGGCATCGGCTATGGCCTGCGCAAAGATGACGCGCAGCTGAAGCAGTCACTGGATGCGGCAATCGCCAAAGTGCAGGGCGATGGCACCATTAAAAAGCTGGCTGAAAAATACTTCCCAGGGATTGATGTCAGCGCGAAACCCTAATCGCAATCGGGCGCGTCATGCGCCCGATTATCGTGCTTAACCTGCTGCCAGATAACAGAGTTTCTCTGCCACCTGATAGGACTTCACAAACGACGTAATCGGCAGAAACTCGAAACGTGAATGGAAGTTATGCGCGCCGGTAAAGAAGTTCGGCGTCAGCAACCCTTTGGCTGACAGCGCCGCGCCGTCCGTGCCGCCACGCATCGGAATCACCTTCGGCTCAATCTCCAGTGCGGCAAAGGCATTGAAGATCAGATCTATCGCGCGACGATCCTCACCCAAAGCATTGCTGATATTGCTGTAGATATCACTGATGGTGATGCTCACCTCGCCAGTCGGGTAACGCGCCGCAAGATCCTCAGCTGCCTGTTGCAACTGCTGCTTACGCGCCGCGAAGCTGGTCAGGTCAAAATCACGGATTGAGGCCTTCAGCGTTGCGTTACTGGCGTTGGCGTGAATCTCATTAAACCAGATATAGCCTTCACGACCTTCGGTGTGCTCCGGTGTCTGCTTACGATCAAACAGGCTGATGTAGTCATGGGCCATGAGCAGCGGATTGACCAGCACGCCTTTACCCGACATCGGATGCGCCGGAACGCCGGTAAACACAATCTCTGCAGCGGCAGCATTGAAGTTTTCATACACCACTTCGCCCAGTTCGCAGCAGTCGATGGTCCAGGCGAAATCGACATTAAAACGCGTTTCCAGATCGAGTGCTTTCGCACCGCGCAGGCCAATCTCTTCGTCCGGCACAAAGGCGACCACGATGTCGCCATGATCGCCTTTCAGGTTCGCCATCAGCGTCATCACGACGGTCACCGCCGCTTTGTTGTCCGCGCCCAGCACGCTGGTGCCGTCACTGAAGATCACCTGCTGACCCACATAGGGCGCGATCTCCGGATGTTCATCGCGGCGCAGCCAGATATCCTGCTCTTCATTCAGACAGAGATCGTCACCCTGCCAGGTGAGGATCTGTGGGTGGATATCGGGCGACAAACCGACATCGACGGTATCAATGTGCGTAATAAATCCAATGCGCGGCGCATCGGGACGGTTGCCACGTTTCACCGCCGTCACCGTGGCATGTTCATCAATCACCACCTCATCCAGCCCTAAGGCGCGCAACTCCTCCGCCAGCAGTTCCGCCATGGCGTGCTGGCTCGGCGTGCTGGGCAGAGTAGTGGACCTGGCATCGCTCTGACTGCTGACGGCGAGGTAACGGAAAAAACGTTCGATGAGTTGCGACTCAAGTTTGTCTGTCATCACTATTCCTTATTAGTCAGCCACAGGCGGGGTTCGCTATGGTGCCGAATCGTGCTATCAATGAAGCATCTGAATGATTCATTTAGATATTGTGATCACCGGAAGTCAATACAAAGCGAGGATGATAATGAAAATCAAGATAGCCACCTTAGCGCTTGTTACGGCTGGGATAGCGCTGGCTGGCAGCGTTAACGCCAAAACGCTGGTCTTCTGTTCTGAGGGATCGCCAGAGAATTTTAACCCGCAGCTCTATACCTCCGGAACCAGTGTTGACGCCAGTGCGGTGCCGGTCTTTAACCGGCTGGTGGACTTCACGCCCGGCACCACCAATCTGGTGCCCAGTCTGGCAGAAAGCTGGGAGATCAGCCCGGATGGCACGGTTTACACCTTCCATCTGCGCAAAAACGTGAAGTTTCAGAGTAATAAAGCCTTCAAATCCAGCCGCGACTTCAACGCCGATGATGTGATCTTCTCCTTCATGCGCCAGATGGACCCGAAAAATCCCTACCACAATGTCTCTGGCGGCACCTATTCCAACTTCGAAAGCCTGGAACTCTCCACGCTGATTAAAAGTATTGACCGGGTTGATGACCATACTGTGCGCTTCACGCTCGCCCATCCGGAAGCGCCTTTCCTTGCCGATCTCGCCTGGTATTTCGCCTCGATTCACTCGGCAGAATACGCAGATGCGATGCTGAAAGCAGGAACGCCGGAGAAGGTCGATATGAACCCGATTGGCACCGGCCCGTTTGAGCTGGTGCAGTACCAGAAAGATTCCCGCATCCTCTACAAAGCGTTCCCGGACTACTGGCAGGGCAAAGCGAAACTCGATCGGCTGGTATTCAGCATTACGCCGGATGCCTCCGTGCGCTATGCCAAGCTGGAGAAAAACGAGTGCCAGGTGATGCCATTTCCGAACCCCGCCGATCTGGAAAAAATGCGCGCCAACCCGGATATCACTCTGGAACAGAAGGCGGGCCTGAACACCGGCTTCCTGGCGTTCAACACCACCAAAGCGCCTACCGACAACGTCAAAGTGCGCCAGGCGCTGGCAATGGCAATCAACAAACCGGCGATCATCGAGGCGATATTTAAAGGCACCGGCACGGTGGCGAAAAATATTCTGCCGCCGGGTGTCTGGAGCGCCGACAAAGATCTGAAAGATTACGACTACGATCCAGAGAAGGCCAAAGCCCTGTTGCAACAGGCGGGTGTGAAACCGGGCACCGAAATTGCGCTCTGGGCGATGCCGGTTCAGCGGCCTTACAACCCGAATGCGCGCCGCATGGCGGAGATGATTCAGTCGGACTGGGCTAAAGTCGGCATCAAAGCCAATATCGTCAGCTATGAGTGGGGCGAATACCTGAAACGTGTACGCAGCGGCGAGCATCAGGCGGCGCTGATGGGCTGGACCACCGCGACCGGCGATCCCGACAACTTCTTCGGCCCGCTTTACAGTTGTACCTCCGCACAGGGCGGTTCCAACTCCTCAAAATGGTGCTACCAGCCGTTTGAGAAGTTAATCACCGAAGCCCGCGCCGAGCCGGATCAGGGCAAACGCACCGCGCTCTATCTGCAGGCGCAGCAGATAATGCATGATCAGATGCCGGCCGTGATGATTGCGCACTCCACCATCTTTGAGCCGGTACGCAAATCGGTCAGCGGTTATCAGGTCGACCCGTTCGGAAAACATATTTTCTATCAGGTTGATATTAAGCAGTAACCCGTGGCAGTTAACTTCAATGGCCCGCGCATCAGTGGGCCCTTCATCCCATCCTCACCTGCTGATCCATCTCTGTCAGCCGCTGTTGCAAAAACTGCAGAAACAGTGTCAGTGCCGCGTTGCGCTGACGGCCCGACACCGTCTGAAGCTGCAACGTCCGCTGACTCAACTGATCCACCCCCATCGACCGCAACACCAGATTTTGCGCATCGCGCTCAAACAACAGCGTAAAGGCGCTACAGATGGTCACCGCCTGCGGCGTATGCAGCAAAAAGTGATAAAGCGTAGCGAAATAGTCGCAGGTCAGCACCGGCTCCACCACGCAGTCATTCATCTGACAGGAAAGATCAAACAGCTGCCGGACGGTGGTGTGATGGCCCGGCAGCGCCAGCGGCCAGCGATGCAGATCGCCCAGCGTCACCTCACGTGACGCCAGCGGATGTGACTCATGCATCGCCAGCAACACCGGTGCGGGCCACGAACCAAGCACCTCAACGCTGCGCTCCGGCTGCAGACTAAACTGCAGCGCCACATCGCATTCACCCGCCCTGACACAGGCCGCTACGCCCTGCGAGTGCGTCACGTTAATCGCAAACAGTGCGCCGGGATTCGCCAGTCGAAACTCCGCCAGCAGGCCAGGCAACAGACTAAACGCCATCCCATCCGTGCAGGCGATGCGGATCAGGCTGCGGCGTACCGCTTTCAACCCCTTAATCTCCGCCAGCGCATACTCCATATCGAGCTGACTCTTACGTACGTGATGCGCAAAAATCTCACCTGCCTCATTCAGCACCATGCCGCGCGCATGACGCTCAAACAGCGGCACCCCGACCTGTGCCTCCAGCCGCTGAATCTGACGACTGATTGCCGACACCGCGACAAACAGTTGCTCACTGGCGGCGCTCAGCGAGCCGTTCTCAACGACCGCCAGGAAATAGCGGATCTCGCTGCTTATCATGGTCACTCCGGTAAAACGCATCATAAAAGGGCAGTGATGGGTTGCTTTAAAAGCAATGCTCACTCGATAAATTGATAATTGTGGCAAAGAGAGAAGTTTGTCAAAGATAAAGCACGATAAAAAAAACAGACAGGGCAAACATGACAGAGCAACAGGCAGTTGACCAGGCGATGCACTATTTCGATAGCGGTGAGTTTCAGCAACTGCTGGCACGGCGCGTTGCCTGCGTGACCGAAAGCCAGCACGCCAGCAGAAAGGCGGAGCTTGACCACTATCTGCAGCAGGAAATTGGCCCGCAACTGGCGAAAATGGGATTCATGCTTCACCCGTTTGACAATCCGCAGCCCGGCAGCCCGCCATTTCTGATCGCCACTCGCATTGAAGATCCGTTAAAACCGACACTGCTCTGCTACGGCCACGGTGATGTGGTGTTCGGCGACGATGAAAACTGGCGCGAAGGCTTATCGCCCTGGCAACTTACTGCCGAAGACGATCGCCTGTATGGACGCGGCAGCGCGGACAACAAAGGACAGCACTGCGTTAATCTCGCGGCGCTGGAGCAGGTGTGGCAGGCGCGTGGTGGAAAACTGGGCTTTAACTGCAAAATCCTGTTTGAAATGGGCGAAGAGATCAGTTCACCGGGGCTGGCGGCGATCTGCCAGCAGCAGCAGGCGCTATTAAAGGCCGATCTCTTTATCGCCTCTGATGGCCCACGACTCAACGCAGTGCGACCCACGCTGTTCCTGGGTTCGCGAGGCGCGGCGAACTTTCGTCTGACTATTCAGGCGCGTGACAACGCCTATCACTCCGGCAACTGGGGTGGACTGCTCACTAATCCCGGCACCCAGCTGGCCAATGCGATCGCCTGCCTGGTGAATGCGCAGGGCGTATTGCAGGTCGCTGCGCTGAAACCGGACTCGTTGACCGACGCGGTGCGCGCCATCCTCAGTGATATTGAGGTAGGCGGTATGCCGGGCGACCCGGCGCTGGCAGAAGGCTGGGGCGAGCCGGGCCTGACGCCTGCAGAGCGACTTTATGGCTGGAACACGCTGGAGGTGCTGGCGTTTGAAACCGGCAATCCAGCACGTCCGATGAACGCCATTCCGGGCAGCGCCACGGCGGTATGTCAGCTGCGATTTGTGGTCGGCACTGACTGGGAAAATCTGGTGCAGCACGTTGAAAGTCATCTGCGTCAGCACGGCTTCGATAACGTCAGTGTGGAATTTCTGCGCGGTTCACCGGCGACACGACTTGATCCGCAGGATCCGCTGGTGGCCTGGTCGCTGGATACGCTGGCCCGCAGCAGCGGTAAAAAACCGGCGCTGTTGCCCAATCTCGGCGGTTCACTGCCGAATGAAGTCTTCGCCAATATCCTCGGCCTGCCGACGCTGTGGGTGCCGCATTCCTATCCCGCCTGCGGTCAGCACGGCGTCAACGAACATATGCTCAACTCCATTGCACGCGAAGGCCTGGCGATTATGACGCGGCTCTTCTGGCAACTGGGCGAAGAGGGCGAACAGCTGATGACGCGCCACCATCAGTGGCGGAGAGGTGAACAATGAGTCGCATTACGCAGACGACCTCGCAGGTGAAACCGAGCCTGCACAAAACGCTATTCGCCACCTGCATCGGCAACGCGCTGGAGTGGTTCGACATCGCGGTTTATGGCTTTTTCGCCAGCTACATCGCGCACGTCTTCTTTCCGGTCAGCGATCCGTCGGTGTCGCTGTTACTGACCTTTGGCAGCTTTGGTATCTCCTTTCTGATCCGTCCTCTGGGTGCCATTGTGCTGGGCAACTATGCCGACCGTCATGGCCGCAAAAAGGCGCTGCTGCTATCGATTAACCTGATGATGCTGGGCGGGGCGATCATTACGTTTATGCCGGGTTACGCCACTATCGGTCTGGCAGCACCGCTGCTGATCATCCTGGCGCGTCTGATTCAGGGTTTCTCTGCCGGGGGCGAATTTGGCAGTTCCACCGCCTTCCTGGTGGAGCACTTTCCTGAGCGCAAAGCCTTTATCGCCAGCTGGCAATTCGCCACTCAGGGTGCCAGCACACTGATGGCATCGGCATTCGGGCTGGGGCTGACCCACTGGCTGAGCGAAAGTGATATTCAGGCGTGGGGATGGCGCATCCCGTTTGCCTTTGGCCTGCTGATTGGCCCGCTGGGGATCTACATTCGCCGTCATGTGCAGGAACCCGCCAGCTTTGCCTTGCAGGAAAAGGAATCCGCACCGCTGAAGACGCTGTTCGGGCGGCAGAAAGCGCTGATCACCCTGGCGATTGGCGTGATGGTGATTTCGACCGCAGTAAACTACATGCTCAACTACATACCGACCTACGCCACCAAAACGCTGCATCTGCCGGGATCGGTGGCTTTCACCGCCACCCTGATCGCGGGAATTATTCTGACGGTGGTGACGCCCATTATGGGATTGTGGGCGGAGCGGATTGGCCGGTTGCCGCTGATGTGGGGATCGCTGCTGCTGCTGATGGCGACCATCTATCCTGCTTTCAAATGGATGGTCGATCACACCACGCCTGCCACGCTGATTCTGCTGGTCGCCTGGATGGCGCTGCTGAAGTCGGTCTATTTCTCGACGGTACCGTCGGTGATGGCGGATCTCTTCCCGTCGACCACGCGTGCCAGCGGTATGGCGATCAGTTACAACGTGGCCGTGACGGTATTTGGCGGGTTTGCGCCGCTGATTTGCAGCATGCTGATTGCTGCTACCGGCAGCAGTCTGGCGCCAGGCTATTACCTGATGGCGGTGGCGGTACTGAGTGGCATCGCGCTGCTGCGCTGCAGTAAGCGGGTGGCATAGCAAAATGGGCCGGTTAGCTGGCCCATTTTGTTACTGACAAAGTCAGGAATGGGAAGCGGTAAGATCGAGCCTGCGCTTAACTGAACTGCAGGTAAGCAACATGGGTCTGCAGAAACTCCTCCAGACCATGTTTCCCATCGGCACCGCCGATACCCGACTTACGCCATCCGGCATGAAAACCCTGCATCGCCTCGAAGTTCTCACGATTAACATAGGTCTCGCCGAACTTCAGCTTCCGCAGCGCAGTCATCGTGGTATTGAGATCCCGGGTATAAATCGAGGAGGTCAGCCCATATTCGCAGTCGTTAGCCAGCGCGATCGCCTCATCCAGCGTTTTGAAGGTCATCACCGGCAGCACCGGGCCAAAAATCTCCTCCTGCATAATCGCCATCTCCTGACGCACATGGGTTAGCAGCGTAGGCTGAAAGAAGAAGCCCTTATCCCCGGCGCGCTTGCCGCCCAGCACCACGTTAGCCCCGGCGGCGACCGCATCCGCCACTTTCTGCTCAACCCGATCCCGGGCTGCGGCTGTAATCAGCGGCCCCATGTCGATATCGCTGAGTTCGGCCGGATCGCCAAATGTCACCTGCTGAAACGCGGTGGTCAGCGCGCGGATAAAACGATCGTAAATACCTTCCTGCACATAGACCCGCTCTGCGCAGTTACAGACCTGGCCGCTGTTAATCATCCGCGAACTGACAATTGCCCGCACCGCCAGATCGAGATCCGCATCATCCATCACGATGGCGGGGGCTTTGCCGCCCAGTTCCAGCGACACTTTTGTGACGTTTTTAGCGGCGGCTTCCATGGTGGCGATACCTGCTCCGACGCTGCCGGTCAGGCTCACCAGCCCGACTTTTGGGTTTGCTGCCAGTTCCTGTCCCACTTCCGGCCCCAGTCCATAGACAATGTTGATCACGCCCGCAGGCAGGCCAATCTTTTGAATGATGTCGGCAAACAGGGCCGCATTATTCGGCGTCAGCTCACTGGGTTTAATCACGATGGTGTTGCCGGTGATCAGGGCAGGCGCCGCTTTGCGGGCAATAAGAAAGAAAGGGAAGTTCCACGGCAAAATCCCGGTGGTGACCCCTATTGCCTTTTTAAACAGGAAGATATTTTCGTTGGGGCGGTCGCTGTTAATGATCTCGCCTTCATAACGCCGCGCCCACTCTGCCATGTAATCGTGATAGTCAGCAGTAAACAGCACCTCCGTCTTCGCCAGTCCTTGCGTTTTGCCGCCCTCAGCCACGATGGTTGCCGTTAGTTCCGGCTCGCGGTCACGGATGGCGGTGGCGATTTTGTGCAGCCATAGACCGCGTTCAACCGCGGGCAGCGCTTCCCATCCCGGCTGAGCCGCCTCTGCGGCGTCGATGGCAAGGCAGGCATCCTGACGAGTGCCTTCGGGAATACGTGACAGTAGTGCCTCAGTGGCAGGATTGATCACCTCAATCCACTGGTCACCCTGATGGGCGGCGAACCCGCCATTAATGTAATGTTGATGATGTGTTGTCATTCGCTTAGCTCTCCGCTATCGATACGTTGCAGTAATGTAATAGCAGGGTGAAACAGAATGCTCAGCGTGACCTTTGGCCTATTGCCAGCTTGCAAGTCCGGCTGGCAGCCAATCACAGATATCGGTGAGTTCTGCGGCAAAAACGTCAATCTGTTGTAGATTTAAAGGAGTAAAGTCGTGAAAAAGGGGTTAAATAATGGCAAGCGGATGGGCGGCAGAAGGCGCAGTACAGGAACAGATTGATAGCACCGTTAACGACGGAATCGAGCGGGTAAGACAATCAATCGGGCAGGGTGAAAGCTCCACCGAATGTGAACTTTGCGGCGAACCGATTCCGGAAGCGCGTCGTCAGGCGCTGAAAGGGGTGCACTACTGCGTGACGTGTCAGGAAAAAATCGATAAACAGCAGCAGACCAGCAGCTTGTATAATCGTCGGGGCAGTAAAGATAGTCAGCTGCGCTAACGCTCAGGAGCCTGGCATCGCCAGGCCGCTGCCAATAAACCACGCCAGAAAGCCCACGCCCGCCACGATGATGGCGATCGGAAACAGAATTCCAATTCTCATATTCAACCTGCTGCAAACAGCGATTTCAGGGGCCACGATCTTATCATGAGATCTGGAGGACTGCGCGGTGGGTTTTCAGCAGGGTAAAGAGCTGGAACTGTGTGGCATCGTTCTCCTCTCGCAACACCTCGCCTTTTTTATAAAGAATATGACGCACATGGCCGAGCTGACGCCAGACCACAATCGCTGAGGCGATAAGCGCACAATGTTTCTCCGCCTGCAGACATTCAATGGTGGCGTAGTGCGTTTCATCCATGCCATTCACAAACACCTTTATCGCCTCTGCGGGTAATATCGCCCGCAGATCATCCAGCATCACCCGGCTGACTGACTGCGAAAGAAACAGTGTTAACCACTTTGATGTCATCCCAATCCCTGAATTAATTAATTTTCCCCAGTTTATACGGCCTTGCCCGCGTTAATAAAAGGCTTCTTTGCAGATTTGCCACCATACCAGCATCAATGGCAGCCAGATCAGAATTGTGCTGGGCCACACGGCAGAACGGTGAAAAATAGTGAATAATAAGGGAGTTAGCTAATTAATGGTCCGATTTTACAACAACTGTGAAATTGTGATCCCTGACGGGAATAACGGTCAGAAATTGCCACTTCGCTCCGGCTTCCGGCATTTATCCAAAGGCTGAGGAATTCCTGCAAAACGTAGACTGCCTGCTGAGCGGAAGCAGACAGGTTTCCGACAGGCCTCAACCTAACCGGGGAATAACAATGAACAGTGCCATTATTGCGGGTATCTTCTGGCATTTTGTCGGAGCTGCCAGCGCCGCGTGCTTTTACGCGCCTTTTAAGCAGGTGAAAAGATGGTCATGGGAAACTATGTGGTCGATTGGCGGCCTGATGTCGTGGCTGATCCTGCCATGGGCGGTGAGTGCCATTTTGCTACCGGACTTTATGGCCTATTACAGCAGTTTTACGCTGTCGCAGCTGACGCCGGTATTCCTGTTTGGCGCGATGTGGGGCATAGGCAATATCAACTACGGCCTGACCATGCGCTATCTCGGGATGTCGATGGGCATCGGTATCGCGATTGGTATTACCCTTGTGGTCGGCACGCTGATGACACCGCTGTTACAGGGGCGCTTTGGTGAGCTGTTCGCCTCGGCGGGTGGCCGGTTAACGCTGCTGGGCGTGCTGGTAGCGCTGATTGGCGTCGGGATTGTGTCACGCGCCGGGCTGTTAAAGGAGCGCGCGCTGGGGATTAACGCGGAAGAGTTTAATCTCAGGAAGGGACTGGTGCTGGCGGTGATGTGCGGCATTTTCTCGGCCGGTATGTCGTTTGCGATGGATGCGGCTAAACCGATGCATCAGGCCGCCGCTAATCTCGGCATCGATCCGCTTTATGTGGCTTTACCCAGCTACGTGATCATCATGGGCGGCGGGGCGCTGGTTAATCTGGCCTTCTGCTTCTGGCGGCTGGCCACCCGGCCAGAGCTGTCGGTGCGTAAAGACTTCTCCGTCGGGAAGTCGCTGCTGATTGCTAATACGGCTTTTGCCGTGCTCGGCGGCACCATGTGGTATCTGCAGTTCTTTTTCTACGCCTGGGGTCATGCCCGCATCCCGGCGCAGTATGACTATGTCAGCTGGATGCTGCACATGAGCCTTTACGTTCTGTGTGGGGGGCTGGTAGGCCTGCTGATGAAAGAGTGGAAGTCAGCGGGACGTCGCCCGGTGAGCGTATTATCTATCGGCTGTGTGGTGATTATCATTGCCGCCAATATCGTTGGTCTGGGTATGGCGGCCTGAGTGCTAATGCAGGTACTGTCTTTGTTTAGAACGGGCCTGCTAAGCAGGCCCGTTGCGTTAGCTGACCAGCGGTGAGGGCGAGCCCGCTTAGGGAGCACGGTCAGATCGGGAAACCGCAAAAGCCGCCATCCCTGGCACGCCTGGCGTTTTTGTCCATGTCGCGGGATGCTTTCATCTTCTGACCGTCTTCATGCGCTTTTTGGCTGATTTATTGCTGCTAATTTTGTGCAGTTAATGGCTCGTCGGCCTCAACCCAAGCCCGCTTTATTCAGACTCGGCACTCTTAATCGTCTGCCGTGGCGCAATAAAACGCTGACGCCAGGCGCTGGGCGTTAAACCGGTATCACGGGTGAAGACCACCGAGAAATAGTTACTGTCATCAAAGCCGCAGCGGGCGGCGACCTCACTAATCAGACAATCCTGGGTGCGCAGCAGATATTTAGCCTGACAGAGTTGCAGCTGACGCAGGTAATGACCAATGGTCATACCGGTCTGCTGACGGAAAAGCTGCCTTAGTGCCCGCTCGCTAAGCTGATTCTGCTGACAAAACGCTGCCAGATCGAAGGGGCGGGCAATCGCGCCCTGTAAGGCTGACATCAGCAGATCCAGCTGTTCGCCCTCTGGCAACGCCCACGGACGGTCGGCGGCATAGCCGTGACGACGCAGGATCAGCGCCAGCTGTAAAAAAAGCGCTTCTGACAGCTGAACCGACAGCGGATCGCTTTTACGGCTCTCACGCTCCAGCTGGCTGATCACGCCCCGGGCCAGCGCCATCCCTCGCGTGGTCAGCCGCCAGCAGCCCGGAACATCCGTGCCCTGTTGCGGCAGCAGCTGATTCCAGTCAAGGGCAAGACCAAAGCGGTCACGGCAGTAGAGGATGTTATCCAGCACCAGATCGTTAACGCTGTCGTAGCTATGGCAGTCACTGTCGCGGATATAAAAAACGTCGCCACAGGTAATCAGCCAGGGGCGATCGTTGAGGACGTGCAGGCCATTGCCGCGCCAGACAATCACGATTTCACTGAACTCGTGTCGGTGCGGCGGGAAAGAGGGTTGTGGCATCCTTTCGGCTACCGCCACCGGCAGAGTAGCGGCGGGAAAATAGTCATCCCGACTGAGTATCAACGCCATGTTCGACTCCTTTACATCATCTGCTGGCGCTCCGCTCGCGGTGCGCAGCCAAATTCGCGCCTGAACAGGGTTGAGAAATGGTTGCTGTCACCAAATCCACACTGGAAGGCGATATCAGTAATACGCATATCACTGTGACGCAGCAGATGACGAGCCTGCAAAAGCCGCAAACGGTTCAGATAGCGCTGCGGCGTACTGCCGGTCTGCTGTTTCATCTGCCGATGCAGAGTACGCAGAGAGAGCGAAAAGCGATCGGCCAGCTCATCCCAGACGATCTCGTCACTGTAATGATCACCCAGCCAGTCGAGCAGGCGATGCAGTCGCGCCTCCTGGTCCTGACTCTGTCCATCAATGCACGTTTCACGCAACAGCACCAGCAACTGTAAAAAAAGCTGTTCCTGCCGCGCCTGCTTTTCCAGCGACCAGGCATCATCGGGCTGCATCTGCGCCGCCACGCTCAACGCCTGCGCCATCACTTTTTGATTGATGCGCCAGTGAGAGCTGTATTGCCCATCCTGATCGCTGGGCAATAAAGCCTGCAGCCCGGAGAGAAAACGAAACGCGCCGGGGCTGCGATAAAGCACGTTGGTCAGGCAAAGATTATCGGTCTGCTCATAGAGATGACGATCGTGATCGCGAACAAAGCAGACACAACCTGCGCAGAGCGTTTGTGGCTGACCATTAAACACATGAATGCCGGAGCCTTGCTCAACCAGCACAATCTCATGGAAATCATGATGATGTTCCGGAAAGGCTGCCTGCGGTATCCGGGGTTCAATCGCTATCGCGTAATCGCCTTCGGGGAAGAAATCCGCACTGTGCAATATGGTCATGATCTTCTCTCGCTGATTAACAAAACCGTAACGCAGTCTAATCAGCACGTCGTCACCTTACCTTGAAATTTCAGCCTGACTCAGCAGGAATCCTGCTGATTTTTCAAGAAATCCTCAGCAGTTAACAGTTTTGCGGCAGGGGTCACATCCTCCTCACTGCTGCCTCTGTGATCTCTCTCACGAAGTTCTTTGCAAGTCTGCCAGGGCTGATTCGCCGCTGGCACTCCGGGGAAGGTGTTAAAGCGGCAAGGTTTTTACTCTGTGACCACTTAATCACAGGGAATTCTCGCCATGACCAGGAGAAACATTGTTGCTATCGATCTCGGCGCATCCAGCGGACGGGTCATGCTCGCCCGCTGGGATGCCGCACAGCGCCAGCTCGCACTGCGTGAGGTCCGGCGCTTTAAAAACAGGCGGCAGCGTTGTGCCGGTTATGACTGCTGGGATCTGACGATGCTGGAGCAGGAGATTCGAGCCGGGCTGAGTCAGTTAGATCAAGAAGGGATCGTGCCGGACAGTATCGGGATCGATACCTGGGGCGTGGACATGGTGCTGCTGGATGCACAGGGCGAGCCGGTGGGTGAGGCGGTCAGCTACCGCGATGCGCGCACCCATGGCCTGATGGAGCAGGCACAGCAGGAACTGAGCCGCAGTGCCATCTACGCCCGAACCGGCATTCAGTTTCTGCCGTTCAACACGCTCTATCAAATGCGCGCCCTGCATCAGCAGCAACCCGACTGGCAGGCCCGCGTGGCGCATGCGCTGATGATCCCGGACTACCTGTATTATCGCCTGACCGGCAAGCTCAACTGGGAATACACCAACGCCACCACCACGCAGATGCTTAATATTCACAGCGGCGAGTGGGATCGTGATTTGCTCGCCTGGGCGGGGGTTGATGCGCAGTGGTTCGGACAGCCGCAGGCTCCGGGCAATACCGTCGGCCACTGGATCACTAGTGCGGGCATCCCGGTTCCGGTGATCGCCGTCGCCACACATGACACGGCCAGCGCCGTGCTGGCAACGCCGCTGATGCAGGAGGATGCCGCCTATCTCAGCTCCGGAACCTGGTCGCTGATGGGCTTTGAAAGTCTTCAACCCTATGCCAGCGACGCTGCGCTGCGCGCCAATATCACCAATGAGGGCGGCGCAGAAGGCTACCGGGTACTGAAAAACATCATGGGCTTATGGCTGTTGCAGCGCATCTGCGGCGAACTGCAAATTGACGATCTCAGCGCGCTGATTGAAGAGACGGCCCGCCAGCCTGCCTGTGAGTCACTGATCAATCCCAACGATGCCCGCTTTATCAATCCCGACAGCATGGTCAATGAGATTCAGAATGCCTGCGCAGAACAGGGTATGCCAGTTCCGCAGTCTGCCGCTGCGCTGGCGCGCTGCATTTTTGACAGCCTGGCGCTGCTCTACCGCGAAGTCATTCACGAACTGGCCGCGCTGCGCGGCAAGGATTTCAGCCAGCTGCATGTGGTGGGCGGCGGCAGCCAGAACCGTTTTCTTAATCAGCTCTGCGCCGATGCCTGCCAGATTCCAGTCCTGGCCGGTCCGGTTGAAGCCTCCACGCTGGGTAACGTCGGTTGCCAGCTGATTGCGCTGGGCGAACTCATCGATGTGGCTGATTTCCGCTGCAGCGTCATCAACAACTTCCCACTCGAAAAATTCGAACCGCAAACTCACAGCGTCTTCGGTGCCAGTCAGGCACGCTTCACGACGCTGAGTCAACCCGCTAAGGAACCCGCTTATGACTAAGCAGATTGAACAGGCTTTTGAACTGGCTAAACAACGCTACGCCGACATTGGGGTTGATGTTGAACAGGCTATCCGTCAGCTGGACCGCATCCCGGTCTCGATGCACTGCTGGCAGGGGGATGATGTCCGGGGATTTGAGAATCCACAGGGCGCATTAACCGGCGGTATTCAGGCGACGGGTGACTATCCAGGGCGGGCAAGGAATGCCAGTGAATTACGCAGTGATATCGACAAGGCAATGTCGCTGATCCCCGGCGCAAAACGCCTGAACCTGCACGCCATTTATCTGGAAAGCGATAAGCCTGTAGATCGGGATGCCATTGAACCTGCCCATTTCGCCAACTGGGTCGCCTGGGCCAAAGAGCATAATTTAGGGCTCGATTTTAACCCCAGCTGCTTCTCGCATCCGATGAGCGCTGACGGCTTTACGCTGTCGCACAGTGATAAAACCGTGCGTCAGTTCTGGATCGATCACTGCAAAGCCAGTCGCCGCATCTCCGCGTATTTTGGTGAGCAACTGGGGACGCCGTCAGTGATGAATATCTGGGTGCCGGATGGCATGAAAGATATCACCGTGGATCGGCTTGCTCCGCGTCAGCGTCTGATGAGCGCGCTGGATGAGGTCATCTCAGAAAAACTCAACCCGCAGCATCATATCGATGCGGTAGAGAGCAAGCTGTTTGGCATTGGTGCAGAGAGCTATACCGTGGGCTCTAATGAGTTTTATCTCGGTTACGCAGCCAGCCGCCAGACGGCGCTTTGCCTGGATGCGGGGCATTTCCATCCTACCGAAGTGATCTCCGACAAAATTTCTGCCGCCATGCTCTATGTGCCACGCCTGCTGCTGCACGTCAGCCGTCCGGTGCGCTGGGACAGCGACCATGTGGTGCTGCTGGATGATGAAACCCAGGCAATCGCCAGTGAAATCGTCCGCCACCAGCTGTTCGGCAAAGTGCACATCGGACTCGACTTTTTTGACGCCTCGATCAACCGGATTGCCGCCTGGGTTATCGGCACGCGTAATACCAAAAAAGCGCTGCTGCGTGCCTTGCTGGAGCCGACCGACCGTTTGCGTCAGGCTGAAAACAGCGGTGATTACACCGCGCGTCTGGCCCTGCTGGAAGAGCAAAAATCGCTGCCTTGGCAGGCGGTATGGGAAGCCTGGTGCCTGCGCCATGACGTCCCGGCGGATGCCAGCTGGTTAGGCGATGTCCGTCATTATGAACAACAGATCTTGAGCCAACGTTAAGGATTTCACTATGCAAAGCATTCTTTCTTCCGGGTTTGTTAAGGGAATGGTCAAAGCGACCAGCGACATGTGGCTGAAGGGCTGGGACGAACGTAATGGCGGCAACGTCAGCCTGCGTCTGCTGGAGGAGGAGGTCAAACCCTTTGCCGCCGACTTCTGCAAAGCGCCGCGCTGCATTGAGCTGACACAACCCGCACCAGAACTGGCGAACGACTGGTTTCTGGTGACCGGATCAGGGAAATTCATGCGCAACGTCCAGCTGGATCCGGCGGATTGCCTGGCGCTGCTGCAGGTCGATGACAAAGGTCTTTCTTATAAAATTCACTGGGGGCTGTCGAATGGGGGCTTGCCCACGTCCGAGCTGGCGTCACACTTTCAGTCTCATGCGGTGCGTAAAGTGGTCAGCAAGGGCGCAGATAGGGTGATCATGCACTGTCACGCCACCAACTTTATGGCCCTGAGCTATGTGGTGGAGATGGATTCTGCCCGCTTCACCCGCCTGTTGTGGGAAGGCAGCACCGAATGTCTGGTGGTCTTCCCCGATGGCGTAGGTGTTTTGCCCTGGATGGTGCCTGGCACCGATGAAATTGGCACCGCAACAGCCGGTCAGATGCAGTCGCACACCCTGGTGATGTGGCCGTTCCACGGCGTCTTTGGTACAGGCCCGACGCTCGATGAGACTTTTGGTCTGATAGACACAGCGGAGAAATCGTCCGAAGTGATCGTCAAAGTGCTGTCGATGGGTGGGATTCGCCAGAGCATAACGACAGAACAACTGGTCGCGCTGGGTGAGCGCTTCGGCGTGAAGCCGTGGCAACAGGCGCTGGATGTGGGACCGGCTAATGCTGCGTAAAGCCTTTGTTATGCAGGTGAATGCCGACTGTCATGCGGAGTATGAGCGTCGCCACTCACCGATCTGGCCTGAACTGGCCGAAACCCTGAAAGCGCACGGCGCGCACAACTATGCCATCTGGCTGGATGCCGAACGGCATCTTCTGTTCGCCAGCGTTGAGATTGAATCAGAGGAGCGCTGGAACGCGGTGGCAAAGACAGAGGTGTGTCAGCGCTGGTGGGCCTCAATGAAAGATCTGATGCCATCGAATGCGGATAACAGCCCAATCAGTCAGCCGTTGAAACCGGTTTTCTTTCTGGAATAGAAGAGTATCAGGGCGGCAACGCCGCCCTGATACTCTACCGCTTAGCCTGACACAGGCCGGTCAGCGTCGGCCACATCGCCATCAGCGTATCAATAATGCTCTCCAGATCGTCTCGATCCACACCTTCACGCGCCCGCACCGACATGCCCTGCAGCATACAACCCAGATATCGGGACAGCGCCGGAATGTTCACGGACGCACTCAGTTCGCCACGCTGCTGACGCGCCAGCAGAAAATCTCTTAATACATGCTCCTGCGACTGATGCTGCTGGTGCAGCATGGTGGCAATCTCTTTCGACGCCGCCGACAGGGCGGTTGAGGTGCAGATAAAGAAACAACCGCCGGGAGAGTCGCGTTCGGTAAAACAGGCTGCGGTGGCGCGGAAATAGCCTTCAATCGCGCGATCCACCGGTAACTGGTCATCGCCTAACGCCGCTTCACGCCATGCGCTGAACTTCTCCACATAGCGCTCCATTGCCGCGCGAAACAGCCCCTCTTTATTCACAAACTCTGCGTAAAGGGTCGGCGCTTTAGCACCGGTTGCGGCGACAAGATCGGACAAAGAGGTGCCCTCATAACCGTGTGTCCAGAACAGAGTCAGTGCTTTATCGAGCGCAGCTTCGCGATCGAACACTTTGGGTCGGCCACGGCATTTCTTAACATCGTAATCCTGAACCTGACTCATACACCCTCACTGACAGTAAAACACCCTATTAAATTACCGATCATTATAAAAATGTGCAAGGGCCGCTATGGATGTCGCCAGCAGGGGTTGCCATTTTGTGCGCCAGCGCAATCTAACCGCCCCTATGGTTAAGTCTGAAAAGGGGGTGAAGCCCATAATCACGCCACTTCGCGATTAAAATAACGCTCATTAAATAAATATTGACGACAAGCCGCATCGGGGTCTATCATTTGTTTAACGGTCGTTAATTAAATAGCGGCAACCTGATTCAGTCCAACCGAATTCAATTACGGAATAGAGAGAATATTATGAAAACCATCAAAACCACCCTGGCAGCTCTGGCACTGACTACCCTGACTTTTGGCGCTTATGCCGCTGACCTCGTCACCAGCGAACCTTCTAATCAGCAGCCAGTAGGCACCATCTCTGTACAGGGCGGCACCAACCTGACCTCCCTTGAATCACAGCTAAGTGCCAAAGCGGATGAAGCCGGTGCGAAATCGTTCCGCATCACCTCAACCAGCGGCCAGAACAAACTGCACGGCACGGCTGTGATTTATCAGTAATTGTGGTTTTTCAACAGATAAAGTGAGAAGGGGTTCGTTATGAAACGTATCAACATGATGGTGGCGGCGGCTGTACTTAGCGGCCTCTCATTTGCCAGCGTGGCGGCCCAGCAGGTCAGCAGCACGCCACTGGATCAGCAAAAAATCGGCGTCATCAGCGCAACGGGCAGTACTAATCTGACCTCGCTGGAGCAGCAACTGTCAGAAAAGGCCAGCGATGTCGGGGCAAAGTCTTTCCGCATCACTTCGACCTCTGGCAGCAACAACCTGCATGGCACAGCCGTTCTATATAAGTAAAAGCACGATAAATATTCATAAACAGGCTTCAGATAAACCCACTTATCTGAAGCCTTTTTTTATTCTTAAGTCACGGCCTTATCCGTTGCTCCGCAACTGGGGATAACGACGGAAGATGTAAACACACCAGAGTAACGCCACCAGACCAATCATCCCGCCGACGTTCCCGACTTCCGCCATGCTCAGATGCAGACTGACCTGATTGCCCAGCAGCGCGCCCGCGCCAATACCGATATTGTAAATACCAGACATTAGCGACATCGCCACATCCGTGGCATCCGGTGCCAGCGATAACACCCGCACCTGCATCCCCAGTCCGATCATCATCATCGCCATGCCCCAGAAAATGCACAGCGTTGAAATAGCGGCAGGTCGGACGGCAGCAAAAATCAACAGTCCCATGCACAGGGTGATCAGCGCGATGGCGGCAATCAGCAGCCCGGAGGGGAATTTATTACCGAGGGTACTGAACAGCACGCTGCCCACAATACCGGCTGAGCCAAACAGCAGCAGCAGCAGGGTCGTGAAGTTGCCACTGGAATGAGCGACGTTCTGCATAAACGGTTCTATATAGCTGTAAGCGGTGTAATGTGCGGTCACCACCAGCGTCACCAGCAGATACATGCTAACCAGCGCAGGACGGCGGAACAGCATCGGCACACTGCTCAGCGAGCCGGTATGCTCACTCGGCAGACGCGGCAGGATCCGCACCAGCATAATCATCAGCACCAGCGCCGAAAGGCCAATCGCGCCGAAGGTGGTACGCCAGCCCAGATACTGACCGACCACGCGGCCAATCGGCACGCCGAGCACCATTGCCAGCGCGGTACCCGTCGCCAGCATACTCAGTGCCTGCGTTTTTTTACCGGCTGGCGCAACGCGAATCGCCAGCGAGGCGGTGATCGACCAGAACACCGCGTGAGACAGGGCGATGCCCACGCGGGACACCATCAGGGACCGGAAATCCCAGGCGACGGTTGAAAGCCCGTGGCTGACGATAAAGATCAGGAACAGCACACCCAGCAGCAGTCGTCGCTCAACATTGCGCGTCAGCAGCATCAGTGGCAACGAGAGCAGTGCGACCACCCAGGCGTAGATGGTCAGCATGATCCCGACATCCGCCGTCGGCATAGAAAAGTCCGCCGCGATATCGGATAGCAGGCCAACCGGCACAAATTCGGTGGTGTTGAACACAAAGGCGGCGATAGCCAGCAATACTACGCGTAGCCAGGCAGTTTTACGTGAAACAGTTGTTGATTGCATGAGGAGTCAAGTCAGTCAGAAAAGCGAATTTGGATGTCGCAGAAACACCCAGCGAAAGTGACCTGCGTCACAAATTAACCGCTATTGTAGTAAATAAACTGGGAAGAGAAACCTTATAAACGCCTTTTAATGCCGAATTTTTATTAACGCCCTGTTACAGGGCGATAGCCTGAGATTATTGAGCGCGATGACGAGTGCGATTCAGTCGCAGCAGGAGTTTGCCTTTACGCAGAAAGAGGCTGGACAGCGCAGCGGGAAGCGTTTCACCACTGCGTTGCCCAATGGTTTTAACGCGGCGTCTGAGTGTGCTTCAGGGCCACACTGAGCTGAGGGGCCTGCTGTCCGGTGTTATTGAGCGGACAGCAGTTTTCACAGCCGATTGCGCCTGCATAATATTTTTTTGCCTGCAGAATGGCGGCATTCACGTGATAAAAACTGCCCAGAAACAGCCTGTTATCCACGTTGGGAAGATGGGGGCACCCTGCCGCATGAACCACATGATTATTGTTATATCCCGATTGTTTATTGACGTAGTAGTAGAGAGCCACAGGCGTTCCTTGTTGCCGTGTTAAAAGGCAAAGCAGATGAATTATTACAATAAAAATGATTATAGCGGGAAACAGGCGTTTTGTTTTTTGTGGATCTGAATGAAATGTTCAGTGTGATGCGTCGCCAGGCCCGGTCAGGCCTGGCGAAAGAAGAGGTTGTCAGAGTTTTTTACTGTGCAGACGCCAGGCAACGGCCAGGGCCAGAATCAGCAGGATGCTGATAAACAGCGTAATCCCGCTCCAGCCAAAGTTATGCCAGAACAACCCGCCCAGTGTGCCCGCCACGCTGGAACCCACGTAGTAGCTGAACAGATAGAGTGAAGAGGCCTGGCCCCGCGCCCGGCGAGCACGCGGGCCAATCCAGCCGCTGGCGACCGCATGTGCAGCAAAAAAACCGGCGGTAAACAGCATCATCCCGGGCAGGATCAGCCAGAGGGAGTTAAAGGCCGTCGCCAGCAAACCCAGCAACATGATGGCCGTTGCGCCCAGCATCACTGGTCCGCGTCCGAGGCGGCTGGTCAGCGCGCCCGCTTTAGGCGAACTCCAGGAGCCGGTGAGATAGACCACTGACAACAGCCCGACCATGGCCTGACTGAGATGCCAGGGCGCGTCCAGTAAGCGATAGCCAATGTAATTGAACAGAGTGACGAAGGCGCCCATCAGCAGGAAGCCTTCGGCAAACAGCCATGGCAGGCCCGGATCACGCCAGTGCAGCCGGAAGTTAATCAGCAAATTACGCGGACGCAGAGTGATAGGTCTGAAATGCCGCGATGCCGGCAGAATTTTCCAGAACATCAGTGCCGAGGCCAGCGAGAAACAGCCGATCACCGCCACAGCGATCCGCCAGGAGAAAAGGTCGGTCAGCACACCGCTCAGCAGACGTCCGCTCATCCCGCCTATCGAATTACCGCTGATATACAAACCCATCGAAAAGGCGACGACTCGCGCATCTATCTCTTCGCTGAGATAGGTCATTCCCACCGCCGCCACACCGCTGAGCGACAGGCCCATCAGCCCCCGCATAATCAGAATGCCGTGCCAGCTGGTCATTGTTGCCGAGATCAGCGTGCAGATGGCGGCCAGCATCAGGGCGGTCACCATCACCGATTTACGCCCGACAGCATCAGAGAGCGGACCGGTGACCAGCAGGCCCAGCGCCATCAGGCCGGTAGAGATGGAGAGTGACAGGCTGCTGGTCGCAGGAGAAACACCAAACTGCTGAGAGAGCACCGGCAGAATCGGCTGCACACAGTAGAGCAGGGCAAAGGTTGCCAGTCCGGCGGAGAAAAGGGCCAGCGTCACACGCATAAATTTGGGTGTTCCCCGGCGGATATAACCTGAAGCGGCAGTGGACTCAGACGCGGCAGGCACCGCTTCCTCATCCACTGTTGCCTGTATTGAGCGACTCACACATCTTCCTCTATGTCAGAAAACCTGTCGTCAGCTTAGGAAAGCGGCATTATGATGTCTAATATATTAATAATCTCAAATAAGACGTTTTAAATATGAATATTGAGCTGCGTCATCTGTGCTACTTTATTGCGGTCGCAGAAGAGTTACATTTCGGGCGTGCAGCCCAGCGGCTGAACATTTCTCAGCCGCCGCTCAGCCAGCAGATTATTCAGCTGGAATCGGAGACAGGCGCAAGGCTGTTTAACCGTACCAACCGCAGTGTACAGCTCACCGCAGCCGGACATCAGTTGCTGAATGATGCCCGCGCGATTCTGTTACAGGTTGAGCAGGCCGCCAATCGCGCGGCCCGGTTGCATCGTGGTGAAGAGGGAGAGCTGCGGATCGGCTTTACCTCTTCGGCTCCGTTTACCGCCGTGGTTTCCGATGCGCTGTTCCGCTTTCGTCAGCGCTGGCCGCAAGTGCATATTCAGATGCAGGAGATCAA
This sequence comes from Pantoea sp. RCC30.1, assembly GCF_058148845.1. Lineage (NCBI taxonomy): Bacteria > Pseudomonadati > Pseudomonadota > Gammaproteobacteria > Enterobacterales > Erwiniaceae > Pantoea > Pantoea sp. RCC30.1. The sequence continues at coordinate 97,364 of NZ_JBXUHX010000002.1, read as the reverse complement.
TACCCGCCAGCAGCTGGCACCATTGCATGATGGACGGCTCGATCTCGGCGTAATGCGCAACACGCCGCTGCCAGCCGATCTGCGACATCAGCTGCTGCTGAGCGAGCCGCTTTATGCTGTGGTGCATAAGGCGCATTCGCTGGCTGACGCCGACAAAATCTCTGTAACTGCCCTGGCGACGGAACCCTTTGTCTTCTTCGATCCTCAGGGCGGAACCGCGCTCTACAGCGATATTCTGGCGCTGCTGCACCGCTATCACATCAAGCCCTATATCACCCAGGAAGTAGGTGAAGCGATGACCATCCTGGGGCTGGTAGCAACCGGTCTGGGCGTATCCATTCTGCCTGCCTCATTCCGGCGAGCGCGGCTGGCCGATCTGGTCTGGCTGCCGTTAACGGAAGAGGACGCCATTTCAGAGCTGTGGCTGGTCTGGTCAGCCGGACGCGAAATGAATGCCCAGATGGAGAACATGATGGCGTTGCTGCGGGAAAATCTGCCCTGAAGCTTCCGGTTCACCGCATCAATCTGTGCGATAAATCACATATTTAATCAAATATTTGACGCTGTCGCCTGATCTGCCTCACCATGGCGCATGTTTATTTAGAAGCGCGAAAATAACCGGGAGCAGGGTTGTGAATCCGGACAGTCAACCTGGCCACATTGACCAGATCAAGCAGACCAATGCAGGTGTCGTATATCGATTAATTGACCGTCACGGTCCCATTTCGCGTATCGAACTTTCCCGCCGTGCCCAGCTCGCCCCGGCCAGCATTACTAAAATTGTGCGTGAAATGCTCGACGCGCATCTGGTGCAGGAGACCGAGTATCAGGATCCCGGCAGTCGTGGCCGTCCGGCGATAGGCCTGATACTGGATACTGACGCCTGGCACTATCTGGCGATCCGTCTTCATCGCGGCGCAATGACTTTTACGCTGCGCGATCTCAGCAGCCGGGCGCTGGTGGAAGACAGCCTGCCGCTGCCTGATGAGTCCTCGCAGCCGTTACTCACCGCGCTGATTGAACAGGTTGATGCCTTCTTTATCCGTCATCAAAAGAAGCTGGAACGCCTCACGGCGATTGCCATTACGCTGCCGGGGCTGATCAACGCCGCGTCAGGTGTAGTGCATCGGTTGCCGGGTTACGAGGTGCGTGATATGCCGCTGGGCGATGCGCTGGCGGCGCGAACCGGCTTACCGGTGTTTGTGCAGCATGACATTTCAGCCTGGACGCTGGCGGAGTCGCTGTTTGGCGCCTCACGCGGTGCACAGGATGTGATTCAGATCGTGATTGATGAAACTGTGGGCGCTGGCGTCATCAGTGGCGGTCAGCTGCTGCATAAAAGTGGCAGGGCGCTGGTCGAGATTGGCCATACCCAGATCGATCCGTATGGTCAGCAGTGCTACTGCGGAAACCATGGTTGTCTGGAGACAGTGGCCAGCACCGGCAGCCTGTTGGCGCTGGCGGCACAACGTCTGCCTGCTCAGCCTGACAGTCTGCTTAATAATCAACCGCTGACGCTGGAGTCACTGTGCGCGGCCGCGCAGTCCGGCGACCGTCTGGCGCGCGATACCATCGCCAGCGTCGGTCATCACGTTGGACGGATTCTGGCGATGATGGTCAACATCTTCAATCCACAACATATTCTTATCGGTTCCCCTCTTAATGCCGCCGCTGATGTACTGTTTCCGGCTGTGAGCAACACCATTCTGCAGCAGTCACTGCCCGCCTACAGCGCGAGCATCCAGCTGGCACCTACTGAATTTAGCGAGCCGGGAACGCTGGGCGGTGCCGCGCTGATCAAAGACGCGCTCTATAACGGACATCTGTTAGTGAAACTGTTGCAAGGTTAAGCAGACCTGAACTTGCGCTAACGCAATCCGTTCTTATCCTCCATTCCTTAAAATGCCGTTACGCAGCAAGGTTAATCACCGATTAACCGCAACGGTTTGAGAGGAGAAGTTGAGTGAACAGACTATTCGTTACCGGTACCGATACCGCAGTGGGGAAAACGGTGGTGTCACGCGCCCTGTTACAAAGTTTTATCCAGACCCGACTCAGTGCAGTCGGCTACAAGCCCGTCGCGCGCTGTGCGGTCAAAACCGCTGACGGCCTGCGTAACAAAGATGCACAGGTTCTGCAAAGCGCTTCCTCCATCGACTTGCCCTATGAGGCGATCAATCCATTGGTTTTCCAGGAAGAGGAGATCTGCACCCATCCGGGGCAGAACATCGATTATGGTTTGCTGACCCGCGGATTAAGCAGCCTGACACAGCAGGCCGATCGCGTGGTAGTGGAGGGCACCGGCGGCTGGCGGAGCCTGATGAACGATGGCCGTCCGCTCTCCTGCTGGGTCGTTGAGCAGCAACTGCCGGTGGTACTGGTAGTCGGTATTCAGTCGGGCTGTATCAGTCACGCCCTGCTGACGGCAGAAGCGATAGCCCTGGATGGACTGCCGCTGGTCGGTTGGGTCGCGAATCGCATTAATCCGGGACTGGCACAGTACAGCGACATCATTGAAATCCTGCGCGAAAAAATCGGGGCGCCGCTGCTGGGTGAACTGCCTTATCTGCCGCGGGCAGAACAGCGTGATCTAACGCCTTACATCGATATTTCCCTGCTGGAGCCAGACACGCTGCACGCTGTGAGTGCAAAGATCGCCTGATTATGAAACAAAAAAGTCATCTGAGTCAGCGTTGAGCCTAAAGTTTCAGGTTCGCCGCTGGCTCTCTGTATAAATTTCCCCTTATATTTTAACGGCCTGGCTCGTAATACGCGAAAGAGGGACGGTATGGCGCAGAAAATGCATTAACTCCGCTTATCACACAGAGCTGGAGTTCCACCATGTCGCACTCACACGAGAAAGGTTTGTTATATGGGCTTGAAGCCCGCATTGGCCCCATCCCGGCATTTTTCGCTGCGCTGCAACATCTGCTCGCCAGCGTGGTGGGCATCATCACGCCACCGCTGATCATTGGTTCAGTGCTGGGGTTGCAAACCTATCTTCCTTATCTGATCAGCATGTCGCTGTTCGTCTCCGGCTTAGGCACCTTTATGCAGGCCAGACGCTTTTATGGCGTCGGGGCGGGGATGATCTGCCTGCAGGGCACCAGCTTCGCGTTTCTGGGCGTGATCCTCTCCGGTGGCCTGATGGTGAAAGGGCGCGGCGGTTCGCCGGAAGAGATTATGGCGATGCTGTTTGGCTGCAATCTGGTGGCGGCTCTGATTCCGGTTCTGATCAGCCGCTGCGTTGGCTCGCTGCGCAAGGTACTGACGCCGGTCGTGACCGGCACGGTGATCACCCTGATTGGCATCAGTCTGATCAAAGTGAGCATCACCGACTGGGCTGGCGGTCACAACGCCACCGATTTTGGCTCGCCGGGGAATCTGGCTCTGGGCGCGCTGACGCTACTGGTGATCGTGGCGCTAAACCGTTCGCGTAATCGCTGGGCGCGGCTTGTGGCGGTAGTGGCTGGCATCGCGGTGGGCTGTATTGCGGCAGCCTTAACCGGTCATCTGCAACTGAAAGTCGCGCCGGAGAGCAGCTGGCTGGTGCTGCCTGCCTTCTTCCGGTTTGGCTTCGCCTTTGACTGGACCATTTTCCTGCCGATTGCGCTGGTATCCGTCATCGCGGTGATTGAAGCGGTCGGCGATCTCACCGCCAACTGCCTGATTTCCCAGCAGCCGATCACCGGCAAGCCTTTTCAGCAGCGGCTGCAGGGCGGCATCGTCGCCGATGGCCTGAGCTGCGTGCTGGCAGCGGTGTTCTCCGCCTTTCCTAACACCACTTTTGCGCAGAATAATGGCGTGATTCAGATGACCGGCGTCGCCAGTCGTTATGTCGGTATGCTGCTGGGAATTATGCTGGCGCTGCTGGGACTCTTTCCCTTTGTTGGCTCGCTGCTGCAGCAGATCCCGCCTTCAGTGCTGGGCGGGGCAACCATTGTGATGTTTGGCAGCGTGGTCGCTGCGGGTATCCGGGTGATGACTCAGACACCGCTAGGCCGCCGTGAGATGCTGATTGTCGCCATTTCATTCGGGATTGGTCTGGGCGTGGAAGCGGTGCCGGAGGTGCTCAGGCAGTTCCCGCCGCTGATTAATAGTCTGTTTGGTCATGCGGTGACGACCGGCGGCATTCTGGCTATTGTGCTCAATCTGGTACTGCCAGACGAGGCACCTTCGGTGGAAGAGGTTGAGGCGGAAACACTGACTGAAAGCTAGATAATGCACAAGGCCGAAGTTGCTCTGACAGCCGGCTCAGAAATTCAAAGCGATGGGGGCATCCGCCTGTAGCAAAGCATCGCGGGCCAGGGATGGGCTACGCTGTCCCGGCGTGGGACGCTTTCCTCCTCTGACCATGTTCCCTTCGGGTTGAAATTTTGTATTGCTGTCAGCCTCACCCAGGCTGGGGTTATTCTTCGAAAAAAAGGGCCTGAGTGGCCCTTTTTGTCTGACTTATATCACTATGACGAAATTACGGATTCAGACGACGACGGGTTCGACCCGAGCTGAGGTAATCCGCAATATAATCCTGCGAAATCTCCCCGCTATAGCGACCCTCTTCATCGACAATCGGCATCCAGACCGTGTTGTGCTCATAGAGTTTTGACAGCACCACGCGAAGGTTCTCTTCGGCTTTACCGGTCACCTTAAAGGTGTGCAGCTTCTCTTCACAACGGCCACTCGCGTTACGCGCCTCACGACGTTTCACGAAGCCCAGCGGTTTGCCATCCTCATCGACCACGGTAATCGACCGCATGTCGTTATCATCCATCATGCCAAAAGCTTCATCCAGCGGGGTCGAGCGGCGCACGGTGATGGTCGGCTGCTGATCGGTCACGTCGCCCGCCTGCACCAGTAACAGACGCTTAAGCGTGCGGTCCTGACCGACAAACGAGCCAACGAAATCATTGGCTGGAGTGGCCAGCAACTCATCCGGGCTGGCGCACTGCACGATCTTACCCTGACCAAATACTGCGATGCGGTCGCCCAGCTTCAGCGCTTCGTCAATATCGTGACTCACCAGCATCACGGTTTTCTTCAACTGACGCTGCATGTCGAGAAATTCGTTCTGGATCACTTCTCGGTTAATCGGGTCAACGGCACCAAACGGCTCATCCATCAGCAGCACCGGTGGGTCCGCGGCCAGGGCACGAATCACGCCGATACGCTGCTGCTGACCACCGGACATCTCACGCGGATAGCGATGCAGGAATTTGGTCGGGTCCAGCGCGACCATGCTCATCAGCTCGGTTGCCCGCTCACGGCACTGCTTCTTGTTCCAGCCCAGCATGCGCGGCACCACGGTAATGTTCTCCTCGATGGTCATGTTGGGAAACAGACCTATCTGCTGGATAACATAGCCGATGTTGCGGCGCAGGGTGGTGGTGTCCTGGGTGCTGGTATCTTCACCATTAATCAGGATCCGGCCGCTGGTAGCGGGAATCAGACGGTTAATCATCTTCAGCGTGGTGGTCTTACCGCAGCCGGATGGCCCCAGCAGCACACACATCTCACCGGCTGGCACATGCAGGCTGACGTTATCGACGGCTTTATTGGTGGTGCCGTTTTTCTGAGTAAAGGTTTTCGTCAGGTTTTCCAGCGTAATCATTATCGAATCCCCTTTGGAGTGAGCGCCTGCTGCAAACGGTGCAGCAGCCAGTCAAGAAAAATAGCCAGCAGACAAATCATCAATGCCCCGGCAATCAACATACGAATATCACTACCGCTGATACCATCCAGCAGCAACTGGCCCAGACCGCCCGCGCCAATCACGGCGGCAATCGCCATCACGCCAACGTTCATCACCACGGCGGTACGGATGCCGCCGAAAATCACTGGCAACGCCATCGGGATTTCAACCCAGCGCAGACGCTGCCAGAAGGTCATGCCGATGCCCCGACCCGCTTCACGCAGACCGTCCGGCAGATTCTCCAGCGCGGTGTGGGTATTGCGCACAATCGGCAGCAGCGAGTAGAGGAACACGGCGGTAATCGCCGGCAGCGCGCCGATGCCCTGACCGATCAGTGAAAACACCGGAATCATCAGACCAAACAGCGCAATGGTAGGAATGGTCAGCACCACGGTGGCGATACCGAGAATCGGCGTTGCCAGCCATCTGACGCGTACAATCAGAATGCCAAGCGGTACGCCAATCACAATTGCCAGACCGACCGCCACCAGCACCAGCCAGCTGTGCTGCCAGCTCAGGGTGAGCAGGGTGCTCCAGTTATCCATGATGTAGTGAAGGGTATCCACAGTGCCTCCTTACAGCATGTTTTTGGATTGAAGGAAGTCACGCGCCACTTTTTCCGGTGACTCATGATCGATATCGACCCGCTTGTTCAGCTCCGTGATCGCCTCATCGGTGATCTGCGCAGAAAGCTGATTCAGTGCGGTATCCAGCCCAGGATGGCTCGCCAGCACATCCTGACGCACAACCGGCGTCACGTTGTAGCTCGGGAAGAAGTGTTTATCATCCTCCAGCACTTTCAGGTCGAAGCCTTTAACCCGGCCATCGGTGGTGTAGATCAGTCCGGCATCCACGAATCCGTCGCGAATGGCGTTGTAGACCAGTCCCGGATCCATCTGGCGGATTTGCGGACGGTCGAGTTCCAGGTTATAGGTCTTCTGCAGCGGCTTCATGCCGTCAGAACGACCGGAGAACTCCAGGTCCAGCCCCAGACGCCAGTTATGATCCGGGTCAGATTTCCGCACCTGCTCAATCTTCGCAACCAGCTGCGACATGGTGCTGATGCCTTCTTTCTCGGCCCGTTTACGGGTCATGGCAAAGGCATAGGTGTTGTTCATGGGTGCCGGGTTAAGCCAGACCAGCCCCAGTTTGGCATCCAGCCTTTTCACCGTCTCATACGCCTGCTGTGAAGACATGGGCTGATTGATATGGTTAAAGATGATCAGTGAAGTACCGGTATATTCCCAGACCATATCAATCTGCTTATTCAGCAGCGCATTACGACCAATAGTGGTGGCGATATTACGTTTAGGGACCACCTCAAAGCCTTTCTTCTGCAGCCACAGCACCGTCATCGCTGACAGGATATGCTGCTCGGTAAAACTCTTGGTTGCCATCACCAGCGGGGCAGCAGCCTGTGCCGTCTGGCTTAGCAGAAGCGTCGCGGTCAGCGCGACAACGCTTTTCTTAATCCACTTCGTTAGCATTACAAAGCTCCTTGTGGTCAGGCCGCAGCGTGCGGACTCAGAAAGCGGCCCAGCGCGGCCAGCATCATATCCAGTACCAGCGCCACCAGCGCGGTGGCAACGGCGCCCAGAATCAGCGTCGGGAAGTCATTCAGATAAATACCGGGGAAGATCAGCTCACCAAAGCTGCTGGCACCAATCAGGAAGGCCAGTGGAGCGGTACCGACGTTGATGGCGGTGGCGATGCGCACGCCTGCAAGGATCACTGGCATGGCATTGGGCAGCTCAACCTGACGCAGACGTTGCCATTTGGTCATGCCGATACCGTTGGCGGCCTCAATCAGCGAAGGAGGCACCGCGCTCAGACCAGAGAAGGTGTTGCGGACAATAGGCAGCAGCGACGCCAGAAACAGCGCAATCAGCGCCGGACGATCGCCAATGCCGAGAATCACCATCGCCAGCGCCAGCACGGCAAGCGGTGGCAGGGTGTTTCCCACATTGAAAATCTGCATCACATACTCGGCCCAGCGACGCGCAAACGGGCGACTGAGCAGGATGCCGCTGGGAATACCAACCAGCAGAGCGAACAACATTGACCAGAAAACTAAGAAGAGGTGTTGCTGCCCGAGATAGAGCAGATCGACTTTACGTGCGACCAGCTGATCCCAGCCTAAGCCCCAGATCAGTACTGCGATCACCGCGACCACTGCAAGCAGTGCCAGACCGGCGCGTTGGGCCAGTGAAGCATTTTGCATAGGAGAATCTCCCTGATGACGATCTCAATTGTTATAACAACCATAAACAGCCCGACAGGTGCGACAAAAATTGCCGCCGCGCCCAAAACCGAAACTGCGATAAAATGTAGATAAACTGACTGTTTATCCACTCTTTTCCAGCGAATACCGAATAAGATGGGGTAATGCTATAGCAGGCCTTTTTTGCACAAGCCAGCTTTTAAGCCATATATCAGTCAGATAGAAACAGGTTAAAATGGTGTTAAAGCCGCATAGCCGCTGGGCTAATGCGACAATAAAAAAAATTCATCGACTTTTAGTGACACCGTCACAGATGGCGCAGAAGATGCGCACGCGCGGGAAACTGCTTCGGCTGTTTTTGAGCTAGCCTTGCAGATTAAAAAAGGAACCCTATGACTGAAAGCGCACAACTCCAGACCGGACATCGCCACTGGATCTTAATTGCCTGCATGCTGGCGATGTTTATGGCGGCCATTGAAGTCACCATTGTGGCCACCGCGATGCCCACCATCATTGCTGACCTCGGCGGTTTTTCGCAGTTTGGCTGGGTCTTCTCCATCTATCTGCTGACTCAGGCGGTCAGCGTGCCGCTTTACGGGCGGCTGGCGGATATGGTGGGGCGCAAAACGATGTTTTTTGTCGGCACCTCCATCTTCCTGGTGGGATCGGTACTGTGTGGCTTCGCCCATACCATGACCTGGCTAATCCTGTTCCGGGCGTTTCAGGGCCTGGGAGCAGGCGCGATCATGCCGCTCAGCTCCACCATCGTGGCGGATATCTATTCGCCGCGCGAACGCGCCAGCGTGCAGGGCTGGCTCTCCAGCGTCTGGGGCGTGGCGGCGATAGTGGGGCCGCTGACCGGCGCCTGGCTGGTGCAGCATTTTAGCTGGTCGGTGATTTTCTGGGTCAATCTGCCGATTGGCCTTATCAGCATGCTGATGCTGGCGCGCTGGTTACCGGCGCACCAGAAGGAGGAGAAATCGCAGCCGCTGAATCTGGCAGGTAGCGGCTGGCTGATGCTCTGCGTGACCGCGCTGCTGGTTGCGCTGTTACAGGCAGAACAGCTGGGCGTCTGGCTGGTGCCGTTCCTGATTTTCTCACTGTTCGCGGGCTGGCAGCTTAAGCGCCATGAGCAGCGTTCAGCAGCACCGCTGTTTCCGCTGATCATCTGGCGCAGCCGGCTTATCGTGGCCGGTAATGCGGGCAATTTGATTATCGGGGCGGCCATGATGGGCATCAGCGCGTTTCTGCCCACCTGGATTCAGGGGATCCGCGGCGGCTCACCGCTACAGGCGGGCAGTGTGCTGGCGATGATGTCGATTGGCTGGCCGCTGGCCAGCACCCTCAGCGGCAGACTGATGCTGCACACCTCCTATCGCTTCACCGCCCAGCTCGGCGCGCTGTTGCTGGTCACCGGCAGCGCCTTGCTGCTGTTCTTACAGCCCGCAAGCTCTCTCTATCAGGCGGGCTTCACGGCGTTTCTGATCGGTACCGGCATGGGGATGACCAGCACCACGTTCCTGGTTTCCGTGCAGAACCAGGCGGACTACCAGATTCGCGGCATCTGTACTGCATCAATCATGTTCAGCAGGATGATCGGCTCGGCAGTGGGGACGGCAATTATGGGCGCGGTGCTGAATCTGAATCTGCAATGGCGACTGCCGCAGGTGCAGGATCCGGTGCAGCAGATTATGTCCGAACCCAGTCGTCAGCAGTTGCAGCCGGAAACCCTGCAGCAGATGGTGGCGGCGATAGCAACATCACTCCACTGGGTGTTCGTGGTGGCATTGGTGATTGCACTGTTTGCGGTGGGTGTGGCATGGATGATGCCGCGTCAGCGGCCGGAACAGGCGGACTAGCAGGCAGGGCGACAGGATGTCGCCCTGATGTGAATCTGACTACTGTGCAGGCGCGTCCTGCGAACTGCCGGCACTGGCGGGGACGCTTGCTTCGTCGTCACGGCCAGTGCGCTTATAAACAATTTTTTGTGTGTCGTTTTCACAATGTCCGACAACCTGACCGCCCGCCTGATCAACCTGATCGTTGGCGACGACGTCGAGACTAAAACCTGATTCAGGCACACCGTTCTGAATGATTTTCTGGCTGATATCGGCTTTCACCGATTCACAGGATGCCTGTGCCATCAGCGGCAGAGCTAAAAACGCCGCGCTTAACAAAACCCTCTGTAGCTTCATCACGTCTTCCTTATGTTAGTCGTCCGTCATTACTATAGCTCAAATTTACGGCGCTACCGGGCGACCTGAACGACGATCCAGGCAACGCAGGGTGTTAGGTTCCCAGTAGGCGTTGAGATTGAGGCTCTGCTCGCATTTATCGCGGGTATCAAAGGCGCGGTCGGTCTTATCAAACTCTTTTTCGACGCGGGTATTCACTTTATTACGCAGCATGCGCGTGTCATTCCATTGCTCTTTATCCTGGCGCGCTGCTTCATTGCCCAGCGCGGTGCTGCCATCTTCAATGATCAGACGATTCGTGTTCGCAGTGGCAGTCAATGCCGCAGAGGAGAGCAGAACCAACAGCACGGCAGGGATCATTTTTTTCATCACAATATCCTTTAGTTAACGCAAACATCGCCATCTGCGACGGCTGTTACAGCGAGTACTCTTAGAGCCTATCCCATCAGGCGTCATTGTTGCAGTCAGTCTGGACATGGTCAGCGCGGTACAATCCGGCGTGCATGCAGTACGTGAGGATTTTGAGCACTGCCCGGGTTCAGAGTGGTAAATAAAATAGCCTGATGGCATAAGTTCTTAGTATATCATCGCCGTTTCTTAGCTCACCAGTGGTGAGACGTTTGTTTACGTTCAGGAGAGGTAAGGGTGCTGATTAAGACCGCCTTGCTGTTTTTTGTTACCGCACTGGCGGAGATCACTGGCTGCTTTCTGCCATGGTTGTGGCTGAAAAAAGGCGGCTCAGCCTGGCTGTTACTGCCCGCAGCGGCCAGTCTGGCGCTGTTTGTCTGGCTGCTGACTCTGCATCCTGCTGCCAGCGGACGGGTTTACGCTGCCTATGGTGGCGTCTATGTGCTCACCGCACTGCTCTGGTTACGGGTGGTGGATGGCGTGAAGTTAAGCGCGTGGGACTGGAGCGGGGCACTGATCGCGTTCAGCGGCATGCTGATTATCGTCATGGGCTGGGGACGCGGCTAGCGCCAGCCGGGCGGGCTGGCGCTGTAGAGAATTACGGCTTGTGGACTTTCAGGCCCGCCAGCGTCTGACTGACCGGCATCATCTCAAGGCTATTGATGTTGACATGCTTAGGCAGCGTGGCGACCCACCAGACCGCTTCTGTCACATCTTCCGGCGTCAGCGCTTTAGCACCTTCATAAACCTGACCCGCTTTGTCATCATCGCCTTTAAAACGTACGTTGGAAAATTCAGTGCCGCCAACCAGACCCGGCTCGATGTCGGTTACGCGCAGCGCGGTGCCATGTAAATCGGTGCGCAGATTAAGGCTAAACTGACGGACAAAGGCTTTGGTCGCGCCATAAACGTTGCCACCGGCATAAGGCCAGCTACCGGCAATCGAACCGATGTTGATGATATGACCGACATCACGCTCCACCATTTGTGGCAGCAGGGCGCGAGTCATGTAGACCAGACCTTTGGTATTGGTGTCGATCATGTTTTCCCAGTCTTCAACGTTGGCCTTGTGCGCAGGCTCAATGCCCAGCGCCAGACCGGCGTTGTTAACCAGCACATCGATATTGCGCCATTCGGCCGGTAACTGTGCCACCGCCTCTTCAATGGCGGCACGGTTACGCACATCCAGCTGCACGGTATACAAATTCTCGCCCAGCTCATCCTTCAGCGCTTTTAAACGTTCGGCGCGGCGTCCGGTGGCAATCACTTTGTGACCATTCTCAATAAAGCGGCGGGTGATGCTTTCACCAAAACCGGCGGTCGCGCCGGTGACAAAAATAATCATCTCACTGTTCCTTATGCCATTTTCAAAGTCGATGGCTTCACCATAGCATTTCATTTCCGCTTCTGCGCGTGGAAAAGCGACCCGGCCTGTAAACGGATTTTACTATGCTATCCGCTGCGCCTTTTCGGGGCAGCCTGCACCTTAAAAGGGCAAATTTGCGGGCAGCAGGCCATACTCAGAATGATCAATGTGCCCCGGTTTCTTTAGCAACCGTTTGCATCGACTCCGCAAACGGTTGCTAAGCTACCAGAAGCCAGCTTTGTTGCGCAATGCCCTCTGTCCGGGGTTATTTTATTGATAAATAAGCAATTTATTTCATTCCGGTTCTGGCACGCAGGTTGCAAGGTTTTATAAAGATATCAGAGAGAATCACCGGCAAAATTAAATCGCGCATTCAGAAAGGACATACCCATGCTATCAGCAACCGACACGGCGATACGCGCCAGCTTCTTTGACTTTACTGGCGTGGTGGATCGTCCCGACGACCTGGCCGGGCAGGCGCGCTATCTGGAGGATGGGCTGCTGCTGCTGCGTGATGGACATGTGGCAGGGCTGGATAGCTGGGAGAACAGTGAAGCGATGCTGTCGGGTCATCTGGTGACCGATCTGCGCGGCAAACTGATCGTGCCGGGTTTTGTCGATACCCACATTCATTATCCGCAGACAGAAATGATTGGCGCTTTCGGGGAACAGCTGCTGGAGTGGTTGAATCACTACACTTTCCCGGTCGAAGCGCAGTATCACTGCCCCGATCACGCTGCAAAAATGTCCGCCTTTTTCCTGCATCAGCTGCTCTCTAACGGCACCACCAGCGCGCTGGTGTTTGGCACCGTCCATCCGCAATCGGTGGAGGCGCTGTTCAGCGCGGCCGAAGCCCTGAACATGCGACTGATCGCCGGTAAAGTGATGATGGATCGCAATGCGCCCGATAATCTCATCGAAACTCCGGAACAGAGCTACCAGCAGACACGGGCGCTGATTGAGCGCTGGCACCAGCGTGGACGGCTGAGCTACGCCCTGACGCCGCGCTTTGCGCCGACCTCATCCCCGCAGCTGCTGGCAAAAGTACAGCAACTGCGTCAGGAGTTTCCGGATACCTGGCTGCACACCCATCTCAGCGAAAACCCGCAGGAGGTCGCCTGGGTGAAAGCACTGTTCCCGGAGCGCGAGGGCTATCTGGATGTTTATCATCATCACCAGCTGACCGGCCGCCGCAGCGTCTTTGCGCACTGCCTGCACCTGGAAGAGAAAGAGTGGCAGTGTCTGCACGATACCGATTCTTCTATTGCCTTCTGTCCCACCTCGAACCTGTTCCTCGGCAGCGGCCTGTTTAACATTAAGCGCAGCTGGCAGCAGGGCGTGAAAGTGGGGATCGGCACCGATGTCGGTGCAGGTACCACCTTTAACATGCTACAGACCCTGGGCGAAGCTTACAAAGTCGGTCAGCTACAACACTACCGGCTCAGCGCCGCCGAAGCCTTTTATCACGCCACACTGGGCGGCGCGCGCGCACTGGATCTCGACCACGCGATCGGGAATTTCAACATCGGCAAAGAGGCGGACTTTGTGGTGCTCGACCCGGCGGTCTCTGCGCTGCAGCAGTTGCGCATCAGCAACAGCAAAGATATCTGGGAAAAGTTGTTTGTATTAATGACGCTGGGTGACGACCGCAACATTGCCCAGACCTGGGTCGGTGGTCGCCCGGTCTGGCAGCGCGATGCACAGGAGCAAGCCGCATGATCCAGTTTCTGTTAAACAACCAGCTGGTCAGCGAAGACGCGCTCGACCCTAATCTCACAGTACTCAACTACCTGCGCACCCGTCAGCATCGTCCAGGCACCAAAGAGGGCTGCGCTTCAGGCGACTGCGGCGCGTGCAGCGTCACTCTCGGCAAAGCCGTCGGGGGAGAGATGCAATATGAAACGGTCAACAGCTGCCTGACGCTGATCTCTGCGTTACAGGGCAAACAGCTCATTACGGTTGAGGATCTGCGTCATGGTCGCGCACTGCACCCGGCGCAGCAGGCGATGGTCGACTGCCACGGCTCGCAATGCGGATTCTGCACGCCAGGTTTTGTGATGTCGTTGTTCAGCCTGCAAAAAAATGCAGCGGGCTGGGATCGTCATCAGGCGGAGACCGCGCTGGCGGGCAACCTCTGCCGCTGCACCGGCTACCGGCCAATCATGGCTGCCGCTGAACAGCTCTGTTCGCAGCCGGTCACGGACCAGTTTGATCACAGCGCTGCCGACACTGTGCAGCGGCTGGAGGGGCTGGCAACCCCGGATATGCAGGAGATAGGCGGTGAGGGTCGCCGCTGCTTCCTGCCCAAAACCCCGTCTCAGCTGGCAGATATCTATCTGGCGCATCCTGATGCGAAGCTGATTGCCGGTGGCACCGATCTCAGCCTGCAGATTACCCAGCAGCATAAGAGAATACCGCTGTTGATTGCGCTGGAGCAGGTTACCGCGCTGAAAGTCTGCAGCGAATTTGACGACCACTACCTGCTGGGCGCAGGCGCATCGCTGCAGCAGGTCAGCGAGTTTCTTGCCAGCCGCATTCCCGGTGTAAGCGAGATGCTGCAACGCTTTGCTTCACTGCAAATCCGCCTGCAGGGCACACTCGGCGGTAACATCGGCAACGCCTCCCCGATAGGTGATGCCTCGCCGGTACTGCTGGCCCTGAATGCCAGCCTGTTGTTACAGCGGGGTGAGCAGCAGCGCAGCCTGCCGCTGGACCAGTTCTTTACCGGCTATCGCCAGACGCAGCTGGAAAAAGGGGAGTTTATTCGCGCCATTCGCATTGATAAGGTGACGGTGTCACCTGACTTTGTCGCCTGGAAGGTTTCTAAACGGCTGGATGATGATATCTCTGCTGTGTTCGCCGCCTTCAACCTGCAAATCGAACAGGGCGTGGTGAGTTCCGCCCGCATCGCCTTTGGCGGCATGGCGGCCACACCGCAGCGCGCCCGTCACTGTGAACAGGCACTCATCGGTCAACCGCTGAATGCCGTGACGGTGTCACGTGCTGCCGCCGCACTGGAAGCCGATTTCCAGCCGCTTTCCGATTTCCGCGCCAGCAGTGACTACCGCCTTCAGGTGGCAAGAAACCTGCTACGCCGCTACTGGCATCGCCACAACGGCGAAATCACCTGCCTGGAGGTCTCCCGCTATGTCTCATAACCGTCCTGAACTCAACGAAGAGGTGATCAAGGCGCAATATGCCGCGGATTTACAGAGCGGCGTGGGTCGCAGTAATCGCCATGAGAGCGCGGAAAAACATGTCTCCGGCGAGGCGCGTTTTATCGACGACAAGCCAGAACTGCCGGGACTGCTGCATCTCTGCCCGCGTCTGAGCGAGCACGCTCACGCGCGCATTCTGCATATTGATGTGCAGCCGTGCTATGCCATTCCCGGCGTCGTCAGCGTCCTGACCTGGCAGGATGTGCCGGGCATCAATGATGTTGGGCCTCTGGAGCCAGGCGATCCGCTGCTGGCCCATGACAAAGTGGAATATCTGGGACAGATCGTGATCGCGGTGGCGGCGGAATCCCCCGACGCTGCGCGTCTTGGCGCGGCCGCTGCGGTGATTGAATATGAGGTACTGGAACCGCTGCTGGATGTGGAACAGGCGCTGGCACAGGGCAGCTTTGTGCAGGAACCTCACATTCACCAGCGCGGTGATGTGGAAGCGGCACTGGCGCGTGCGCCGCATCGGGTCAGCGGGTCGTTTCATATTGGCGGCCAGGAGCATTTCTATCTGGAAACCCAGACGGCAATGGTCATCCCTGGCGAAGATCAGCAGTTGCAGGTCTTCTCCTCAACCCAGAATCCTACTGAAGTGCAGAAGCTGGTGTCGGAAGTGATGGGCATCAGCCTGAATCAGGTGACGATTGATATGCGCCGGATGGGCGGCGGCTTTGGTGGCAAAGAGACGCAGGCGGCCGGTGTCGCCTGTCTCTGTGCGATCGTGGCGCGTCAGACCGGCCGGGCGGCGAAGATGCGGCTCTCGCGCCGCGACGATATGCGCGTTACCGGCAAACGCCATCCGTTCTTTGTGCGCTACGACGCGGGTGTTGAAGAGGATGGTCGTCTGTGTGGCATCAAAATCGATCTGGCCGGAAACTGCGGTTATTCGCTGGATCTTAGCGGATCGATCGTCGATCGTGCCATGTTTCACGCCGATAACGCCTATTATCTCGGCGATGCGCGGGTAACCGGCTATCGCTGCCGTACCAACACTGCCTCGAACAGTGCCTATCGCGGCTTTGGCGGGCCACAGGGCATGGTGGCGATTGAACAGATCATGGATCATATCGCCCGTGAGCGCGGGCTGGATCCGCTGGCGCTGCGCAAGCGTAATTACTATGGCAAGCAGGATCGCAACATCACCCATTACCACCAGCAGGTCGAGGACAATCTGCTGGATGAGATCACTGAACAGCTGGAGCAGAGCAGCGACTATCAGGCGCGCCGCACGGAAATCACGGCGTTTAACGCCTGCAGTCCGTTGCTGAAACGTGGTCTGGCGCTGACGCCGGTAAAATTCGGCATCTCCTTTACCTCCAGCTTCCTCAATCAGGCGGGTGCGCTGATCCTGATCTACACCGATGGCACGGTACAGCTGAACCACGGCGGCACCGAGATGGGTCAGGGGCTGAACACCAAGGTGATTCAGATTGTGGCTGAAGTGCTGCAGATTGAGACCGATAAGATTCAGATCACCCCCACTGACACCGGCAAAGTACCCAACACCTCGCCGACAGCGGCCTCCAGCGGCGCTGACCTCAACGGGAAGGCGGCGCAGAATGCGGCTGAAATCCTGCGCGACCGCATGACCGCGATGCTTTGCGAACTGCATCAGTGCGACGCAGCGGCGGTGAGCTTCCGCAACGGCGTGGTGCGTGCCGGAGAGAAACATTATACCTTCGCCGAAGTGGCGAAGCTGGCCTGGCTGAATCAGGTGCCGCTCTCGGCCACCGGTTACTACCGCGTGCCCGGCATTCATTACGACCGCGTGGCCGGGTGCGGCACGCCGTTCTATTACTACGCCTATGGTGCGGCCTGCTGCGAAGTGGTGATCGATACTTTAACCGGTGAATCCCGCCTGCTGCGTGCCGACATCCTGCATGACGTTGGAGCGTCGCTGAATCCGGCCATCGACATCGGCCAGGTCGAAGGGGGCTTCGTGCAGGGCGTCGGCTGGCTCACCTGCGAAGAGCTGGTGTGGAGTGATAAAGGTCAGCTGCTGACCGATGGTCCGGCAAGCTACAAAATTCCCGCCATCAGCGACGTCCCGGCGGACCTGCGGGTGACGCTGGTGGAGAACCGCAAAAACCCGAAGGATACGGTGTTCCACTCCAAGGCCGTGGGCGAACCGCCGTTTATGTTAGGGATAGCCGCCTGGTGCGCACTGCAGGATGCGGTCGCCAGTGTGGCCGATTACCGGCAGCATCCGCTACTGGATGCGCCCGCGACGCCGGAGCGCATCTTCTGGGGCGTGCAGCGTCTGACGGGAGCCATTAATGATCTATCATGACTGGATCGGTGTACTGCATCAGCTGCGCGAAAAACGCCAGAGCTGCGTATTAATCACCGTGCTCAGTGATCGTGGTTCGGTGCCGCGAGACAGCGGCAGCAAAATGGTCGTCACGCAGCAGGAGAGCTTTCTTACCATCGGAGGCGGTCATCTGGAGTTTGCGTGCATCGCCCAGGCCAGGGCGATGCTGCAGAGCGGGGCAACCGCGCCACATACTGAGGATTTCAGCCTTGGCGCCAGACTCGGACAGTGCTGTGGCGGCAAAACCACGCTGCTGTTTGAGCCGCTGCTTCAGGCGCAGCCGGAAATATATCTGTTCGGCGCGGGCCACGTCGGACAGGCAGTCGTGAATCTGCTGGCGACGTTACCCTGTCACATAAACTGGATCGATAGCCGTCCGGGGCAGTTCAGCAGCGTTCCCGCTGGCGTGGTGACCTGGCAGCCGGAGGACCCGCTAGACTGCGTGACGCAGGCGCCTGCGGGTAGCTATTTTATTATCATGACCCACCATCATCCGCTCGACTTTGAACTGTGCGAAGCGGTGCTGAAACGCGGCGATTTCCGCTATGCCGGGTTGATCGGTTCTGAGACCAAAAACCAGCGTTTCCGCTACCGGCTGGCAGGCAAGGGCGTTCAGAGCGAACCGCTGGCACGCCTGCGCTGTCCGGTTGGCCTGCCAGATGTTAAAGGCAAGCTGCCCGCCGAGATTGCGGTGGCGATTGCCGGTGAAATCATCAGCGTTTATCAGCAGCAAATCGCCTGAGTTGTCGCCTGCGCGGCAACCTGTCAGGATAAGACTTTGCGATGCCCATCAGGAGCGAACCATGAACGCCCGTCAGAATCCCTTCTTTAGCGTCAGCACATTGCCTTACCAGGCACCTCCCTTTGACCAGATTGAGGAGCAGGATTTCCTGCCTGCGCTACAGGCGGGCATCGAGGAGAAGCGTCAGGAGATCGAGGCGATCGCCCTGAACAGCGAAGCGCCCACCTTTCTCAACACCTTTGAGGCGCTGGAGAAAAGCGGCCAACTGCTCAACCGGGTGAATCTGGTTTTCGGTGCCATGACCTCGGCTCACACCAGCCCCTGGCTGCAGCAGGTGGATGAGGAGGTCGCACCCCAACTTACCGCGCTCAACGATGACATCATGCTAAACCGCCCGCTGTTTTCACGGCTCGATGCGGTCTATCTGCAGCGCGCCAGACTGGATGCCGAATCAAAACGGCTGGTTGAGGTGATCTGGCAGCGCTTCCAGCTGGCGGGCGCCAATCTGCCGGAGGCGCAGAAGCAGCAGCTTAAAGCGTTGAACCAGGAAGCCGCCCGGCTCAGTACCCGTTTCACCAATAAACTGCTGGCCGCCACCAAAGCGGGCGGTCTTGTGGTCGATGATTTGCAGCAGCTGGCGGGGCTGTCACCGGCCGACCTTGCAGTGGCGCAGGCGGAAGCGCAGGCACGCGGTCTGGAGAAAAGCTGGCTGCTGGTGCTGCAGAACACCACTCAGCAACCCGCGTTGCAGAGCCTGACCGATCGCGCAACCCGTGAAGCGCTGTTCAAGGCGGGTGTGACACGCACGGAAAAAGGCGATGAGAACGACACCCGCGAGCTGGTGTTACGGCTGGCGCAGGTCAGGGCGGAGCAGGCGCGGCTGCTGGGATTTGCCAGCTATGCTGAGTGGAAACTGCAGGATCAGATGGCAAAAACGCCCAAGGCCGCGCTGGCGTTTATGCATAACATTGTGCCAGCCGCGCGCGCCCGTGCCGAACGTGAATCGGCGGACATCCAGCAAACTATCGACCAGCAGCAGGGTGATTTTACGCTGCAGGCCTGGGACTGGCGTTTTTATGCCGAACAGGTGCGGCGCGCCCGCTACGATCTCGCTGAGAGCCAGATTAAGCCCTACTTTGAACTGAATTCGGTGCTGCAGAATGGGGTGTTCTGGGCGGCGACGCAGCTCTATGGCATCCGTTTTACCGCGCGACAGGATCTGCCGGTTTATCATCCTGACGTGCAGGTCTATGAGATTTTCGATGCGGATGAGACACCGCTGGCGCTCTTCTACACCGACTTCTTCAAACGCGACAGCAAAGGCGGCGGTGCCTGGATGAGTAACTTCGTCAACCAGTCAACGCTGCTCGACAGCAAACCGGTGATCTACAACGTCTGTAACTACACCAAACCGCCAGCCGGTGAACCGGCGCTACTGAGCTGGGACGACGTCATCACGATGTTTCATGAGTTCGGCCACACGCTGCACGGGCTGTTTGCCAGCCAGCGCTATCCGAGCCTGTCGGGCACGGAAACCCCGCGCGATTTCGTCGAGTTTCCTTCGCAGATCAATGAGCACTGGGCCAGCGAGCCGGCGGTGTTCCGCAATTACGCCCGTCACTATCAGACTCACGAACTGATGCCCGCTGAGCTGCATGAAAAGATTGTCCGGGCTGCAACGTTCAACAAAGGCTATGAGATGAGCGAGTTGCTGGCTGCCGCGCTGCTGGATCTGCACTGGCATAGCCTTAACCGTGATTCCGCGCCGCAAAGCGTGGAGGGATTCGAGCAGCAGGCGTTGCAGGGCGACAATATGGCGCTGACAGCGGTGCCGCCGCGCTATCGTTCCAGCTATTTCCAGCACATCTGGGGCGGTGGCTATTCCGCAGGTTATTACGCCTATATCTGGACGCAGATGCTTGCCGACGATGGCTATCAGTGGTTTACGGAACAGGGCGGACTGACGCGTGAAAACGGCGACATCTTCCGGCAGAAGATTCTGTCGCGGGGGAACAGCAGCGATCTTAAAACGCTGTATGAAAGCTGGCGGGGCGCACCACCGCAGCTGGAGCCGATGCTGAAGAATCGCGGTCTGGCAGATTAATAATAACAAGGGCTGTCACGATGACAGCCCTTGTTTTTGGGGTTAACCCAGCGGGCCACCTTCAATGGTTTCGCACATTCCGGCCAGCACCCGCTCACCGGTTTCGTTTTTCAGTGACTGATACCACTCCGCCGTGACCGCCGGGTCGCGAGCATGGGTAACATCACAGCGTTTGCGTGCTTTCAGCACCAGATCTTTTACCCGCTCAACGCGACGCGCCTGATAGCGTAGCAGCGCATCTTCGATGCCCAGTGAATGGGACGCCAGCGTGGCGGCCAGCACCACGGCATCTTCCATCGCCGCGCAGCCTCCCTGACCAATATCGGGCGTGGTGCTGTGAGCCGCATCACCCAGCAGGGCAACACGTCCTTTGACAAAGCGGCTGAACGGTTCGATGTCGTGGATCTCTACCCGGTTGGTGGTGTCCGGATTAATCGCCGCGATCAGCTGCTGCACCGGCGCTGCCCAGCCCTGGAAATAGCCGGTTAAGTCCGCTTTCACGGTGCTGCGATCCTGCGGCAGTCCCTTCGGTAGCGGCACATCAAAGAAGAAGTAGAATCGATTGCCGCTGACCGGCATCAGTGACACGCGCTTGCCGTCACCGACAAACGTGGTCCACTGGTCGGCGGGCGCAATGCGCTCGTCAACGGTGACCAGACCATTCCAGTTAACGTAACCGGCGTAGCGGCGCTCCAGCTTCTCTTCCAGCACATACTCGCGGATCACCGAATGGGTGCCATCCGCGGCAATCAGAAAATCACCGCTGGCCTGACTGTTATCGGAGAAAGTGGCGATCACGCCGTCTGCGGTCTCTTCGACCTGGATCACCCGCTTACCAAACTGCACCCGCTCACGGCCAAAAGTATCAATCAGCATCGCCTGCAGTTCTGCGCGCGCCACCGGACAGGGATATTCGCCAACCTGTTTCACCATCGGCTCCATGCTGAAGCGGGTCAGGGGGGCACCGGTGGCGCCGTCGTGATAGGCCATAAAGGCCATATTGCCGCCCAGTTCGCGCAGTGCGGTTTTCATTCCCAGCGCATTCAGGCATTTAACCCCGTTGGGCCAGATGGAAATCGCGGCACCGACGGGCTTCATTTCCTGAACGGCTTCATAGACTTCCACATCAATTCCGGCTTTCTCCAGCGCAATGGCGCTGCTCATTCCGCCAATACCGCCACCAATCACGATTGCTTTCATAATGCTCTCCTGTCTGCATATCGTATTCCTGCAACTTTTGTACCAGAGAGGCGCTTAACAGGGAGGTTATGGTTAAAATCAATAAAATCATTAGATTGGATGGTATCGGTTACGTTACTGCCCACGTTGGGTTTCTGAAGTGATGCACTTAATTGTGGCAAATAAACGAGCTAAAAAGGTGCAGAGGCGAATAAGCTGCATCTTTCGTTTCATGCTTTAAGTCATTAACAGTGGACTATTTCAGGGCCAGTGATCCGTCAGAAGGCGCTATCGAACCCCTGTGCGTCTCACCCGGTTTCTTACGTTAAAAGTTATAAACTAAATTACCGTTTCGCTTTAATATAATTCCTGACAAATAATAAAACATTTACATAACAACTGGCGCGAATATTGTCTGAAGCATTCTCGCTATATTCAACAGTGAGTTAGCCAGACACAGTTACACACACCTGTTAATAAAAAACGCATATTCATAATCAGACACAACTATGACTGTTTTATCACCGGGCGTAATCATTAGAAAAACTGTCGAAGGCGCATCGGAAGGGGCTTTTAGGATATTGCTCAAACGTATCCACAGCGATCGCGTGATATAGATCACTCTGGACATAAAGGACTCTGGAAAACGATCATGAAAATTGGAATCACAAATAACCAGTATCCGGAGCAACGTAATATCTTAGTTAATCCGGATAACCAATATATCAATCTGAAAAAGAGCAATCTGTTCTACTTTATTAATCCGTTACGGACCCGATTGCTTAAAAAGAATAAAACCTTTGTCTTTCAGCCTGTGCCTTTTTCAGGGGCATCACGGGCTGACATCCTGCATCTGTTTAACGAAGTCGCGATCACCCAGCAGAAGTGGGTAGCGTCGTTCGAAACGGAGCTGCCGCGTGTGCTGCCGGTGGCGGGTGTTGCCAAGCAGGATAACCCTGAGCTGAAACGCCTGATCCCTTATCTGTTAAAAGATAACTGCCTGGGGCTGATTGCTATCTCGGACGCCACGCTGAACATTCAGATGAAACTGTTCAAACCGGATATCGCCCAGCAAATCCGCCGTAAAACCCTGGTGCTGCATCCGCCACAGAAGCTGTTCGTTCAACATAAAGCGCCGCGCCAGTCGGATGTGCTGAAACTGATTTTTGCCGGTAACGAGTTCTACCGTAAAGGCGGGGCCGAAGTGGTGCTGGCGATCAGCGAGCTGATTGAAGAGCGCAAAGTAGACGAGTCGCAGCTGGATGTGCAGCTGATTGGCGATCTCGCCAAGCGTCGTAACGTGGCTCATCGCCAGTTCCAGGATGATGACGCTTTTTACACGGACATTGAGAACCGCATCAAACGCTATCGCTGCTTCACGCATCATTCACAGATGGAAAACAGTACGCTGCTGCAGCTGTTCCGCCAGAGCGATGCCGGACTGTTACCGACCTGGCAGGAGACCTACGGTTTCTCGGTGCTGGAGATGCAGGCTAGCGGCTGCCCGGTGATCACCAGCAACGTTCGCGCATTGCCAGAGATCAATCCTGCCAGCGCGGGCTGGGTGATTGCGAGCCCGCTGAACGCTGACCGTGAATACAGTATTACCTCGGCAGAGCTGAAAATGCAGCTGCGCCAGTCGCTGGTGGAGGGTCTGAAATCAACGATCCTCGCCATCATCGAACGTCCTGAGATGCTGCAGGAGAAAGGCGAAGCGGCCATTCTGCGTATCAAAGAGCAGCATGATACCGATCGTTATATTGCCCGGCTCAACGATATCTACAGCCGTGGTGTGGTAAATGTCACTCAACATCCCCCTGTTGTCTCAATTTGATTAGATTTCTCTGACGGAGCGCGCCAGACTGGCCATACTTATGTGCTGCGTCCCACTGGAGAAATGTTATGAAAATTATCCTCACGCTGCTGCTGTCCGGATTACTGGGCAGCAGCGCTTTTGCTCAGCCCGCTCCGCTTTTTCCGGCCCGCGCGCCACTGGCCCAGCTAACGCCTGTCGCTGCACGCTGCGATCTCTCCGCCTGCCAGACCAACTGCTACACAGAACAATCCCACTGCAACACCCGGGACAACGGTGCCTGCAGTTCACAGGCTCAGATGTGCGTACAGGCCTGTGCCAGCCAATGTAAATAATCCGATTCCGTGAAGAAACCCTTAGTTGCCAATGAAAAAGTCTTTGTTTTACCTTGCGTTATTCTCTGTCTCTGCCAGCTGTGTTGCCGCCGATCTCTCTTCACAGCAGGTTACTTCTCTGGTTAAAACCGCGATCGAACCGCTGATGGAGCAGCAGGAGATCCCCGGCATGTCGGTGGCGGTACTTTATAAAGGCCGGGCGCAGTTTGTGAACTTCGGCGTGGCCGATCTCGGGTCAGGCCGCCGGGTCACGGAAAACACGCTGTTTGAGCTGGGTTCGGTGAGTAAAACCTTTACCGGCACGCTGGCCGGGATCATGATCCGTAACGGCGAAATGCGTCTTAACGATCCGGTACAGAAATACTGGCCGCAGCTGACCGGTGAGCAGTGGCGTCCGGTGCGAATGCTGCATCTGGCGACCTATACCGCGGGCGGCCTGCCTTTACAGCTGCCGGATGAGGTCACCGATCAGGCTTCGCTGCTCAGCTTCTATCAAAACTGGCAACCAGAGGCCACGCCGGGCACGCTGCGTCAGTACTCTAACGCCAGTATCGGTCTGTTTGGCTCGCTGATGGTGAAGGGTAATTATGAGCAGGCGATGGAGCGAAATGTGTTTCAGCCGTTGCGGCTGACGCGCACCTATATCACCGTGCCGCCATCAATGATGCCGGATTACGCCTGGGGCTATAAAAATCGTCAGCCGGTTCGGGTTTCCCCCGGCATGCTGGATGCCGAAGCTTACGGCATTAAATCCACCGCGCGTGACATGCTTACTTTTATGCAAGCCAACGTCGATCCCAACCGCTTATCCTCGGGCAATACCGTGCTGCGCAATGCCATCCGCACCGCGCAGTCGCGTTATTTCAAAGTCGGGAGTCTCTATCAGGGGCTGGGCTGGGAGATGTACGACTGGCCTGCTACTGCTGATACGGTAATCAGCGACAGTGACAATGGTGTGGCGCTAAAACCGCGTCCGGCGACCCTGATCAATCCGGTCAGGCCGTCGCAGAGCGCCAGCTGGGTGCATAAAACCGGTGCCACCAATGGATTTGGTGCCTATATCGCCTTTATTCCTGAGCAGAACAGCGGCATCGTGATCCTCGCCAATAAGAATTACCCCAATCCGCTGCGCATCAGGGCGGCGTGGCAGATTCTGCAGGCATTACAGCAGGGTGCGCCTGAATAACCCGCATCACGCCTGCTCATTGCGGGGCAGGCTGGCACCTTTTGTTCATTTGCGCTAAAATAAAAATCAAATGAACAGGAGGGCTGCTATGTCCATCGCCATCTATACACCCGCTCAGCATCGTCGCGATACGTCGCTGCTGCATGCCCTGAATCTGCCGGAAACACTTCCCGATGCACACCAGCGTATTGTGGTGGGGTTCAGCAGCGGCGTGATCAAACGCACGGCGTCATTGTCCACCTTTGATGAGGGCTGGTTATGCCGTCTGGCGGGCATCGATCGCACCACCTACAACCGCAAAGTGAAAGATCCGGAGCAGACTTTTTCGCCCGATCAGAGCGGACGCATCTATATGCTGATCCGCGTTCTCTCTGCTGCCAGCAAACTGTTTCGCGACGACAGAGAGCGTCTGGTGCAGTGGCTGGAAACGCCCGCCAAAGCGCTGGGCGGTAAAAAACCGGCGGAGATGACCACCACGGTGGCGGGTGCAGAAGCGGTGATTAACCTGATTGGTCAGCTTGAGCATGGCGTGATCACTTGATGGCGGTGCCTTTCTTTCGCTTGGTGAAAAGCGAATATGCGATGACCGCGTTTGATGGTTTTGGTGCCCGCACCTATGGCGGGCGCTGGAATTCTGTCGGAACGGTTTGTGTCTATATGGGATCGAGCCGGGCGCTCTGTGTGCTGGAGGCGCTGGTGCACCTCACCATTCAGGATCTGGCGCACGACTATTCGATGCTGGCGATTAGCGTCCCTGACTCGCTGATCACCGAGCTGTCGCTGGCGGCGTTACCTGATGACTGGCAGGCGGATCCTGCGCCCGCATCCACCCGGCAGATCGGCGACGACTGGCTCGCCAGTCCGGACAACGGCCTGGTGTTGAAAGTGCCGAGCACGCTGACCGGTGAATGGAATGCGCTGTTCAATCCCCGTCACCCGGCAGCGGCGGGCATCATCAATAAGGTCGTGGTGGAGCCGTTTTTCTTCGATCCGCGCTTCCGGCTTCAGTAGCGCGCTGAGTCGCCCCTTTCTTCAATGCCTCTGCTGACGTCTGCGATTCTGATAGCGCCTGCGCCGCGCAGATCAGCGCCAGATGGCTCAGACCCTGCGGCATATTGCCGCGCCAGCTCTGACTGCGGACGTCATACATCTCATTGAAAATATCGACGTTACCGTGGCCGTCCAGCGTATCCAGTATCTCCTGCATCGCCTGTTCTGCCCGGTTTACCTCGCCGATCTCTGCCCAGGCTTCCACCAGCCAGAAGGCGCAGGCAAGAAACGTACTCTCTTCCTGTCTGACCCCACTGTAGCGATAGAGCATGGCGCTGCCATCGCCCAGCTCCTGCTGAATGGTGCGGTAGGTCGAGAGCATCCGCTGTGGATTGACCGCATTGCCGTAGCTGTGAACCAGCGCCAGCGATGCGTCGAGGCGATCGTCACTGCCGGCGTAAAAGAGATAAGCCTGTTTCTGTTCTGACCAGCAATGCGACTCGATCCAGTCGCGGATACGGTCACGTTCCCGCTGCCAGCGCCCCAGCCAGGTCGGTTCGACATGCTGACTCTTTGCCAGCGCCACTGCCCGATCCAGCGCCATCCAGCACGCCATTTTAGAGTGGGTATAATGTTGCAGCTCGGGCAGTTCCCAGATGCCACAATCTTTCTGTCGCCAGTGATCGGCACAGCAGTTCGCCAGTTCGGCCAGCATGCGCGCGGTGGTAATATCCAGTACGTGTCCCGCCTCAATAAAGCGCTGCGCGGTGACCAGCATGTCGCCATACATACTGAGCTGCAGCTGATCGCGGGCATTATTGCCGACCCGCACCGGCTGCGAGTTCTGATAGCCGCTCAGCGGCGGATAACGCTCGGCAGGCACTTCATCACCGTTCAGGGCATAGCAGGCGCGCAGCCTGACGCCGTGACGCATAATGGTCTGTGACAACCACGAAAACGCTGCCTTACAATCTTCCAGCGCCCCGATATAAACAAAGGCTTTGATAATCAGGCAGGCGTCGCGCACCCAGGCGTAGCGGTAATCATAATTTTTGTCGCCGCCGATCCCCTCCGGTAAGGAGGTCGTCGCGGCAGCGGCCAGCGCGCCGGTCGGGGAGTACCAGAGAAACTTCAGCGACAGGGCAGAACGCTTCACCAGCGCCGGATAGCTGCCCTGATAACTCAGGCTCTCCACCCAGCCGGTCCAGCCGGTGTGGCTGGTTTCAATCCGCTGATCGATAGCCTCCAGCGGCGGCACCGCCAGCGGCTCTTTCTCCGTCACCAGCAGCGCGCAGAGCGAACGGGAACCGGCAGTGGATCGCACCGTGGCGCAGACCTGCTCGTCATCCAGCTGGGTAATCTGAATATCGTCACTGGTGCGGAACATTGCCATGATCTCCGCGATGTGAAATACCTTGCCTTTCTCATTGTCGGCTACCCAGGGCGAACGGGTTTCGGCAGCGGTGCCGAAGCGCAGGGTGATCGCTAATTCCATTTCACCGCTGACGCCCTCAATACGGCGTGCCAGTTCGCACCACGGCAGACGGCCCGCCAGCGTGCTGTTAATCGACTCGGTCAGCAGCACGGTGCCACTCTCCGTTTCGAAGCGGGTCTCCAGCACGTTGCTGTTGTCACGGTAGCGGCGCGAGACCTGGTAAGGCGCACACGGGGCGATCTGAAAGTAGCCACCGAGTCCGGCATCAAGCAGGCGATCAAACAGCGGCTTAGCGTCGAGGTTGGGCGCGCACCACCAGTCAATAGAACCATCCGGCGCAATCAGCGCGACCGAACGGCCTTCACCAATAGCGGCATAATCACCCAGACCCGCAAAGCCATCTTCTCTGACCGGCGAATGAAAGATCGGGTTTTTCATGGTCTGCTTCCTTATTTAACTTTTTCACTGTCGCGGGGTGTGTTGAGGGGCAAAAGCAGGACAAAAAAATGGCCGCGTTATGCGGCCATCAGCGTGTGATTACAGTGTGCCGGTGCCGCCATCAGAGCACCAGACCTGACCGGAGGAGTAGCTACTCTCGGTTGAGGCCAGGGTGACGTAGAGTGGGGCAATCTCCACCGGCTGGCCCGGACGGCCCATTGGGGTACCGGCACCAAACTGCTTCACTTTCTCCATCGGCTGGCCACCGCTGGACTGCAGCACGGTCCAGTATGGACCTGGCGCCACGGCGTTAACCCGGATACCGTCGCCACCCAGCTGCTGCGCCAGGGATTTGGTAAAGGCGACAATTGCCGCTTTAGTCTGCGCATAGTCGAGCAGAATATCGCTGGGTTTAAACGCCTGTACCGACGAGGTATTAATAATAGACGCACCGCGAGGCAGATATTCCAGCGCCGCTTTGGTAATCCAGAACATGGCATAAACATTGGTTTTAAACGTCGCGTCAAAATCTTCCGTACTCAGGGTACGAATGGACTCATTAAATTGCTGACGACCGGCGTTATTAACCAGAATATCGAGACCGCCTAATTTATCGGCGGCTTCTTTAACCAGTTGCTGACAGAATTCTTCAGAACGAATGTCGCCAGGAATAGCGAAAACTTTACGGCCTTCCGCTTCGATTAATTTAATCACTTCATCGGCGTCGGGCTGTTCTTCCGGCAGGTAGTTAATTACCACGTCTGCGCCTTCACGGGCATAAGCGATAGCCACTGCGCGGCCAATACCGGAGTCACCTCCGGTGATCAGCGCCTTGCGGCCAGTCAGTCGGCCCGTGCCGCGATAGCTGGTTTCACCGTGGTCGGGAACCGGGATCATCTTGCTGGCAAGGCCTGGCGCCTGTTGTGGCTGGTCCTCAAAAGGAGGCTTAGGGAATTGATCCAGATCGAGCGTCTTGTTAGTAGGTGTCGCCATTGTATGCTCCTTGAACAGAGTTATCTGAGACATTAAGCCTGGCACAAATGTGATATTTGTCACATCTGACTGCTGATTCATTGAGCAGGTAAAACCAGGGAAACTTAATAATGCAGATAAAGCGTAGTCATGAAATCGGAATTATGGGCCGCAGTGTCCGATTATTTTCAGAGCGGGAAGGGGATATTTAAAGCGAAGCGTGGAATTACGTGGGGATTATTTAAGCGAATAAAGCGCATCGACAGAAAATAAAACAGGGCGGTTAACCGCCGCGTACCGAACCCCGCCAGACCACATCCACCGGATATATTCTGCGCTCCTGTTGCTGTTCATTTTTGGGCATTAGTGTCTCCGGCTGCACTTCCGTCTCCACCAGCCAGGCAATGGCATCGCGGGCGAACTGCTCCACCGGCTGCGCAAAGGTGGTGAGGTTGTATGAGGCCCAGCCCGACTGCGGAATGTTGTCGTGCCCCATGATGCAGAGATCCTCCGGAATGCGCAGCGCAAAGCGGTGACGTGCCTCATCCATAAAGCCGCAGGCGAGCAGGTCGGTCGCGCAGTAAACCGCATCAGGGCGGACTTTACGCGTCAGCAGTCGCTGGGCCAGAATCTGTCCGCTTTCATAGGAGGTCGAGCCGAACTGCTCCACCTGAACCGTGACGCCCGCTTTTTGCGCCGCCGCCAGAAAATCGGCTTCGCGCTTCAGCAGGCTCGGCGTGCCCGCCAGTGAATTCACAAAGGCGATGCGACTGCATCCCGCCCGGACAAAGGCGTTAACCGCCATTTCGGCGGCAGGGCGGGAGTCGAGATTAATATTGAGCGTGCCGGGCAGGGATTCGTCGCGGTTAATCAGCACCAGATGCTGACCATGTTTGTAGCAGAGCCGGGTAATGCCGCTGTCCGGCATACCGGAGAGAATAATCGAGGCGTCGGCGCGGAAATTAATTGCCTGTTGCAGCGCAGCGGAAACCCTCGCATCTGAACGGTCGGTGTTAATCAGCATCGCCACTTTTCCCGCTTCCTGCAGGTACTGGGTCATCCAGCGCACCAGGCTGGCACGGTAGGGCGTATCCACCTCGGAGGCGATTAAGCAGACGATGCCGCTGCGGTTGCGCACCAGACCCCGCGCCAGATGATTGACGTGATAGCCCAATTCTTCTGCCGCTTTCATTACCCGCTGACGGGTGGCCGCCGACACGCTGGCACCTGGCGTAAAAGTGCGGGAGACCGCTGAACGGGAGACGCCCGCCCGATCAGCCACATCCTGCGCACTCACCACCGCTTTAAGCTGCTGCATCTTTTTTCCCTGTCCCACCGTTGTCTGCACTGAGTCTGCCTGAAATTGCAAAGCTGTGCAAAGTATGGCTGCACGTAAAGTGTTTCAAATTTGTGACATCGCCTGACAATTGCGTAACAAGTGAATTGACACTGTCGGCGGGTCACCGTACTACTTTGCGCATACGTTTGCACACATGTGCAAAAGCTGGCGCGCCTGCGCCATCCAGCCCCAGGAGAACATCATGCGTTATTCCTCTCTGCTCGCTGCTGTCATTGTCTGCCCTATGATGCCATTTGCTGCCTCGGCGGCTGGCAACCTGAATATGATCTGTTCTGCGGATGTGGTGGTGTGCGAACAGATGACGACGCTGTTCAGCCAGAGTCATCCCGACATCAAACTCAGCATGGTGCGGCTCTCTGCCGGTGAAGCCTATGCCCGTATCCGCAGTGAAGCGCGCAATCCCCGTACCGATATCTGGTGGGCGGGCACCGGGGATCCCCACATGCAGGCTGCCGAAGAGGGACTAACTCAGGCCTACAAATCCCCCCTGCTTGATCAGCAGCAGCCCTGGTCACAAAAAGTGGCGGAGATCTCCGGTTATCGCACCGTGGGCGTCTATGCCGGTGCGCTGGGCTGGGGCTACAACACCAGGCTGCTGGCGGAGAAAAAACTGAAAGTCCCGGCCTGCTGGGCTGACCTGCTCGACCCAGGCTTTAAAGGCGAGATTCAGATCGCCAATCCCAACTCGTCCGGCACGGCTTATAACACCCTGGCGACGCTGGTGCAGATCATGGGCGAAGACAAAGCCTTTGATTACCTGAAGAAGCTCAACGCCAACATCTCGCAATACACCAAATCCGGCTCGGCGCCGGTCAAAGCCGCCGCCCGCGGTGAAACCACCATCGGCATTGTCTTTATGCACGATGCAGTGGCCATGGAAGTGGATGGCTTCCCGATTAAGCCCGTCGCGCCCTGTGAAGGCACCGGCTATGAGATTGGTTCTATGTCGATCATCAAAGGGACACGTAACCTGGCAAACGCTAAAGCCTGGTATGACTGGGCGCTCAGTGCTGAGGCGCAGTCGCACATGAAAGAGGCAAAATCGTTCCAGCTGCCCTCCAATCGCAAGGCGGAGATCTCTGAATATGCGCCGCGTTTCGAGAACATCAAGCTGATCGATTATGACTTCAAAACCTACGGCGACTCGGCAAAACGCAAAGCGCTGCTGGGCCGCTGGGATAAAGAGATTGGTGCCAGCGCACAATAACGGTGGCGTTCTCCCGGCCGCCTGAGCCGGGTTTGTGCCAGACCGCGGTGGCGTAAGCCTGATGTCCGCTTCCTGATTGAGGTGATTTATGAATGCGCACAATCGTCGCTTAACCGGCGCGCTGCTGGCGGGAGCCGTCGCGCTGACGCTGCTGCCCTGGTATAGCCTGGAGCAGGGCTTCTTCAGTGGAGACTGGCTGTTCAGCTTATGGGGTGATGAAAACAACGCACCGGCGCTGGGGCAGCTCGCGTTACATCGCTGGCTGGGCATCGCCGTGGCGCTGTGGCTGCTCTCTGCTGCCAGCGCTTTTCTGCCGCCGGGTCGGACGCGCAGCGCGCTACTGCTGCTGTTCAGCGTCGCGGGAATCCTGTTTCTGGTGCTGGAAGGGCATGCCATCGGGTTCAGTGGCTGGAGCTGGCTATGGCTGGAAAATTTCTTTGGCCCGCTGGCGCAGGGACAACCGGCGATGGGCGCGGGCGCGCTGTTGCTGCTGACCGTATTTTTGCTGATCTTCGCCTTTGCGCTGGCGGAGCGCGGCGTGCTGAAAGGTGATGCCTTTGTGGTGGCGTCGATTGTGCTGCTGGTAGCGCTGGTCACCACCTTTGTGCTCTATCCGGTGTTAAGCCTGTTTGTCGCCTCGGTGCAGGATATTGATGGCGGCTTCAAACCGGACGGACTGATTGCCAATATGCAGGACCCTGCAATCTGGAGTCTCTCCTGTTTGACCGGTGGCACCTGCGGCACTGCCTGGCGCACGCTGGGACTGGCGCTGATGACCGCCAGTGGTTCTACGCTGCTGGGCCTGGCGTTTGCGCTGGCGGCCACGCGCACCTCGCTGCCGTGCAAGAAAGCACTGCGGATGCTGACCATTCTGCCGATTATCACGCCACCGTTTGTTATCGGGCTGGCGCTGATCCTGCTGTTTGGCCGCTCCGGCGTGGTGACAGAATCGCTGGCGACGCTGTTCGGCATCGAACCGGGCCGCTGGCTCTATGGCATGACCGGCATCTGGATTGCGCAGGTGCTGTCGTTTACCCCGATCGCTTTCCTGGTGCTGATTGGCGTGGTTGAGGGCGTTAGCCCGTCACTGGAAGAGGCCTCTCAGACACTGCGCGCCAGCCGCTGGCGTACTTTCTCCCGCATCTCGCTGCCGCTGATGGCGCCGGGTCTGGCCAACGCCTTCTTAATCAGCTTTATCGAAAGCATGGCTGATTTCGGTAACCCGATGGTGCTGGGCGGCAGTCATGGCGTGCTCTCGACAGAAATCTTCTTCTCTGTGGTCGGCGCACAGAACGACCCGAGCCGCGCGGCGGTGCTGGCGATGATCCTGCTGGGCTTTACGTTGACCGCGTTTCTGGTGCAGCGCGTCTGGCTCTCCGGAAAAAGCTTCGCCACCGTGACCGGTAAAGGCGACGGTGGCCGTCACGTGATGCTGCCACGTCCGGTGCGCTACAGCGTCTATGGCATGGTCATTCCGTGGGGGCTCTTCACCCTGGTGATCTACGGCATGATCATGATTGGCGGCTTTGTGCAGTCCTGGGGGCTGAATAACAATCTGACGCTGGATCATTACATCCGCGCCTTCAGCATCAGCGTGAATCAGGGTCAGCTGGTCTGGAGCGGCGTCGCCTGGAACTCCTTCTGGACCACGCTGGAGATTGCCCTGATCGCTGCGCCGCTCACCGCTATTGTGGGGCTGCTGACGGCCTGGCTGATTGTGCGGCAGAAGTTTGCCGGCCGTCAGACCTTTGAATTTATGCTGATGCTGAGCTTCGCCATTCCCGGCACGGTCATCGGCGTGAGTTATGTGATGGCCTATAACCTGCCACCGCTGGAGATAACCGGCACCGCGATGATCCTGATCGCCTGCTTTGTCTTTCGTAATATGCCGGTGGGCGTGCGTGGCGGGATTGCGGCGATGAGCCAGCTGGATAAAAGCCTGGATGAAGCCTCACTGACGCTGGGTGCTAACAGCTTCAGGACGCTGCGCAAAGTGGTGCTGCCGCTGCTGAAACCGGCGATCAGCGCCGCGCTGGTCTACGCCTTCGTGCGGGCCATTACCTCAATCAGCGCGGTGATTTTCCTGGTCAGCGCCCAATACAACATGGCGACCTCTTACATTGTCGGGCTGGTGGAGAACGGGGAGTATGGCGTCGCGATTGCCTACTCTTCGGTATTGATCGTGGTGATGCTGCTGATCATTGGCCTGTTCCAGCTGCTGGTGGGCGAACGTCGCCTGCGCCGTGTTACCCAACCGGCGGTGATTGTTGCCGCACCCTCTGCATCCACTCTGACTCAGGAGAGAGCCGTATGACGACCATTAACGCCGGATCGGTGGTGTTTGAACATGTCGCAAAGCGTTTTGCCGGTTTTACTGCAGTGCCGGATCTGTCGCTCACCGTAGAGCCGGGCACGCTGGTGACGCTGCTCGGGCCCTCCGGCTGCGGCAAGACCACCACGCTGCGGCTGCTGGCCGGACTGGAGCATCCCACCTCGGGGAGGATTCTGATTGGCGGCAAAGATGTGACGCATTTGCCCGCCAACGAGCGTGACGTGGCGATGGTGTTTCAGTCCTATGCGCTGTTTCCCCACATGAACGCCATCGACAATATTCTTTACGGGCTGCTCTCCTCGGGCATGAACAAACGCGAGGCGCAGGACAGGGCGCGCGAAGGGCTGAAGCTGGTGGGGCTGGAGAATCAGGGACAGCGGCTGCCGTCTGAACTTTCTGGCGGACAGCAGCAGCGTATTGCGGTGGCGCGTGCGCTGGTGCTGGAACCGCAGGTGCTGCTGCTCGATGAGCCGCTGTCGAACCTCGATGAGCGTCTGCGCCGTCGGGTGCGCACCGATATCCGTGATCTGCAGCAGCGGCTCGGGTTTACCGCCGTCTACGTGACCCATGATCAGGAGGAGGCGCTGGCGGTCTCCGATAAGATTATTGTCATGAAAGAGGGGGATATTGCCCAGCAGGGCGCACCGGAGACGCTCTACCATTCGCCCAATTCGGTCTTCATCGCCGACTTTATGGGGGAAGCGAATATTCTGCCCTGTGAAGTGGAACAGGCGGATGCAGATGATGCGCTGGTCCGTCTGGGTAATCAGCGTTTCCGGGTGCGGGGTGCGGGCGCTAAAACCGGCAGTGCCCAGCTGGCAGTGCGGCCGCAGTTTATTACCCTGTCCGGTGACGGTCAGGGGGCGTTGCGGGGAGAAGTCATCCACAGCACCTGGCTGGGTGACCATATTGAATATGAAGTCGCTACCGAGCTGGGCGCGCTGTTCATTATCGACCCGCAGATGGAACAGCGTCTGCCGCTTGCCACCCTGGTCGGCGTCAACTTTAAGCCGCAGGGCCTTGCCCTGATTGCCCGTTAATCTGATTAACCCGAGGAGTAAGCATGGAATCGCATGATGAAATAATGGCGCGACTGGCTTTAGCGGAGGCCGTGGCCCGTGAAGGTGGTGCGACGGCGTTATCCTACTTTAATCGCCGCGACACGCTGGTGGTGGAGACCAAGTACGATTTGCAGGATGTGGTATCGATTGCCGACCGTGAAGTGGAGCAGCTGATCGCCCGCCGCATACAGGATGCGTTTCCCGATGACGGCTTCCTGGGCGAGGAGTCGGGGCTGCACGCGGGAACCTCTGACTATACCTGGGTGGTTGATCCGATCGATGGCACCAGCCCATTTCTTAATGGGATGCCGAGCTGGTGTGTTTCAGTCGCGGTGCTGCGCGGCGATGTGCCGGTTATCGGGGTGATTTTCGCACCCACCTATGAAGAGTGCTATGTGGCGGCACTGGGGCAGGGCGCGACGCTGAACGGTCGTCGTCTGCAGGTCGATCCCACACGCACGCTGCAAAACCACGTCACCGGCTTTGGCGCTAACAGTTATGTCAGTCCGCAGCAGGTTGGCGAGATTGTGGCGGCGCTGCTGTCGGCGGGCGGTAACTTTATCCGCATTGGCTCGGGCGCGCTGATGCTGGCGTGGGTCGCCGCCGGTCGGGTCGTGGGTTACTACGAACCTTATATGCACGCCTGGGATTGCCTGGCAGGTTATTGCCTGGTGAAAGAGGCGGGCGGCTGGTACCACCCGTTCAACACCGAAGGCGACCGCATCACCAAAGGGGCGCAGGTGCTTGCTGTAGCGCCCGGTGCCGAAGCAGACCTGCGGCGCATCGCCGGTTTGTGACCCTGTAACGCTGACTGCATTGATTACGGTCAGCGTTATTCTTTTAACCTAAGCGTTTTCGTCAGGTAATGACGCTGCATCCCGGTCTGTGGAAAATCGGGCAGGGACATCTGCTGCTGATAACCCTGTTTCTGATAAAACGGCAGAGCCTGAAAGCTGAAGGTGTCTACCAGCGCAAAGAGACATCCCATCTTAATCGCCTTCTGTTCCGCGGCTTCCATCAGCGCGCGACCCAGACCGCTGCCTCGCACTGTTTCGTCCACCCAGAGAAAATCAATGCAGAGCCAGTTTCCTTTGCGCGAGGCGATCAATCCTCCGCGCAACGCGCCCTCTGCATCTCTGTGAGAAACCGACAGCGGGCCCCAGTTCTCGCGGCTGATAAACTGCCGATTGTAAGCCCCTAATCCTGCCAGCAGCGCTTCCCGGTCATTGTCGTTTTCATGATGTATAAGGGTAAATGTGCTCATCCTGTTCCTCTCATCTCCATGGGTATTTTTATCCCCTATAAAGGATAATTGTCATTTTATCCTCTAAAGGGTATAAAGTAATTATTATCCTTCTCAGAGGATAAGCGGCAATTTATACCCTGTCAGGGATAATGCGCCTGCGCTATGCTTACAGCCTGTGATCCTGAAGGAGTCACCCCATGATATACAGCCCGCTACAGCTGGCAAACCGGCTGAAGCTTATCCGCCAGCGCAATGGCTGGACCCAGAGTGAGCTGGCGAAAAAGGTCGGCCTGAAACAGGCCACCATCTCTCACTTTGAAAATGCGCCTGACAGCACCTCGCTGGCCACGCTGTTTAAGTTGTTACAGGCGCTGGAAGTGAGTCTGGATGTTCAGGAGAAAGAGGAGGTCACAGCACCTCCATTGCATGATGAGGACGAGTGGTAATGCAAAGGCTGATTGCGTGGATGAACGGCGAGCGGGTGGGTGTGCTGACCCGGCAGCGAAACGGCGCTCATGAGTTTCAGTACGATACTGGCTGGCTGAGTAATCCGCTCTCCAGGCCGCTGTCACTCTCAATGCCGTTGCAGGTTAAGGCGATCACCTCACACGCCGTGATTAATTTCTTCGACAACCTGCTGCCGGATAGCCCCTTGATTCGCGACAGAATCGTGGCGCGCTACCAGATTAAATCCCGACAGCCCTTTGACCTGTTGCAGGAAGTGGGACGTGACAGCGTCGGGGCGACCATGCTACTGCCGCCCGATATGCCGCTGCCTGCACTCCAGGCCCGCTATCAGGTGCTGGACGAAGCCCGGCTCGAAAGCGTGCTGTCGGCCTATCAGTCCGATATTCCGCTGGGGATGCTGCGTGAAGAGACCGATTTTCGCATCTCTGTCGCGGGGGCTCAGGAGAAAACCGCACTGCTGCTGACGGAAGAAGGCTGGAGCATTCCTGCCGGGGCCACACCCACGTCGCACATCATTAAGCTGCCGATCGGTGAGATTAAACAACCGGCCGCGACGCTGGATATGCGTGAAAGCGTCGAGAATGAGTATCTCTGTCTGGCGCTGGCCCGCGCACTGGGTATCGACGTGCCGCAGGCGACGATTATCCGGGCCGGAAAGATGCGCGCCCTCGCCGTTGAGCGCTTTGACCGCCGCTGGTCACGCGATAAAACCCGGCTGATCCGTCTGCCGCAGGAGGATTTCTGTCAGGCGCTGGGACTGCCTTCGTCCACCAAATATGAGTCGGACGGCGGGCCGGGCATTGCGGAGATCATGCAGATACTGATGGGATCGAGTAACGCCCTTGAAGATCGCTATCGTTTTATGATGTTCCAGGTGTTTCAGTGGCTGATTGGCGCGACTGACGGTCACGCCAAGAATTTCTCGCTGTTTATTGAGCGCGGCGGCAGTTATCGCCTGACACCCTTTTATGATGTGATCTCCGCATATCCGGTGCTGGGCGGCAACGGCCTGAACAAGCGCGCGTTGAAACTGGCGATGGGACTGCGTGCCACTAAAGGGAAGAAGACGGAGATCGACAAAATCTTCCCACGTCATTTTATCGCCACGGCGAAACAGGTGAATTTTGATCGTGACAGCCTGCAGCAGATTTTCGACTTCTTTATTAAGGGGTTTCCCCAGGCGGTGGTCTCGGTACGCGATGCCTTGCCGGCCGGGTTTCCGCAACATATCGCCGATGCCATCTTCAGCCACTCACTGATTATGCTGGAGCGGTTGCGGCATAGAGAGTGATGGCTGGCACTATCCTGAAAAGCCTGTGCTTCCATGTATCGCTAAGAGCCTGTCAGCTATGCTTATCTGACAGATTGAACAGGGGAGTCAAGGTATGAAGTGTCCGGGATGTGAAGGAGAGGCGTTTGTCTACGCCACGCGTGACGTCAGTCTTAATACGGGGGATCCCGATGACGTGGTGCCGGATGTGAAGGGCGATCACTGCATTCGCTGTGGAGCGGTGATCCTGAATGCCGGCACGGCAGAGCTGTATCCCGAAAAGGCTGAAGCGCTGGAGAATGCAGGCGTGCCTGTCAAATAACATCCGGAGCCCGCTTAGTGCGGGCTTTCTTTTTTTCGGTTTACCCTGTTCTGCTCTGTAAAGCGGCGAATCACCCATAAAAAAGCCTGCACACGGCAGGCAAATCGTTACAACGGAATGTCCATCTATTGATAACACGCAACGAGTAAGTTGTGTGAGGGTGGCACCCTACAGGAGAAACATCAGGTTTACCCTGGGAACGGAAATTATCACACCTTCAATCTGGCCACTGGAGTGCATTATGGATGCCAATCGCTATGCCCTGGAAGTCATCCCTTCGCCGCCGGTATTTCCCGGAGCCGCCAGCCCGGTGATGTCTGATGAAACGCTGCATCGCCGTCTGGCCGCCATTATTCAGCGGATGCAGCAGCAGCAGATTGCGCAGCTGATTATCTATGCCGATAAAGAGCACGGCAGCAATTTTGAATATCTGGTGGGATTCATTCCGCGCTTCGAGGAGGCGTTGCTGGTGGTGAATCAGCAGGGCGAGCTCACTTATATCATGGGTAATGAGAACCTGAAGCTGGTGCCTTTTGCCCGCAATCCGGGTCGCTGTCTGCATGCGCCGGTCTTTTCGCTGCCCAATCAGCCGATGCGCGGTGAGCAGCCGCTGGATCAGTTGTTAACCGAGGCCGGGATTGTAGCGGGAGAACGCACCGGGCTGGTGGGCTGGAAGTTGCTTACCGGCAGAATGTTCGATCTGCCGCATTTCATCTGTGCCGCAGCGGCTCAGGCGGCGGGTGGTGATGCGCAGCTGGTTAACGCGACCGGATTGTTTATCTCGTCTGACAACGGGGTGCGCTGCATTAATTGTGCCGATGAAGTGGCGTTTTATGAGGCTGGTGCCAATCTGGCTTCAACCGCAATGATGGCTGCGCTGGATAGCGTGGAGCCAGGCATCACGGAGAAGGCGTTAGGCGCACGTCTTAACGCAGAAGGTCAGCCGAACACGGTCGTGACGATTGCGGCGACCGGCGAGCGTTTCGCCTATGCCCGGCTTTATCCTTCAGATAAACGGATTGCAGAGGGCGATAAGCTCTCGCTGACCACCGGCTACAAAGGCGGGCTGAGCAGCCGTGCCGCGTATGTCGTCAGTGAGGCTTCTGAGTTACAGTGTCACGTTAACAACTGGTTAACCCGTCTGGCCATCCCCTATTATCACGCGGTGGTCAGCTGGCTGGAGCAGTTGCGTATCGGGATCACCGGCGGCGAACTCTATTCGCTGATAGAAACGGTACTGCCCAGGGCGCAGTATGGCTGGCATCTTAATCCGGGGCATCTGGTGGCGGATGAAGAGTGGCTGAGTTCGCCCATCTATCCCGATTCAGCCGTGACACTGAAGAGCGGTATGTTGCTGCAGATCGACATTATCCCGTCGGTGCCAGGCTATGGCGGCTGCAGTATCGAAGATACCGTTGGACTGGCCGACGCTGCACTGCGTGATGAGCTGGCGCGCGCTTATCCGGATGTCTGGCAGCGTATGACGCAGCGCAAAACTTACCTGACAGAGGTGCTGAAGATTCGGTTGCCGGAAGAGGTGATTTTGCTCTCGAACACGGTAGGGTATTTGCGCCCTTTTTTACTGGATAAGCGCCGTGCGCTGGTGCGCCAGTAGGCAATTAACCGGCCTGATGCGGCCGGTAATAATTTGTATAATTTAACTGAGAGTAAAACGCAGGCGCATCTGTCAGGATACGCGCCTCAGAAAGTTCCTGGTTGCTCTCATTAGATGAAATGGTTTACCAAAAACGCGGTTTTGTTTGCCTGCAAAACCTCTCTTGCCGCGTTTATCGCACTCTCTGTGGCGCTATTACTTAACTTTGAAAAACCCGCCTGGGCGCTGACCACCGTGTTTGTCACCTCGCAACTCTATGCGGCATCAACCGTCTCGAAATCGCTGTTTCGGCTGTTGGGCACGCTGCTTGGTGGCATCTTTATTCTGCTCATCTATCCCGAAACCGTGCAGTCGCCGGTACTGTTCAGCCTCTGTGTGTCGCTGTGGGTGACGGTCTGCCTTTATCTTTCTCTGCATGACCGCACGCCAAAGAGCTACATCTTTATGCTGGCCGGCTACAGCGCGGCCATTATGGGCTTTCCCGACGTGGAGTCGCCGTCGGCGATCATCAACACCGTGATTTCACGTATTGAGGAGATCACGCTGGGGATCCTCTGCAGCACACTGGTTCACCGGCTGGTGTTTCCGGTGTCGATGCATCATCTGCTGGGGCAGAGCGTCAATCTCTGGTTTCAGAACGCGCGCAAACTCTGTGATGAACTGATTAGCGGGATGGCAAAGAACAAATCACTGGAGCGGGAAGATATCCTGGTTCAGATGGCGGGCTATCCGCTGAATGTTGAAACGCTGCTGACGCACTGCGTCTATGAGGGTGAGGCGGCGCGCAATGTCATCCGTCTGGTCAGCGTGCAGTATCAGCATCTGACTTATCTGCTGCCGACCCTCACCGCGATTGAGTCACGGCTGGGCGTACTGGCCGAACTGAACATTCGTTTTCCGCAGAGCGTTACCGACGTTTTTCAGGAATTTCTGTTGTGGCTGCACCACGACCGCATTAATGATATCGCCGGGCTGCGAGAAGCGATTGCCGCCAGCCAGGCGTCACTGGAAGAGGAATGGCGGGCAGGGCAGCTGGCAACAGAAGAGAGCCTGCTGCTGATTGGCCTGCTGGAGCGGATGGCTAACTTTGTGCGTATTGCCGATGCCTATGAGAATGTCAGCGCGCGCGCTGGAGATCTCTATAGCCACGGGGATGGAGCGGCAATCCGCAATATCCGGGAACATCGTCATATCGATAAAGGTCTGCTGAGACTGTCCGCGCTGACCGCTTTCCTGGCGACCTTTCTCTCCAGCCTGTTCTGGATTGGCAGCGGCTGGGCTGACGGCGCGAATGCGCCTTTAATGGCGGCGATCATCAGCTCATTCTTTGCCAGTGTCGATTCCCCGGTGACGCCGATGAAGCTGTTCGTTAAAGGCGTGGTGATTGCGCTGGTGGTGAGTCTGTTCTACATCGCTTTTCTGATCCCGCAGGCCAATACTTTGCAGGCGCTGATGATCTGTCTGCTGCCCGGTCTGATGCTGCTCAGTCTGGTAATCGCCAATCCTGCGACCAATATGATTGGGCTGAGTGTTGCCATTCAGATTCCTGGTTTTATCGGTTTAAGCCATCACTTTGTGCCGAACCTGATCGTTACCCTGAATGCGGCCATCTCGTCAATGGTAGGGATCATGTTCGCGGTGGTGCTGACGGCGCTGATCCGCAACAAACGACCGTCATGGATAGCAAGAAGAGCGGTGCAGCGTGGGCTGCGCGACCTGTTAGGGTTTGTCAAAATGGTGGAGCGCAACTCCGCTACGTTGTTGTCACGTCAGCAATTTATTGCCCGAATGCTCGACAGAGTGAACATCATTCTGCCGCGTAAACGGCTCGATCCGGTGCCGGATATCGTGGTGGGAGGGTATCTGATTACTGAGACCTGGCTGGGTGCTAACTGTTACGACTTCTATGCACGGTATCGCGACGTGCTGGAGAGTCACCGGATTGATAGCGGGCAGATGTTTCACGAGCTGGCGCTCTATCTGAAGCGCAAGATGAAATCGCTGCAGTTAGCGCCGCATCAGGATCTGCTGGAAGAGCTGGATCTGTTGCTGCTGCGGCTGGAGCCGATTGCCCGACAGGAGAGTACAGCGGTCGCGCCATTAATCCATCTGTTTAATATCCGTGTGTCGTTGTTTCCGCATCAGCGCTGGCCGGAGTAACGGGAGAAGAGTGAGCGGGTGGTGTTTAGTGCTATTTGGGTAAGGAAGGACTAATAGCCATCCATTTAGTTACATCATACATTAGATCTAAAATTAATATAAGGTCAGGCATCGTGCCTGATTATCTGGTCTGGTAATGAAAGGGGGCAGGCTTAAGGGAAAGGCTGTGATGACGAAGCGTTGGCTTAAGCAGCTATTATACCCATTGATAATCAGTATGTTGCATACTATTTCCTGTCCGCCAGAGACAGGCGCAATCATTTGGGTATTGAGGTCAAACGCGCATCCGGTAGCTGCTGAAACCAGCAATAAGAGCAGGGCGCGCGCATCTCTGTGCGGGTCAGGAAGATGCAGCTGTTTACTGGGGTGGCTGGAGCTGATAAATCCACGCGGTGTAATGCTGATTTTCCCCGGCAAAAACGCGAACTTCGACGCGATCATAGCCATCTTCAAACGCATCAAGCATTGGCCAGTGAGCATCCAGCTGATCGGAGACAAACAGATATCCCGGCACGTCGGGGCCATGTTCATCCAGAACGATGCCAGGAAAATCGGCCGCCGCACCCCAGCCACGCTCATAGAAGATTCCGTTCACCGAACCGGCCAGCCATTCTCCGCCAATGTTTTCCAGGATATGGGCATTCTCACGGCCCGGGCAGAGCGTGCCATAAACAAATAAGCGTTTCATTTTCTCTCATCATGGAATCCGTCGAAGCCAGCAACTTTAACGTGCCTGAAATCTGATGTCATGTGGCTGTGGGGATTTTCTGGGATGGGTAGATAAAGGGGCAAGAAACGCATGTCGAAATGACGCGCTGTGATAAATTCTGCGGCCAGAGAGCCACATGGGCATCTCAGAATTCATGTAGCGTTGCCATTTTAGTTGAGCATAATACCGGATCTGGTCAGTGAAGCGGGAGATTCCTGAGGCGATGGCCAGTGCGGCATTTTCGTTATCAAACCTGATTGCATGACGATGAGCTGCGGGGTGACAAGCAGAAAAGTGCAAAGCCATAAGAACAGCGTGCTCAGCATGGAAAGGTTTCAGACAACAACGAACACCCAAAAATGACAGAGCGGGATTTGCTGTGAAAAGAAGGTGGAGAGCAATCATGAAGCCTGCGAAAATCGCGCGGTCTGATGTGTGATAAGCTGGCTGAGTGGCTGAGTGGCTGAGTGTCATAGAGGGTCAGAATCCGGGAATTCAGCGATGTCCGGGTATCATAATGAAGTACGCATCAAAGAGCGCATAATGTATATTATGTTAAATTGGATATCTGGTTAGCCTTTCAGCCTTATTATTCTGTTCCCTGCCGTGCCGTTATCCTCGTTGATCATCATTGTCCTCAAGGGCTATTGCCGCTGGCAGTCAGATAAAACGTCATCGCATCTTCTGCCCGAACCTCCGCCATCATTCACGACATTCACATTAAATGACTGGCACCCAAACACGCACTCACTGTTTCTCCTGCGCACCCGCTAAATGAAATGTCATCACGTAACTGTGAGTATGCCGGGTTTAATGACCTGCCGAACCCGAGGCTTTATTGATCGCCGCCTGCAACATCTCTTCCATCGCACCACCTAGATAAATCGTCACCGTCTCTGCGGTCGCACCTGACAGAGGCATAACAATCATTTCCGGCGTTCCCTGAAAACCGGTATTTTTCGCGAGGATATCCGTGCGGGATAATGTGCCGAGCATATCGCTGTTTTTTAGCTTACCGGCGCCGGCTGCAGACGCAGCTTTAGTGACATCTTTTTGAGTCAGCGCGCCTTCAACATGACCACTGGCAAACAGTGCATCGTGGTACTTCAAATAGGCATCACCGCCCTTTTGTTGCCAGATTCGTAATCCGGTTTCGGCCGCCTGGAAAGACGGTTTCCAGCGATAACCAAAAATGGGCCACTCTTTGAAGATAAAGCGCACCTGAGGATTATGTTTCATAAGAGATTGAATGATCGGTGCCTGACGCGCGCAGACGCTGCACTGATAGTCGAAGAATTCTATCACCGCGACTTTTGCCTTTTCAGGCCCTATTGCTGGCACAGTTTTATCATTCAGCAGTTCATCCTGATGCTGAAGAGCCGCTTTGCTCATCGCTTTCATCTGCTCGTCATACTGAATTTTCTGCAGTTCCTGATCCACTTCGATCAATAATTTCGGATGCTTTAGCAAATAGGCTTTCGCCAGCTCACCAATACGTGCTTCCTGTTCAGGCGTAAACAGCGCTTCATCGGCTGGCGTCTGTGCGGGCTTTTGCGTGGCATCCAAATCGGTTACTGCTGGCTGTGGCTCACTTTTTTCTGCTCTGGAAGCTGCCTCTGCGGGCGGATTAACGGCCGTTGAAGGCTGATTTCTCTGAGGCTGTACCTGAACTGGCGCAGTCGCGACGGACTGCTGCTCTGCCGAAGCCGGATTGGATGAGGTTGTCGCCACGGAATCATCCGGTTGCTGCGATGGCTCACGGGTAGCTGGCGCTTCAGAGCTGGCTGGCTGCTGATCCGGGAGCGAAATAGCTGAAGCAGCCGCTGGTTCTGCCGCTATTGCAGTTGAAACGCCGGAAGCGCCAGCCAGTAACATCATGGCCAGCGCCAGTTTATTCATTCTCATTTCTTCTCGTCCTGAATATGGGATCGCTCACGTGTGATGGCGATTTCGGCAGCGCCGCGCTGGCTATTTTCATTAGTGAGGTTTGTAACTCATTGACTCACGTCATATAAAATCGATTTAAGCCTGTTGCCGCCCTGCTATCTCTGCTGAATGTAAAGACGATTTAATCTGTCGCCTTTGTTTCCTGGCTAGCTATGATTGCACCAATGCTGAATGATGGTTTTATAGAGTCATTGTATGATGTAACTAAAGGCATCCCTTTTTCTCGGAAATTTCACATTTCTCCCTGTTAATTATCCCTTTGCCCTCACTCGCATTACTCTCTCTGCACTGTCACCCGACTTCAGACAATCAATAAAGGAAACGTTGATGAAAACTTCATATGCTTTGATCGCAACATTACTGATGACCTCTGGCGCATCCGCTATCGCAGCCCAGCCGGCTGCTGCTAAAAACCCGTTGAGCGTGCACGTTCTTAACCTGCAAACCGGACAGCCAACGGCAGGTATTGAGGTTGAACTGGATCAAAAGCAGCAGGATAACTGGGTGAAACTGGCATCAGGTGTCACCGATAATAACGGTCGCATCAGCGCCCTGTTCCCGCAGGACAAAACCGCCAGCGCGGGCAATTACCGCGTGGTGTTTAAAACCGGTGACTTCTATAAAAAGACCAACCAGAAAACTTTCTTCCCGGAGATTCCGGTTGAGTTCAGCATGGAAGCCA
Source organism: Pantoea sp. RCC30.1 (assembly GCF_058148845.1). NCBI lineage: Bacteria > Pseudomonadati > Pseudomonadota > Gammaproteobacteria > Enterobacterales > Erwiniaceae > Pantoea > Pantoea sp. RCC30.1. The sequence continues at coordinate 52,377 of NZ_JBXUHX010000002.1, read as the reverse complement.
GCGGCGAGCACTACCATATCCCGTTACTGCTGAGCCCGTTTGGTTACTCAACCTATCGCGGCAACTAATCTGCCAATCCGGCACTCAGGTGCCGGATTCCCCCGCTACCCGCGCCGGAAAGCACTCCACCAGCCAGTCAATAAACACCCGTAGCCGTTGGGTCACGTGCCGGTTTTGCGGATAAACAAGATGAAACGGATAACCCTCAGGACGCCAGTCTCGCAGGATCTCCACCATATCGCCCTGCGGCAGAATCGACGACAGCGAATAACTGAACGTCTGAATGATCCCCAGCCCGGCCAGTCCCGCCGCCAGATGCGCATTACTTTCATTTACGCCAATGCGATGCGCGCTGGTGATCTCAATTTTCTCGCCCTGACATTCAAATCGTAACGGAAATGGCTTGCCGGTTTGCGGCGAAAGATAACTCACCAGCCGGTGTCCGTTGCGCAGTTCATCAGGATAAGCAGGAACACCAAATGCTTTCAGATAGGCGGGTGTCGCGCAGGTGATCAGCGTGGCGTGCCCTATCAGACGCGCAATCAGTGTGGAATCGACCAGCGGGCCACCACGGATCACACAATCAATGTTGTCGCTAATCAGGTTGGCCGGGCGGTCAGAGACGCCAAGGTCCAGCGTAATGTCCGGATAGCGGGCAAAGAAATCGGGCAGCAGCGGAATGAGAATATCTCTGGCGGTAGACCCGCCGATATCAACGCGTAATTGCCCGCGCGGTTTACTGCGCCGCGCATTAAAACAGGCATCAATATCCTCGAGATTGTGCATGATACGCAGCGCCTTCTCATAGTATTCCTGCCCTTCTGCGGTGACGGTCACACGCCGGGTGGTGCGTTGCAGTAGCCGGACGGAGAGATGCGCTTCCAGCTCCTGGACCAGCTTGCTCAGCGTCGCTTTCGGCATGTTCAGCGAATCCGCCGCCCGGGTAAAACTGCCGCTTTCCACCACCCGTGAAAAGGCTTTAATCGCCAGCAGCTGATCCATTTAATCCCTCCTATTATCCACCCACATGGACAGTCATTTTCATTTTAGCCGATTTATCCGGCAATCCTCCTCTCTTAAAGTAGCAACCAGTCCGGCAGCACCTCTGACCGGAAAGAGATAAATCTGTCAAAGAAACCATCCGGAGAAAAGCACATGAACGCATCACTCGCAGGAAAAATTGCACTGGTTACAGGCGGAACAAGCGGAATTGGCCTGGCTACCGCACGGGAACTGGCGGCACAGGGCGCACAGGTTTTTATCACCGGCCGGCGCCAGGCGGAACTGGATGCCGCCATCGCTGAAATTGGCGGGACCGTAAGTGGCATTCGCGCAGACGCTTCACAACTGCACGATCTCGACGAAGTTTACTCCCGCATAGCGGCCCAGGCCGGACGACTGGATATTCTGTTCGCCAACGCCGGTGGCGGTGACATGCTGCCGCTGGGCGCGATTACTGAAGAGCACTTTGACCGTATCTTTGGCACCAACGTGCGCGGCGTACTGTTTACCGTGCAGAAAGCCCTGCCTTTACTGGTTGATGGCGCGTCGGTGATTCTGACCGGTTCAACCGCCGGGACACAGGGAACAGAGGCGTTTAGCGTCTACAGCGCCAGTAAAGCGGCGGTACGTAACTTTGCCCGTTCCTGGGCGCTGGATCTGAAAGATCGCGGCATCCGGGTCAATGTCGTGAGTCCCGGCCCGGTTCGTACGCCTGGGCTGGGTGATCTGGTCAGTGAAGATCAGCGTCAGGGCTTGTTTGATGCGCTGGCCGCACAGATACCGCTTGGCCGTCTGGGTGAGCCACAGGAAGTTGCCCGAACTGTGGCGTTTCTCGCGTCTGATGCCGCCAGCTTTATTAACGCGACAGAACTGTTTGTCGATGGTGGAATGGCGCAGGTCTGAGTTCTGATAAAAAACCCAGTTTTAACGGCAGCGGGTTCTTCACCTCGCTGCCTTAGCGCAGCGGTTTACTCTGTTAAGCCCAGCCGCATTCACAAAAAGTCACGTTGCATTCATCCCGCCCGGTAAATCCCCCGCTATAGTTATTGCCTGTCACGTCCGTCATAACACCATGGAGATAACATGAGCCAACTTTTTTCCACTGTCTCGCTGGGCGAACTTACGCTGGATAACCGCATTGTGATTGCACCGATGTGCCAGTACTCTGCTGAATCAGGCAATGCGACTGCCTGGCATCGGATCCATCTTGGCCAGCTGGCCTTTTCCGGTGCCGGTCTGATGATTATTGAAGCCACTGCCGTCGAGGACATTGGCCGCATCTCTCCCGGCGATCTCGGGTTATGGAATGATGACAATGAAGCCGCGCTGAAAACAGTTCTGGAAGATGTGCGCCGCTACTCCTCTATTCCGATCGGTATGCAGCTGGGACATGCGGGACGCAAAGCGTCGTGCGCCGTTCCCTGGGAAGGCGGTAAGCAGATTGCGCCTGAGGCCGGTGGCTGGCAAACCGTGGGCCCGTCAGCAGTGAGCTACAGCGAGGGTGAAGTTAAACCGCTGGCCATGAGCATTGACGATCTGCAGCGGGTGAAACAGGCCTTTGTCGATAGCGCCCGTCGCGCGGTGCGCCTGGGTATTGAACTGATCGAAGTACATGCCGCGCACGGCTATCTGCTGCATCAGTTCCTTTCTCCATTGTCGAATCAGCGCAGCGATGAATATGGCGGTTCGCTGGAAAACCGACTGCGCTTCCCGCTGGAAGTCTTCAAAGCCGTTCGTGAGGCCGTACCTGCTGCCGTGCCGGTCGGCGTGCGCATTTCCGCGACTGACTGGGTTGAAGGCGGCTGGGAAATCGAGCAGTCGATCGACTTCTCCCGTGAGCTGGAAGCGCTGAAATGCGCCTATATTCACGTCTCAAGTGGCGGCCTGTCGGAAAAACAGAAAATCAGCGTCGGCCCGAATTATCAGGTGCCGTTCGCCCGCGATATTCGTGAGCAGGTGTCGATTCCGGTCATTGCTGTTGGCTTAATCACTGAGCCGCAGCAGGCAGAAGATCTGCTGCAACAGGGCGAAGCTGACCTTGTGGCGCTGGCACGCGGTATCCTCTATGACCCACGCTGGCCGTGGCACGCTGCCGCCGCGCTGGATGGCAAAGTGCAGGTTCCGCCGCAGTACCTGCGTTCTGAACCGCATGATGTAAAAGGCATCCTGACGCAGGATCAGTAACGCTAAACGGGCAGACCGCATAAACGGCGGGCTGCCCGCTCTCTTATAAAATGCCTTTCAGCCGCAGATGCTGCAGCAGCATGATAGTTTTGGCATCCACAATCTCTCCCTGACCAATCGCCTGTAGTGCCTGGTCGAAACCGATCTCCAGCACCTCGATATCCTCGCCCTCTTCCGCTATTCCGCCGCCTTCCCCGCTGCGCTCCTGATCACCATATTCAGCAGTGAAGAAGTAAAGCTTCTCGGTCACCGAACCGGGGCTCATGAAGGCTTCAAACACCTTCTCCACCCGGCTGACGCGAAATCCGGTCTCCTCTTCCGCTTCGGCAACAATACGCGCTTCCGGCGAGGCGTTATCCAGCAGACCGGCGGCCGCTTCAATCAGAAAGCCATCATGCCCGTTCAGAAAAACCGGAAAGCGAAACTGTCGGGTCAGTACCACCGTGCGTTTATCACGGTTATAGAGCAGGATCACCGCGCCGTTACCCCGGTCATAGGCTTCGCGGCTCTGCTCCTGCCAGCGACCATCCCGGCGCAGCAGCGAGAAGGTATATTTCTTCAGGGTATACCAGTTATCTGACAGCAACTGCTCGTTGATGATGCGCACGCGGGGATGGTTCTGCTGCATGATGTTCTCCAGGATGAGTAGACAGCCTTTACGCTATCATGCAAAATCGTGCAAACTCAAGAAAAAACATGCAGAGACAAATAATGCTATCCAGCCAGAGAAAACAGACAATCCTCGCCCTGCTCGACCAGGAAAAACAGGTACAATCGCGCGACCTCAGTCAGCGCTTTGGCATTTCAGAAGACTCTATCCGCCGTGACCTGCGTGAACTGGCGGCCGAAGGATTGCTGCAGCGGGTGCATGGTGGCGCGCTGCCGGTTTCGGCTGCACTGGGCAACATTGAAACACGCAAAAGCGTGCAGACTGCGTCTAAACAGGTTATAGCGCAGAAGGCGGTCTCGCTGATCCAGCCTGGACAGATTGTGCTGATCGACGGCGGGACCACTAGCGCGGAACTGGTGCGACGGTTACCCGCAACGCTCAATTTTACCGCCGTAACCCACAGTCCCAGCGTGGCGCTGGCGCTGGCCGATCATCCACTGGTGGAGATCATACTGATTGGCGGGCAGCTCTATAAGCATTCGGTGGTGACAGTGGGCGCAGCGATGCTGGAGTCGATCAACCGCATCAACGCCGATCTCTTTTTTATGGGCGTCACCGGTGTGCATCCGGCGGCGGGCCTGACCACCGGGAATTTTGAAGAGGCGACCGTGAAGCGTGCGCTGGCAGGACGCGCAGCGGAAACCGTGGTGCTGGCGTCCGCCGAAAAGCTGAATTCGGCTTCGGCGTTTGCCATTGGCGATCTGTCGCTGGCGAGTACGCTGGTCGTGGAAACACAGCCGGACGAGGCGCTGCAACAGGCGCTCAGCCAGCATAGTGTGACGATCATCTGAGTGTGTAGCAGGCCTGCAGCGCAAGATGCGGGCCGGTCAACGGTCGCTGCGTATCGGGAAACTGCTGTGCGACGGGCGTCATTGAGCTTTGCGCCAGAGCAACTGCAACGGCTCCCTGCTGATAAGCCCGCTCTGCTGCTGCCGCAATCAGGGCAAAATATCGCGTTGTATCCTCCGCTTTAAACGCCGCCCAGGCTCCCTCCACCAGCGCAACTTCCACCTGGCTGCCGTGCTGACAGAAAAGTGCCTGCGTCGCCGCAAGGGTCGATTCAGCCGCGCAGAGCGCAACTGTGCGCCCTGCCTGACGCTGCAGCGCCTCTGCTAACATCCTGTCGGTGCGCATGACCCCATCCTGCGCACGGAAATCATCGGCAACCGGCCCCAGCGTCGAGCAGGTAATCAATACGGCATCGAACTGCGGCAGCAGCGCCTTTATGAGTTGTGCGATACGAAGGCGTAACTCCGGCGTCATCCCGCCGCTGCGTTCCGCCTCGGCCAGCAGCGCAGGCATCACCAGATGATTCAATGGCTGTCCATCACGTGCCAGTGCGCGGGCGGCATCATCAAATATCGCAATATTGCTGGCCGCGGTGTGAAAGCAAAGAATGTTCAGGGTAAGCTCCGGTTCGTCATAAGGTCAGCGTGCGGGTGGCCATATGGCATGCTGAATAACAACACGATAACCATCAGCATCCATAAATGTCACGCCCCGTTGGTCCCAATAGGAATTAAATGAAGGCACCCGATGGAATCCTGCGTCCTCCATACAGCCACATCGGGTCAGCCAGTCAGGCTGTTGCGGAATGTAGAGCACCAGCAGATCGTCATCGGTTGGTGATGGCCGGATGGGATGTGTATGGCAGAGCGTGAATTCGAGATGCCAGCCCAGCCCTTCAGCACCCAGCATCACGCCACTGAACCCCTGATGGTCAGAAAACTCACCGATTTTTTGCAATCCCAGACAGTGGCAATAGATTTGACTGCTTTGCGTCAGGTCAGTCACAGGTCGGGCAATACGCAGATGCGGGATAGTCATGGTTTATCTCCCTGTAAATTTCGCTGATATTTATCACAATCTTCAGAGTTTCCCGTGGCGCTGGATGCGGAACGGATTTTTCTTAATGTCTTCATTGACTGCCCGACTTTTTGCAAGAGAATGTGAATATCATTGAGGGCCATCCCGTGTCGTTATTTGTCCTGCACTCGCTGTGCCTCACCGGTTTAATTCTTTATCTGACATGGTCACTAATATCTGGATGTTCTCGCAATAGAAAGAGTTCATGGCAATATCGGACACCCGGTGTTAGGGTGAATTTGGCCACAGTGAACCAATAGGGATGGGATATTCAGGATGAGTAAGCGATCAGAAATAATTGATGGAAATAAAGCAGCAACTGAAAAGTATGGTCTGGTTTATACGGAGGTACTTGGCTGGGTAGACTTAGGTCATGCACAGGGGACCGACATCAGAAACCTGCTGTCTCAGATGACGCAAGGTGAAGCATCAGAAAAAGAATTTTATGACGTTCGGTATTCTCAGGGTATGGCCGGAATCTGGGGTCAGGTCCGGTCAGGAAAAGTGATGACGTGGCGTATTCGGCGCAGACGACCTTACTGGGAACAGAAGAGCATTGCGCTGGCCATGATGATGAGTATGGCGCGAAAGTTTGAAACTTTTCAGGGTTCATTTCCCCATAATCTGGTGACTGACAGTGGCTTAAGCGGCGAAGATCTGGTTTCAGACTTGCTGGGTTTTTACCGGGTTGTGTCGGCTCAGAACCCTTTCGGGATGCTTCGCCCTGTAAGTAAAGAAGAAGCCCTGAAACGATGGGACTACTACGGTAAAATTGGCAGCTGGAAAAACGATACATTTCAGCCTTTGCTGTTCCCCGATCCGAAAAAATTTCCAAATTCACGTTCCCTCAAAGGATTGCTACCGCCATTCATGCAGACGGTTGTCCCCTACAACGATTTTCTGTCCGGGAATGTAATACTCCCCCGACATGACAAAACATTTGTGGTTCTGGGTGCCGGAAATGGCAGGATGGGACTGTGAAGAAATTTATAACCGTATCTGTCGTGCTGGGGCTTGTTGGCGTGGCACTGGCTTTTGGCTGGCCATATATAAAAATGGGATTTGCCAGCAGTGCGTATTATACCGAGAGAGATAAACCGGAATACGAGTATTACACGCCTGAGCTTCTTAAAAAAATGCCACGTATATCTGATGATTATGCATTTGAATTTGGGAATGTAAGTGGGCCCGAGGCTAGTGTTTTTACAGTTAGATATCATGGAACATCTGAAACCAGAAACATACATCGTTATTTGGTATCCGCTGGTTATAGTCCACAATCTCAATGTGATGTTGAAGCTGAATGTTGGCGTTCTCAGGACTCCAAAGACATTGTCACAGTGATTAAATACACATCCCCGGACAGTATTGTTGTGCAAATTTATCGTAGTCCATACAATTATTAGCTATTTATTTAATCAGTATGCTGCATCTGTTATTCGGTAAATCAGCTTACCGCTCACAGCGCTAAACGCATTCCCGCCGATGTCATCTACACTTTCCTTGTATTCATAGGGTGATGCCCTGAGCATTGCCCGGCTATAAAAGGATGACAATATGACTGAACAAGCAACCCAGAACCACGCCTGGTTACTGGCTTCACGCCCACACGGTGAGCCGACCAAAGAGAATTTCCGCCATGTGGCGCAGCCATTGCCGGAAATCAAAGAGGGTGAAGTGCTGCTGAAGACCATCTACCTCTCGCTTGACCCCTACATGCGTGGCCGGATGGACGAAGGTAAATCCTACGCTGCGCCGGCAGAGCTGGATCAGCCAATGGTGGGCGGCACCGTCTGTCAGGTCGCCGAATCGAAAAACAGTGACTTTAAGACCGGTGACTGGGTGCTGGCGCAGAGTGGCTGGCAGGAATATGCCGTCTCCGATGGTAAAGAGATTGCGAAGCTGGGCAACGATATGCCACATCCTTCATGGGCACTGGGCATTCTCGGTATGCCAGGCTTTACCGCCTATATGGGTCTGATGGATATCGGTCAGCCGAAAGCAGGTGAAACCCTGGTGGTTGCCGCTGCAACCGGTCCGGTGGGCGCAACGGTAGGCCAGCTGGGTAAACAAAAAGGCTGCCGAGTCGTCGGTGTTGCGGGCGGTGAAGAGAAATGCCGTTATGCGGTCGATACGCTGGGCTTTGATGCCTGCCTCGATCACCATAGTGCCGACTTTGAAGAACAGCTGAAAAACGCTTGCCCGGATGGCATCGATATCTACTTCGAAAACGTCGGTGGCAAAGTGTTTGATGCGGTATTCCCGCTGCTGAATACCGCGGCACGTGTGCCGGTCTGTGGTCTGGTCTCCGCCTACAGCCAGCGTGAACTGCCGCAAGGCCCGGACAGAACCTCACTGATCATGGCGGGGATTCTGAAGCGTCGTATCCGTATGCAGGGCTTTATCATCTTCCAGGATTACGGCGATCGCTATCCGGAGTTCCTGAAGGCCATGACTCCCCTGGTGGAAAGCAAAAAAATCCACTATCGCGAGCACATGATTGAAGGTTTAGAGAACGCGCCACAGGCGTTTATCGATATGCTGAACGGCAAGAACTTCGGTAAAACCGTGGTGAACGTCGGCGCATAATGGCGTTAGCGTGCCGCGTCACTGACGTGGCACGCCATTAATTAGTGCGGCTGCCGGGAAACGTGTTCGGCAGCAGCACAGTTAGCTTCACTGACCGCCTCTCCCAGCGTTGCGCCGACACTCAGGCGCTGACACAACACCCCGACAAAACAATCCCCGGCACCGTGCGTGCTGACCAGTTTTACTTTCTGCGCCGCCAGTGTGTGGGTTTGTCCCGCCTCGCTGTAAGCCACACCGTGTTCACCCGCTGTCACCACCACTCTGGCAAAGCGTCCCGCCAGCGATTCCGCGGCTGTGCGTGCTGAGTTCAGATCCTGCACGCTAATCCCGCACATATCGCGTGCCTCGATGGCGTTCACCACCAGCAGATCGATACAGCCCTCAAACGCCGCCGACAATGCGCGGGCGGGCGCGGCATTAACACAAACCGTAATCCCCCGCTGCTGTGCCGCCTGGGCCGCACAGAGATTGACCGCTTCCGGGACTTCATTTTGCAGCACCAGCAGAGAGACATTCTGCCAGAAGCCGGACTGTTCAAAGGTCTCCAGCGGGATCTGCTGATTGGCATTAGAGACCACGACCGCACCGTAATCCCCTTCGGCATCGGTAATCGCCACGCTCATTCCGGAGGGAAGCTCATCGATCACACTCACCTGCGTGCAATCGACCCCGGCCTGCTGCAGATGATCCAGCAGGAATTGCCCCTGCTGATCGCGACCCACCGAACCGGCGAAGCGCACCGCTGCACCCGCACGGGCCGCCGCCACTGCCTGATTACCGCCCTTGCCGCCAAACTTATAGTGACAGGCGCTGCCCATCACCGTTTCACCTTTCTCCGGACGATGATGCGCGTCCAGCATAATGTCGTAATGAAGACTGCCGGTGACTGCAATTTTGCTCATAACTAGAATTCCCGCAGATCCTGAACCGCATGCTGGGTTTTCATCAGGTTCTTCTCCGCCCGCTTCAGGTCTTTCTTTGCGATAGCGACAAACAGCGCATCCAGTATATTGAGCTGGGCGATGCGTGACGCGGCGTTTTCACCCAGCAGATGCGATCCCTGAGAGGTTGAATTGAGGACCACATGCGCACTCTGCGCGATCGGAGATTCAGCGTAGTTGGTAATGGCGATCACCTTCGCGCCATTCTTTCCCGCCAGTTTGACCGGATCGTTCACCGCACGTGTCGCACCCGAATGGCTGATGGCGATAACCACATCGTCATCAGATAACACGGCGGCGGACATCAGCATAATGTGGGCGTCGTCATAGGCGGTCGACTTGATGCCAATCTTCAGCATCTTGTGCGACAGGTCCCGCGCCACGGCGGCAGAACCGCCCACGGCATAGAGATCGATATGACGCGCTTTAAAGATGATGTCCGCCGCACGATTAAATTCAGAGACATCCAGAATCGATAAGGTTTCTTCGATTGCCTGGATAGAGGTTCTGAACACTTTGGCCAGCAACTGCTCCGAGGAATCATCCGGCTCAATTTCCGCATGCAGTCCCGCCACTTCAGACTGGTTGTAATAGATCAGGCCACTTCTGAAATGCCTGAAGCCAGTGAAGTTAAGTTTTTTAGTAATCTTAACGATCATCGCTTCAGAGACATTATTCTCCTGCGCAATCTCCTTGAGAGATGACTGCTCGGTAATGTCGGTTCGGGCAATGATTGCCTCCGCCACACGTCGTTCTAACGGCGTCAGCTGGGGCAAACGCATACGAATCTGAGCGCCAATGGCTCGCGGATCTTGCTTCATTACTTGCCTCGGGTCGCCCGGTCAATCAACATCGCTATGATAATAATAAGGCCGGTAGCGAGCAATTGGTAAAAGGCCTGAATGTTCAGTAAGGTCAAGCCATTACGTAGCACCCCGAGGATCACCACGCCAATCAGCGTGCCGAAGATACTGCCCTTGCCGCCCATCAGTGATGCACCACCAATGGCCGCCGCCGCAATAGCGTCCAGTTCCCAGAGGTTGCCGATTGTCGGCTCAGCAGCACCCAGACGACCAATCAGAATCAGCGAGGCCAGTGAGGCCAGCAGACCGGAGAAGATGTAAACCGTGACCTTGGTGCGCTTCACCGGCACACCGGCGACCCGCGCCGCCTCTTCATTACCGCCAATCGCCAGAATATATTCCCCCAGCGGGGTCTTATTCATCACCGTCCAGAGCACCAGCGCAATCACCGCGACAATCACAATCGGCGTCGGAATACCCAACAGCACGCTGTTAATCAGCGTGCGGAACTCCAGCGGAATACCGAAGACCGGATTGCCGCCGGTATAGATCAGCGCGATGGCCCGGAATAGCGACAGGCCGCCCAGCGTAACGATAAACGGCTGCAGCCCGGCATAGGCGATCAGTGAACCGCTGAACAGCCCGCACATCGCACCGACGCCCAGCGTCGCGAGGATCGCAAGCGGCACCGGCACACCCGAGGTCATCAGCGTGGCACCCAGCACCGCCGAGAGCGCCGCGGTGGGGCCGACCGACAGATCAATCCCGCCGGAGATTATGACCAGCGTCATGCCCAGGGCAATCAGGGCGTTGATCGAAGACTGCTGCAGAATATTCAGCAGATTGGGCACTGTGAAAAAAACCGGCGACAGAAACGAAAATGTCACCACGATAATCAGTAAGCCAATTAAGGTACCGGCATCACGTACGTTAAATTTAAGCCGCAGCGCGGGTCGGGTACCCGGCCCGGTAGATGTCTGAGTCGTCATAGTTATAACCTTAAATAGTGTCAGGTAAGCGGTCAGGCGGTCTGGTCGATATCTTTAATGGCATAGCGGGCGATGTTCTCTTCGGTGATCGCGCTGCCGGTGAGCTCTTTGGTGATCCGCCCCTCGCGCATCACCAGAACCCGGTCAGAGATGCGCATGATCTCGGTCATCTCTGACGACACCACCACAATGGCTTTGCCCGCCTGGGCCAGTTTTTCGATCAGGTGATAGATTTCAGACTTGGCGCCAATGTCGATACCGCGCGTCGGCTCATCAAACAGAAACACATTGGCATCTGCTGCCACCCAGCGGCCGATGATCACTTTCTGCTGATTGCCGCCGCTCAGCGTGCCGATGGTTTTCTCAATGTCGAGCGGGCGCAGCTTCAGGTCGCCCATGACCGTCAGCGCCTCGCGGTCCAGTCTGGCCTGACTGATCAGACCCGCCGACGTGAAGCGGTGCATCGACGGCAGTGCCATATTCATCTTCACCGCCCGCTCTTTGATAATGCCCTCTTTTTTGCGGTCTTCCGGTACCAGGCCAATGCCCGCTTTAATCGCCGCACGCACGTTGTGGTTCTTCACCGCTGCACCGTTGACGCTCACCGTGCCACGGGTGCGCCTGTCGATACCGGCAATCAGCTTCAGCAGTTCCGTGCGCCCTGCGCCGACCAGCCCCGCAATGCCCAGCACTTCGCCAGCACGAACGCTGAAGTTTGCCGCCACCACCTCATTGCCACGCGTCAGATCCTCAACCCGCAGCACTTCGCGATCGGTGACAAATGCCTGATGGTCGAGCTTGTCGATCTTCCGTCCGACCATTTTGGCGACGATGCTCTCCTCATCCTCATCACTGATGTTGACCACCCCCACCTGCTTTCCATCACGCATAATGGTGGCGCGGTCGCAGACCCGGAAAATCTCATTCATCTTGTGCGACACATAGATCAGCGAAACGCCGGTCGATTTCAAGTCACCAATCAGTTCCGCCAGCCGGTCAAACTCGCGGGGCGTCAGGCTGGAGGTCGGCTCATCCATGGCGATGATTTTCGCGTCATCCAGTAGCGCCCGGGCGATCTCCACAATCTGCTGCTGAGACACTTTAAGGTTTCTGATCGGCGTATCGGGATCGATAGTGGGATCCAGCGTCTTCAGAATCAGAGTAGCCCGTGCCAGCTGGGCTTTCTTATCCACCCACCAGCCGCCAGCGCGGGTCAGCGGGCGACCCAGAAACATGTTCTGCGCCACGGAAAGCTCAGGCACATGCTGCAACTCCTGGTGGATCATCGCGATCCCTGACTGACGGGCGCTGAGCGGACTGCGGATTTGCACCCGGTTTCCGTTGACGCTAATCTCCCCGCTGTCCGCGCCGCGCACGCCGGAGAGGATATTCAGCAGCGTCGACTTACCCGCGCCGTTTTCCCCAATCAGCGCGTGCACCTCGCCGGGCCGCACTGAGAAATCGACATCCTGCAGCGCGGCGGCGTTACCGTAACTTTTGCTGATGCCACGCATCATTAAGCGAAACTGTTCCATACCCGCTCCCGCTGACCTATTGTTGAGCCAGCAACTGACGCAACCGGTTGTTGTCTTTAGTTGAGAACGCCTCGACATTCTCTTTGGTGATCAGCGCCTGGGGTGTGGAAATAACTCGCGACAATTTCTGTCCATTGATCAGACGGATCACCACGTCCATGGCCACTTCACCGGTCAGCACCGGGAAACTGTCTACCGTGCCGGTAAGCTCACCGCGCTTAATCGAGGCGTAGGCATCGGAAATGCCGTCGGTGCCAAAGATCGCCACCTGTGACGCTTTGTTCTGCGCGCGTACCGCCTCTACCACGCCCAGCGCCATGGTGTCGTTGTTGGCGTAGAAGCCGATGAGATCAGGATGCTGTTGCAGAATGGTCGATGCGGCGTTAAAGGCCTGCTCGCGACTCCAGTTAGCGGGCACGCTGGCCACGATGGTGAACTTGCCGGCGCTGTCCAGCGTCTCTTTAAAGCCACGGGTACGCTGTCCGGCGGCATAAACCCCTGCTTGCCCTTCAATCACCGCCACTTTGCCGCCCTGCGGATGATGCTGAATAAACCATTTCGCGACCCGCACGCCATTATCCTTCTGGACGTTGCCGACGTAGTAACGCGCATTCGGCATCACCGCATCATTAACATTCACCACCGGGATATTTTTACTGTTGGCGCTCTCCAGCGCAGGCTCCAGGTTGATGTCGGTCTGCGGCGAGACCAGCAGGCCGTTAAAGCCCTGCGAGATCAGGGTTTCCGCAATGGAGAGTTGACCGAGCTGATCGTCTTCATTAGCCGCTGCCTGATAGGCGACGGTAACGCCATATTTTTTCGCCGCGACCTCGTAGCCCTGACCGAGCAGGCGCCAGTATTCATTGGTCAGGGTTTTCGATACCCCACCAATCTTCAATGATTTATCCACTTTCGGCAGTGCACCATATTTAGTATCGAGCTGGGTCCAGTCGGTGCGATCCGGTTCAGTGTCTGACTGCAGCGGAGCCAGTTCTGCCGCATAGACGGTGCTGCAGAGCAGTGAAGAAGCGATAAAGGCAAGCAGGCGTTTTTTCATTTTTATAGTCTCAGCATGTGGGTAGAGGTGTGATGTTCTTATGCTTAATCGGCTGTCAGCGGGCCAGCATGATGTCGTTGACGATCTGCTGTGAGGCGACCGCATCCTGACGCTCAATAGCAGCCTGTAACTGCGCGTTACCGTGCAACTGGTCACAGAGTCTGAGCAGGCGCTTAACGGTGGCGATGTTGCTCTCCGCTTCACGAATCGGGTCAAGCCCGCTGGCATCCGGGAAGGTATCGAAGTAGTAGGCCCCGCGGTAGCCGTCGCGCTGCATCTGCCAGAGAAACTCCAGCGTGGCGCGCGGATTAACGGAGGCGACCATCAAGCCGTCGTCACGTTTGCCCCAGCCATCATTCAGGTCCAGCCCCAGCAGCCGTGAGCGGCGTGCCACCATCGCAGCAGCGTAAGCCGGGATCTCATTGGCAAACAGCACGTGCGCAAAATCCAGGGTGATCCCCAGATTGGCGCAGCCCGCCTCTTCCACCGCCAGCAGACAGGTGGTGGCGTTGGGGAAGATGCTGTAGGCGCGCGGCTCATTGGGTTTGTATTCGATGCTGACATCAACGTCCGGGGCATACTCCGCCACTTCGCGCACGGCGCTCACCGCATCCTCCCAGATCTTCTTATAGTCCGCCTGAAAGCAGTAATCGAACCCGTCCTGCCCCATCCACAGCGTCATCAGCCGTGAACCAAATTCCCGACCGGCGTCAATGCCGCGCTTGGTCAGCTCAATCGCTTCGCGACGCACTTTCGCGTCGGGATGAGTAAACGCGCCGATTTTGAACTGCGGAGCATCCCAGCGCATCTGCATGCCGTTGACGGCCAGACCCGCATCACTGATCGCCTGGCGCAGAGTGGGAATATCGCTGGTCAGATGCTGAGGAAAGTTGAGGTCGAGATGCGTTAAGCCTTTTACCTTGCCTGCACGGGCAACCATCTGCAGTACAGAGGGCTTGCCCTGCTGATCGGGCCAGTAGAGATGTGCGCCCGAGGCGAACGAGTTGAGACGGGTAGCAAATTTCAATTCCGACATGAGCATCAATCCTTCCGAGTGCGTATTGTGAAGTACTTTTCATATTCACGATTAATTGTGAAGTTATATATTAATCTACGCCTCGCGGCTTAATGCGCAAGTCTGTCAGGCCGGGGAAATCCTTAAACCGGGAGCGCGGTCACGAAATAGTTTCGGTCCGTTATCAGAAGGTGTGCAGGCAATGGTGGAGGAATTAAACATGAAAACAACAAGTTGTGTCGCGTAGCAGGGAGGGCGGTCTGGCAGGCAGAAGGGTAAAAAAAAGCTGAGCGCCAGGGCGGCGCTCAGCAGGTCAGAATGACTTCAGACGATTATTTCAGACGGAAAGCGACAACGCTGTCGCCCGCCGTGGTGCCGAGCGAGCCGTGGCCGCCTGCGGCAATCACCACATACTGCTTGCCATCTTTACCCATAAAGGTGGATGGCGTGGCCTGCGCCCCGGCACTGAGTTCAGTCTGCCACAGCAGTTCGCCGGTGGTGCTGTCGTAAGCACGGAAGAAGTTATCTGCCGTTGCGCCGTGGAACACCAGATCACCGGCCGTCAGCAGCGGTCCGCCGTGCGCAACCATTCCCATCGGGAAGCCGAGCGGGAAGCGGCCAGGCAGGAAGCTGGTCTTCAGGTTTTTGGTGGTGCCGACGCGACGCAGCCATTCGGTTTTGCCGGTGGTCAGATCCACACCCACCATCCGTCCCCACGGTGGCGCGATGCAGGGAATACCCAGGCCCGACGCCATCTGCTGGATGTGAATAGCGTAGTCACCGTGGAAGTTCTCATTCCAGTACGGCGTGCCATCTTTGGTGAAGGTACGCTGGGTTTCGGTTTCCGGCGTGCGCTTAATCAGGTTGTATTTGTAAGCCAGGCGCACCGGTGCCGCAATCAGCATCTGACGCTGTGGATCAACGGCCACGGAACCCCAGTTAAACACCCCGATATTGCCCGGGAAGATCAGCGAGCCTTTCTCGGTTGGCGGCGTCCACGGGTTACCGTCATAACGCAGCTCACGGAAGGTGGTGCGGCAGGCCATCTGGTCAAACGGCGTGATGCCCCACATCGACTTCTCAGTCAGCGGCTGCGGAATGAAGTTCAGGCTGGAGACCGGCTGGGTCGCCGCATACTGCTCGCCCTTAATGCCATCCGTGGAGACCTTAACCTGCTCTACCGGGTAAACCGGTTCGCCTGTCAGACGGTTCAGCACAAACAGGTTGCCGGTTTTGGTCGGCAGGATCACTGCAGGTTGCGGTTTGCCCTGATAGTTGATGTCCACCAGCGACGGCTGTGACGGGTTATCACGATCCCACAGGTCGTGGTTCGAACTCTGATAACGCCATTTGAACGCACCGGTTTTCAGATCCAGCGCCACCAGCGCATCACGGAATTTCTCGGTGTTGCTGGCCGGATCGCGTTCAATCCCCACTTCATCCGGCGAGGCGTTACCAAACGGCACATAGACCAGGCCGTTTTTCAGGTCCGCGCTCAGGGTAGCCCAGGCAATCGGGGTATCCTGAGGATAGGTTGCTCCTGCAGCGACCGGTGCGGTGTTATCCGGGTTAGCCGGATCGAAGTTCCACACCAGACGACCGCTGACGGCGTCATAGGCACGGATCACACCCGATGGGTTGCCGCTGTTGAAGCCGTTATCCATCACTGAGCCGCCGACAATCACCAGATTGCCTGCTACCAGCGGTGCTGCGGTCTGCATCAATGCGTGCGGGCGCACCTCGCCCATATTGGCACGCAGGTTCACCACACCATTGTCACCAAAGTCAGCGCATGGCTTGCCAGTATCGGCATCCAGCGCCAGCAGGCGGGCATCGGTGGTCGCGTTAAATATCCGCTTGCGGCAGAGGGCCGGCGTTGCGCCCGTCTGCTGCTGCGCCTGCTGACCGGCATCGAAGTAGCTCACGCCACGGCAGGTCTGATGCTGTTGCAGATAGGAGCGGTTTTTATCCGGCAGGGTTTTCCACTTCACCGCACCGGTTTCCGGGTCGAGAGCATGGACTTCGTTGTGCGGCGTACAGAAGTAGAGCATGCCGTTGGCTTTCAGCGGCGTCGCTTCAAAGGTGTATTCAGTCGCATCATCACCCTGACGCAGATCGCCGGTGTGATAGGTCCAGGCCACTTCCAGATCGTTGACGTTATCTTTGGTGATCTGCTTCAGTGCCGAGAAACGCTGGCCATCCGCCGTTCCGCCATAGGCGCTCCACTCTTCAGCGGCACCGCCGGTCGCAGAGGCGTTGCGCGGCGTAGTGATGGTGCCCTGCTGCGGCAGCGGATCGTAGAAGCAGAGACCGATAACCAGCAGCACCATCAGCACCACCGAACCACCGAGGAAAGGATGGAAGCGACGCTGCCCCTGATAGAGCGGACGAACCACCCATGGCAGAGCCAGCCAGACGCCCAGCACACCAAACAGGTCGCCGCGTGGGATCCACTGCCACTTGTCGAAGCCCACTTCCCAGATAGTCCAGAAGAGCGTGACCCACATCAGCAGCGCATAGAGCGTCAGCGCACTGCGTTTGTTCATCATCAGCAGAATCGCGCTGAGCAGAACGCCCACGCCCATCAGCGCATAGAACGCGCTGCCTCCTGCGAGCAGGAGTTGTACTCCCATGTACATCAGGGCGATAGCAAATATCACCATGATTATACTGGTTATTTTATTGATCATGATCCTTCCTCGGGTCATTAGCGGCGATAAGTAAGTTAAGCAGGAAACATAAATTCAACGAGATTTTAACTTACGCTCGAAATATGTAAAAACGTGTATAAGCGTTAATCATTAGAAATATTTATTATAAATGTCACCGGTTCAGGCGGTCAGGCCGCTTTTTTTACTTTCTGAAGGGTTAAATACGGGATATCCATCACAAAAAATTAACCATAGGCTGCTAACGACCGCACCTTTTGTTCAAAGGCGATCAATTATCAAACAAGCCACGCTTCTGTAACGCCGGCTTAAGTGTGCACGACGAAAGATTTTTAGTGTCAAATAATCATAATGGCTTATTCGCCTTGCCCTGCAATAACTCTTAATGCTGAAATCAGGAAAGAAATTGCCCTGCTGTTTCTATCAGGATAATCATCAATGCTGACGCGGTGTGATGAATTTTAAAATCATTTAATGGTGCCGGGCATGTCGCGATTTTATTAATTTTCAGGAAAATAAAAACAGGGAATAGATTAATGAAAAAAGGAATTTTGCTGATGAAAACCATTTCAGATATTCCGTAGCATGACGCTTATTTTATCTGTGATATATATCAGCTCTCTTATATTCTTTTATCCGGCCAGCAGGCGGGGTTTTTCTGGCAGCAATGACCCAGGCAGGTTAACTATGTCCGCACTTCACGCTATTTATCGCAAGTTTCGTTTCCCTTTTAAGTTTCTTAATGCTGCCATTCGCTATCCTGCTGCGCAGGCACGGGTAAAGCGTTATTCCGTCATGTCGATAGAAGAGACTGTCGATCTGTTATTACGTAACCCACAATTATCCCTGGCCCGTTACGGCGACGGTGAACTGGAAATGACCTGGTATAAAAACATCGGCTTTCAGCCATTTGACCCCAATCTCTCTGCACGGCTCAAAGCCTTGCTGCAGCAGGATTCAGGAGCCAACCCGAACTGTCTGATCTGTCTGCCGGATGCCTTTCGTACTACCCATAATATGCGGGGCGGGTCGGCCCTGTTCTGGTTCTTCCATAAATCATTTTATTTTAAATATTATGAGGCTCTGCTGAATAAACAGTACCAGTATGGAAACACTTCGGTGACTCGTCCCTATCACGATTATAAAGGCAAGCAATTATCCCGGACGATATTTGATAAATTCAAACAGCTCTATCAGGGCCGCCGGGTATTAATTGTGGAAGGCAGTGGCACGCGACTGGGATTAGGCAATAATTTACTGGAGGGAGCCAGCGACGTTAAGCGTATTACCACGCTGAACCGTAATGCCTTTTCTGTTTATGATCGTCTGTTTGACACTGTATCACAGCATGCCGTCAACTTTGACCTGGTCTTAATTTCATTAGGCCCGACTGCCACCGTACTGGCGTATGATTTAAGTCAGCACGGAATTCGCTGTATTGATAGCGGCCACGTGGATATTGAATATGAGTGGATGCTGGACAGTGCCACTACAAAAATAAAAGTGGAAGGTAAAAACGTCAATGAAGCGGGCGTGTTGCTGAGTGAAGAGACCACGGTGGCCGATGCCACTTATCAGCAGCAGATTTTGCTGCACGTTGGCGACATGCCGCAGAGCAAGACCGCTGAAGAGGTCGCGATCGATGAAGCCGTGGTTATCCTGTTGCCACACGTCAGCACCACGCATCATAACGCCGCCTGAGATTCACCATTGACAGGCAGCGGCTGCACCGCATTGATGCGCAGGCGAATAATTAGCGGGCTCAGTTAACACAACTGAGTGCGGGCTTTGCGGCCCGCATCCACTACCCGCCCCCTGTTTGCCGGATAAAGGCCCTTCCGGCATCAATTTTGCTTCTGTTTTCCTGAGACACTTAATCAGGAGAAGTCAGATGACATCCAGCCGTTACCGTTACACCATATTTTCACTGCTGTTCCTGATCGCCCTGATCAACTACATCGATCGCGGCGCCCTGTCATTTGCGGCCAACGCCATCGCGGCGGAGTACCACTTCAGCAAAGTGCAGCTCGGCGCGGTGCTGGGCTACTTTGGTTTTGGCTATCTGTTTGGTTCATTGTGCGGCGGCTTCCTTGCCGACCGTATCGGCACGAAAAAGGTCTGGCTGCTGGCCGGCGTGCTCTGGTCACTGCTGGAAATCGCTACCGCCTGGGCGGGTGAACTGGGCATGGCGCTGTTTGGCGGTTCAGCCATTATGGGCTTTGCTGCCCTGCGCATCCTGTTTGGTTTCTCCGAAGGCCCGGCCTATGCGCTGATGAACAAGGCGATTGCCCACTGGGCACCCGATAACGAACGTGGCTTTGCGCTGGGCATCGGCCTGCTCTCGACGCAGGTTGGCGCGCTACTGACTGCGCCGATTGCGGTTGGCCTGCTGCTGCTGACTCATGACTGGCGCATGATGTTTATCCTGCTGGGGGTGTTCTCGCTGCTGGCGATGGCGCTGTTTGCCCGCACCTTCAGTGACAGCCCGGATAAGAGTCCCCATACTGATGCCGCAGAGCGCGCGCTGATCCAGAACGGTCAGCGCCGCAGTGCGGGCGACAGCATGCCACTGCCCTGGTGGCGCTTCTTCACCAGCCGCACGCTGGTCTGCAACGCACTGGGCTACTTCTCCTTCCTCTACATCACCTTTACCCTGGTGACCTGGATGCCGAAATATCTGCAGGATAATTTCCATTACGATCTGCATTCGCTGTGGTACGTCGCGATGATCCCGTGGAGCGGCGCCTGCATCACGGTGCTGCTGGGTGGCCGCATTGCCGATGCCCTGCTGGCGCGCTTCCGTAATTTGCGCCTGGCACGTAATCTGTTTGCCGCCGTCACGCTGTGCGGCACCGCCTGCTGCTTTATGGCGATCCCCTATGTGCAGTCGGCCGCCGGAATCATTGCGCTGATGACCCTGGGCAATGCGCTGAATGCGCTGGTGAATAATGTCTACTGGTCGGTAGTGATCGATGTCACACCGAAAGCGTCGGTCGGCACCTACAGCGGCATGACGCTGGCGATAGCCAATCTGGCGGCAATTATCTCTCCGATGCTCTGCGGCTGGCTGGCGGAATATTACGGTTACAACGCGATGTTTACTGTCACTGCGGTAATCGCCTTCGGCAGCATGCTGGCGATGACGCTGCTACAACCAGAGAAGCCGCTGGTGGCCGAAGCGCAGACCGGTGCGGCGGATGTTTCAGCCGCCTGATTTTAAACGCTCAGACGTCCTGACACGCGGGTGATCACTCACCCGCGCAGGCGGCTTAATCCTGTTATACAGCGGGATAAATTGACTTTTCAGGTGTGCCACGGCGATCCCAGCGGCTGGCGATAAGCCATAACAGTGCCGTCGCAAACCAGCCGACGATCCACGAGACATCATTACCGGCAAAAATCCAGGTCAGCGATCCGTGGTGCAGCGGATTATCGATAAACGGCAGTTGCACCAGCACCCCAAGAAAATAGACGGTAATACCGGCCAGGTTCCAGCGTCCGTAGCGTCCGTCCGGCTGCGACAGTGCCGGGACATCAACCCTGCCTTTGGTGATCAAATAAAAATCGGTCAGGCTGATCGCGCTCCAGGGTACAAAGAAAGCCAGCAGAAAGAGCAGGAAGTGGGTGAAGGACTTCAGGAAGGCCGGTTCACTGAGCAGAGCAATGACGCAGGCCAGCGCCACCATCAGCACCACAAACAGAATGCGCGCCCCCCGGCTCAGCGTAGTTTGCTGCCGGAAGCCAGACACAATGGTCGTCAGTGACATAAAACTGCCGTACGCATTCAGCGTGGTAAACGTGATTTTTCCAAAGCAAATCGCGAAATAAATCACCATAGCCATGGCTGCCGTGCTACCCATACTCACGATGTAACCGACCTCATTGCCTGCAAACGCACTTCCGGCAATGGCAGCGACGATCACCCCCAGCGTCATTGACGCCTGGGTGCCCAGTACGGTGCCCAAAAAGACCGAGCTGAAGAGTTTCTTCGCGGAGACATCTGCTGGCAGATAGCGCGAATAGTCCGAGACATAAGGACAGAAGGCAATCTGCCAGGAAGAAGAAAGAGAGACCGCCAGCAGGAAATTTGCCGGGGTAAAGTGCTGATTCTGCCACACGGCGGATAAGTCATGCGAAGTGAACAGCGTGATAAACAGATAAGCAAAGGCTAAAACGCCAATGACGCTCGCCACCTTCCCCAACTGATGAATCACGCGATAGCCCAGCACCGCTATGATCACGATGAGGGTGCTGAACAGGATCATCCCGGTTGCATTGCTGACACCGATAAGTTTAGCCATCGCCTGCCCCGCCAGGACCGTCCCGCTGGCTGAAAACCCCACATACATCATGCACACCAGCACCAGAGGAATGACGGCACCAAACACGCCAAACTGCATACGGCTGGTGATCATCTGCGGTAAACCCAGGCGCGGGCCCTGGATAGCATGCAACGACATGATCGCTGCGCCCAGAATCTGTCCCACCAGTAAGCCGATCAGCGACCACACGACGTCACCCCCCAGCACCACGGCCAGCGCCCCCGTTACAATGGCAGTGATTTGCAGGTTGCCACCAAACCAGAGCGTAAACTGGCTAAAGGGATGACCGTGACGTTCACGCAACGCGATGTAATCAATGGAACGGGTTTCTGACAGGCGCGGTTTCTCTGCGCCTGAATAATCTGATACAGATGATTTGACCGACATAGATTCCTCGCTGAAACAGTGAGAGACGCGTTAACTGAAAGAGTGATGTGCCCTATCTATGGTTGAAGGTACATGTCTATACAATTAGCGAGGATGTCATGCGAATTGGCAAGTTACAAGGCAACCTGTCATTGGAAAATGTGATGATATCGACAGGCCGACAACGCTGATCGGGCTCGCGTTCGATGCCAGGCCTGTCAGGTTCAGCGTACAGGGAGGAGTCAATACTCTGACGGTTAACCTTCAGCAATTACCCGCTGACGATGGCAGTCTGCGGGATCCAGTTTCTGCCCCTGAGACGAGTAAACGTCAAGACGCGGCAGCGGCTTGCCTTCCGCATTATCCAGCAGCACCGAGTGGGTCTCGCCCTTTTCAAACAGATAGCGTTCGCCCCACTGGCGCATAGCCACCACAATCGGAAACAGTGAACGGCCTCTTTCGGTCAGGACATATTCGCTGTAGGCACTGCCATCCGAGGCCGGCGCAATCTCAAACACCCCAATATCCACCAGCTGCTTCAGGCGCGACGCCAGGATATTTTTCGCCAGCCCTAAGTTGCGCTGGAAGTCACTGAACCTGCGGACGTCATCAAAGGCTTCACGCACGATCATCATGCACCAGCGCTCACCTATCGACTCCAGGGTTCTTGCAACCGGACACTCGCTGGTTCTCAGGGATTCCTGCTTAGCCATTTTATTCTCTCACTCTGCCTGTCTGATGAAGCCAGCTTAGCCACCCTGAAAAGAAGTTGCAAAAAAAAACCAGCCCGGTTAATGATATTGCCAATCCAGTTTCAAATAAAAACCAGAAGGCGTAATCATGACTACGACGACATGCAAGACTCCGGAAGCCGATCCATCGCCCGCCGCGATGCCGGTGCTCTCGCCCCGGATGATCTTTTTGTTCTCACTCACCTCTGCGCTGGCGGTCGCCAATGTTTATTCGGCGCAGCCGTTGCTGGAATCGATAGCCACCAGCCTGCAGGTTTCTCCCGGCACCATTGGCACAGTGGTCACGGTCACCCAGACCGGCTACGCCCTCGGATTACTCTTTCTGGTGCCGCTAGGCGACTGCATCAACCGCAAAAAACTGGTGCTCACCCAACTGCTGCTTTCCGTGCTGGCGTTAACCGCAGCGGCTTTCGCGCCCGACCTGATGACGCTGCTCTGTGCGATGCTGCTGGTGGGGTTAATGGCGGTAGTCACGCAGCTGATGGTGGCCTGGGCCGCCATGCTGGCATCGCCAGAACAGCGTGGACAGGTGGTGGGCAGCGTGACCAGTGGCATCGTGATCGGCATCCTGCTGGCGCGCTTTATTGCCGGGATGATTGCCGACCTGGCGGGCTGGCGCGCGGTCTATCTGACGGCCGCCTGCCTGTTACTTCTGATCTCGCTGGTACTGGTGAAAGTGCTGCCCGTCACAACCGGGCAGCCGCAGCGCACCGCTTACCCTCAGCTGTTACTGTCGGTTTTCCGGCTGTTCCGAACGGAACCGCTGTTGCGCAGGCGAGGCATTCTCGCGCTGCTGATTTTTGCGGCCTTCAGTATGCTCTGGTCTTCGATGGTACTGCCACTTACCGCCCTGTCACTGTCACACACCCAGACCGGGATGTTCGGCCTGGCCGGCCTTGCCGGTGCGCTGGCAGCCTCCAGGGCAGGTGCATGGGCTGACCTGGGCCTGGGGCAGCGTGCCACCGGCCTGGCACTGGCGTTGCTGACCTTCTCCTGGCTGCCGATAGCCGCGCTTCAGACCTCGTTACTGTTGCTGATTTTCGGGGTGATCCTGCTCGATTTCGCCGTCCAGACGGTACATGTGATTAATCAGAGCCTGATCGTGGCCGCCCGACCTGAGGCGGCAAGTCGTCTGGTCGGCGCCTATATGTGCTTTTACTCGCTGGGCAGTGCGCTGGGGGCTATAGCCGCCACTCAGCTTTATACGCACTGGGGATGGCAGGCTGTCTGCTATGCAGGTGCAGCGGTCAGTGCCTCTGCCTTTCTCTGCTGGTCCGGAGTACGTCACTCATGAAATTAACGCATCTGCTGCTCGCCGTCATGATCACCGCCATCTGGGGGGTTAACTTTTCGGTTATCAAACTCGGCCTGCAGGCGGTCGACCCGTTTATCCTGGCAGGCATCCGCTTTACGCTCTGCGCCCTGCCAGCGCTGTTCTTTATTAAGAAACCGGATGTACCGTGGCGCTACCTGATCAGCTATGGCCTGGTCTTCGGGATTGGCCTGTGGGGTCTGGTGAATCTGGGAATTAAAACCGGACTGTCGGCGGGCATCGCCTCGCTGCTGCTGCAGTTCAGCGCCTTCTTCACGCTGCTGCTCGGTGGCTGGGTATTTAAAGAGCGCCTCAGCCGCTATCAGCTCGCCGGGTGTGGGCTGGCCTGCACCGGTCTGCTGAGCATTTTTTTCATTACCGATGGCTCTGTGACGTTTTCCGGCATGCTGCTGGTGCTGGCAGGCGCGGTCGCATGGAGTATTGCCAATATCATCAATAAAAAAGCGGGCACCCGACAGGTTTTTGCTTTTCTGGTCTGGTCGAGCGCCTTTGCACCCATTCCGCTCTTCCTGCTGGATGGACTGGTCAATGGCAGCGCGGGCTATCACGCACTCTTCACCCAGCTGGATGTGAAGGCGGTGTTGTCGATACTGTTTCAGGTCTATCCCAATACCCTGCTGGGCTACTGGGTGTGGAACTGGCTGCTGAAACACTATCCGGTTTCAACGGTCGCGCCACTGTCGCTGCTGGTGCCGGTTTTCGGCATCCTGGGTTCAGTGGCGATATTTGGCGAAACGGTTTCACCTCAGAAAATCGCGGCGCTGCTGCTGATCGTCGCCGGACTGGCCGTCGGGCTCTATGGGCAGCGGGTTGTGCGCTATTTCGGCGTACAAACCGGCTGACGGCGCCGTGGGGTGGCTATGCACCGTGCCTCTGGCAGAACGCTTCGATGTCTCCGTGCTGAAAGTCGGGCAGATTGGCGAGCAGTTTCTCCAGCGGCCAGTTCCACCAGGCAATACGCTGCAGGCGGGCGGCAATCGCTGGCGTAAACCGCACCCGCAATGGTCTGGCTGGCACACCGCCGACCACACTGTAAGGCGCGACGTTTTTGGTCACCACCGCGCCTGCGGCCAGCACCGCACCATCACCAATGGTGACGCCGGGCAGCACAATCACACCGTGTCCGATCCAGACATCATTACCTATCACCACCCGATCGGCGCGACGGGCCGCAAAGAAGCCCTGATCGCGGCGGGCGTCGGGATCGTAATATTCCGGGCAGTAGGTAAAGCGATGCTGTGAGGCGCGGTCCATAGGATGATTAGGCGCGCCGATCCGCACCTGATTGGCGATGGCGCAGAATCGCCCCACCTGGGTGTCGGCCAGGCAGCAGTGCTCGCCCACATAAGAGAAATCACCCAGCTCGCTATATTCCAGCGAACTGTGCGCCAGGATCTCACACTGCTGACCCACGGTGGTTTCCCGCATCTTCACACTCTCATCAATCCAGGTGTGCGCTAATCGGGCGGGCATAACGGCGGCAATGGACATAGAACTCCCGGTCTGAATAAGCAGCGCTCCGGCGGCGTGCTTTTGCCGCACCACCTTACCCGCCCCTGATGACAGAGAATTGACACAGAAAAAAGGCGGAGTGGTTAGCTCCGCCTTGTTTCAAGTTCCGGTTAACCTGCGTGACCGGTCAGTTGCATAAGGGCAACGATGATCTGCAAGATGACCCGGATAAGATCCAGAATCAGCTTAGTCAGTTCCATCACTTTCCTTCTCCTTTTACAGGAGCGCGCTGTTCGGCAACCAGGGCTTTGACTCTACCCGCCGGGCGCCTAAGCACATCTTTGTGGAGAGGGCTGAGCGGCACTCATGGTTAAAGCCACAGGCCAGCACCACCTGATGCCTGCCGGGATTTTAAAACCGTGCCCCTGGGAGCGGCCAGTCGACAATGAGGCGATGCTCAACACCCAACACCTGTATAAACATACAGCATTTTGGCGAAACTTGAAATCCTTAGCCGCACATTTTACAATCTTGTTTGTGGAGAGTGCTGAGCACCTCGTTCGCAGCGCGGTTACCAGCCGGGTAGCGAACAAAAAATAAAGGATTTGGCGAGATGCCAAATCCTTTTTTTATGCCTGCTACCTGCTCAAAAAATCAGCGCAGAACCTATTTCGCGGCGCTGATACGCCAGACGGTGTTCCCCGCATCATCAGCAATCAGCACACCGCCCTGTTTGTCGCTGGCCAGACCCACCGGCAAACCACGCACCTGCTTTTCATCATCCGTCAGAAAGCCCGAAACCACCGTCTGCGGCTGACCCACCGGCTTGCCGTTTTCGAATTTCACCCACACCACTTTGTAGCCATTTAGCGGCGTCCGGTTCCAGCTGCCATGTTCGCTGATAAACGCGCCGCCCCGATATTGCGGCATGTTATCGGCACCGTAGAACAGCAGGCCCAGCGGCGCGACATGCGAGCTGAGGGCATAATCGGGCTTGATCGCCTTCTCTACCAGGTCGGGACGCTGCGGTTCGGCACGGGTATCGACATGCTGGCCATAGTAGCTGTAGGGCCAGCCGTAAAAACCTTTATCCTGCACCGAGGTCATGTAGTCAGGCACCAGATCGGAGCCGATTTCATCACGCTCATTGACGATGGCCCACAGTTTTCCACTCTGTGGTTCCCACTGTAAGCCGGTCGGGTTGCGCAGTCCGCTAGCGTAGATCCGGCTGGCACCGCTGGCCGCGTCTACTTCCAGTACCGCGGCACGGCGATACTCCGCGCCAATGCCGTTCTCGGTGACGTTACTGTTAGAACCGACACCCACGTAGAGTTTGCTGCCATCGGGGCTGGCTAACAGCGATTTCGTCCAGTGGTGGTTAATCGGTCCGCCGGGCAGTTCCGTCACCTCTTCAGGCGCGGTGCGGATCTCCGTCTCCCCTTCGCGATAGGGGAACTTCACCAGGCTGTCAGCATTCGCCACGTAGAGCGTATTGCCGATCAGCTGCATACCAAATGGCGAGTGCAGATTCTCAATAAAGCGGTGCTGCTCCCATTTGCCATTGACGTTGCGCAGCAGCGTAATGCGGTTGCCGCCGTCACCGCCCTTGCCTGAGGCTTTCTGCACAATGCCCATAATCAGCTGTTTAGGGCGAGTGGTCGGCTTAGGTGGCCCGTTGGATTCGGCCACCAGCACATCGTTATTCGGTAGCACATAGACCTGACGCGGATGCTGCAGATTCTCAGCGATCTTTTCAATCTTCAGCCCGTCAGCCACTTTTGGCATTTCGCCCGCTTTCCAGGGCGTGCCTTCCGGCACCTGCATCGGCGGCATAAAGAAGTTCTGCGCCTGCGGCAGTTCGGGGTTCGGTCCAGTCTGCTTTTGCGGATCGACCAGCGCACCATCATCACAGCCTGCCAGCAAGGTGGTCAGGGTCAGCGCGAGCAGCGTTTTATGCGGTATGTTCATGATGGCTCCTCCTTAAGCGCTACGCTGACGTAACGCAAGTTGCACATTCGCCAGCAGCAGCAGCGCTACCACCAGCGTCGAAAGCGTCACGCCCAGCGGGATCACAGCGGCGGCATCACGGCTGTGAATAAACGCATTGACGATAGCGATCAAAATCGCCACCAGCCAGAGCCAGAAATGGCCCTTCTCCGCACTGTCACTGCCGCGAAACAGATAAACCAGCGCGATGATTCGCGGCACAATCGCCAGTATCAGTCCCAGCGCAATCAGCCAGCTGGCGGCATCCGTCCAGAACTGCACATAGGTCTGCATGTAGAGAATGTCGAACAGCCAGCCCGCCACAAAAAAGCCCAGCGGCACAGGCTCCAGCAAGGCGTACAGTGTCACGGCAAAGGCCGATCTTCCCAGGGTATTGCGCATGTTTCTCTCCATTTTTAACGTGAATGCGGATTGGGTCAGACGTCGCGCTGCTCAGAGCAACCGACCCCGCGCCTGTAAAAGATTAGTAAATCTGAAGAGAAACAGAGGGTTTATTCGGAGGGAATTGCAAATCAGGCGGATGACGTCCCTGTCATCGCCGGTCAGTCAGGGCTTATCAGCGGGTAACGTCACCCAGTATCCTGGCTGGTAAGGCAGCGGCAGGAACTTCTCGTGGAACGTGCGGAAGGTGGCGTCCGGATCCACATCGGCAAAGAGATCGGGATGCAGCCATTTCGCCAGCGCCTGGATAGCCACAAACTGATACGGGCTGTCGTAGAACTGATGCCAGATGGCATGAACGTTGCCGTTGTGTGCGACCGGGAGGGTTTTAAAGGCATCACGCATCATCAGCGCTTTCAGACGCGCCGTGGCTTCGGTGACATTGGCACCCGGACCGACGCCGACCCATTTGCCCACCGTGTTGTAGTTCTTCCAGTTCGCGCCAGTCACGACCACCACATCCGGCTGGCTGGCGATGATCTGCTCCGGGTTAACGGTGCCAAAAGTGCCAGGGATCAGATCTTTAGCGATGTTGCGACCGCCTGCGATCTCCACCATCTGACCAAAATTCTCATTGCCGAACGACATGCAGCACTCGTCGCTGTAGCCGCCTGCGCGGTCAATCATCACTTTCGGGCGGTAGCCGGTAAAGTTCTTCAGACGCGAAGTCACAAGATCAATCTGCTGCTGGCGGAAGTTGATGATCTCCTGCGCACGCGCCGGTTTGTTCACCAGCTCGCCCATGATGCGGATACTTTTCTCCGCGTTGACCATTGGCGCTTCGCGGAAATCGATAAACACCACCGGCACGCCGACCGCCTGCAGTTTTTCAATCAGCTTGCCTTCATCGGTGGCGGCTTTGGATTCCAGATTCATCAGCACCAGATCGGGCTTCAGCGTTAACGCCTGCTCGACGTTGAAAGTGCCATCTTTTGCACCGCCAAAGGTCGGTAATTTTTTGATTTCCGGATAGCGTCTCTCATAAGCCTGATACCCATCCCAGTCCGCTTTATGCAGGTCATCACGCCAGCCAATCACCCGCTTAAACGGCGCATCGGTATCAAATGCGGCCAGCAGATAGATCTGACGGCCCTCACCCAGGATGATGCGTTTGGCCTCCTGCGGCACCTCGACCTGACGGCCTGCGACATCGGTAATCATTTTGGCCGAAGCCGTCCCTGCCAGCGTGAGAAGCCCCAGCGCTAAAAACCATTTTTTCATTGTAAAAACCCGCGCAAATGATAATGAGAATTATTAATGTAAAGCGGCGTTACTATCACCTAAAAGCGCGGTCAGGGGAAGTCCCGGCTAAATGTTTTTTGCGCCTGAGATTAAAAGGCGGGGAGGAAGCAGGACAAATAGCCAAAGGTGGACGAAAGCGCAGCGTGTCACTGCTCACAAAACGGGCAGCTTTCGTGAATATGCTCACAACGACCTGGGCGGCTGCACATATTTTAGCCGTCAATCGTATCGTTTTGGCTAATGCGTTAATGAATTGTGAACGCTAGATTGAAAATGAAACAGCGTTTTAATAATTCAACAGGACAGCCTGCTACAGGAGCTTAACCGTGAAGATCAGCGCCATTGATGTCACCCTTTTTACCTATCCCACCCAGCGCTGCGCCGACAGCGCTGGCCACTCCCATCCCGGTCCGGAAAATGATGCGCAGATGGCGCTGTTGACCCTGACCAGCGAGGATGGCGACTGCGGTTACGCCTTTGCGCCGCCGGAAGTGGTGCGCTCCCACGTGGTTAGCGGCTTCTTCCGCAAAGTGCTGATCGGTCAGAACGCCTTTGATCGGGAGCGTTTGTGGCAGGAGCTGGCGCACTGGCAGCGCGGTAGCGCCCACCAGCTCACCGAGCGGGCGCTCTCTGCGGTGGAGCAGGCCCTGTGGGACCTGATTGGGCGCAAATTGAAACAGCCGGTCCACAAGCTGCTGGGCGGCTATCGCGAGAAGATCCCGGCTTACGGCAGCACCATGTGTGGCGACGAGCTAAGCGGCGGTTTATCAACGCCGGATGAGTATGCACAGTTCGCTGAAAAGCTGGTGGCGCGCGGTTATCAGGCGATCAAGCTGCACACCTGGATGCCGCCGGTCTCCTTTGCCCCCAGTCCGGCGATGGATATTAAAGCCTGTGCGGCAGTCCGCGAAGCGGTCGGTCCCGATATCGCGCTGATGCTGGATGGCTACCACTGGTACAGCCGCAGTGACGCGCTGACCATCGGCAAAGCGCTGGAAAAGCTTAACTTCGCCTGGTTCGAGGAGCCAATGGAAGAGGAGAGCATGGCCTCTTACGCCTGGCTGGCTGACAACCTCTCTATCGACGTACTCGGCCCGGAAAGTCTGGGCGGCAAGCACCACAGCCGCGCCGACTGGGTTCGCGCCGGAGCCTGCGACATTCTGCGTGCCGGAGCCAACGGCGTGGGCGGCATTTCCACAACCCTGAAAGTGGCGAACCTGGCTGAAGCCTTTGGCATGGATTGCGAAGTACACGGCAACGGTGCGGCCAGCCTGGCGGTGGTCGGGGCGATTCGTAACTGCCGCTGGTATGAGCGCGGCCTGCTGCATCCCTTCCTGGATTATGAGACACCGCCTGCTTATCTCAATAGCCTGATTGATCCAATGGACGATCAGGGCTTCGTCACCCTGCCCACCCGCAGCGGACTGGGTGAGGATATTAACTTCAGCTGGATTGAGACCCATACCCTGAACCGCTGGTAATGAAGTACGGCAAATAATAATAACCCCGTTACCGCGCAGCCGTGACGACGCGGTAAACGGGAAAAACCTCTGACCTGCTGGACTTTACCTATGACCCTGACACAACGATGTGGCGCGTGGCTGATCACGCTGCTGGTGCTGACGGGCAGCGCGTCAATCCAGGCAAAGACCCCGGATGACCAGCTGATCGTCGGCATGAACATGAACAATCTGCTCACCCTGGATCCGGCCGCTATGACCGGCAACGAGGTGGTCGGCATTGTAGTGAATCTCTATGACGGTCTGGTGGAGCTGAACCCGCAGCAGCTCTCCGAGGTGCGCCCGGCGCTGGCCGAACGCTGGTCAGTCAGCCCGGATAACCGCACCCTGACCTTTCACCTGCGCGACAACGTCAGGTTTCACTCCGGCAATCCGCTCACCAGCGCCGATGCGGTCTGGTCGATGCGGCGGGTGCTGCATCTGAACCTGGCGCAGGCGTCGGTGTGGAAATCGTACGGCTTCAGCCGCGACAACGTTGACCAGATGATCACCGCGCCCGACGACCGCACGCTGGTGATCACCCTGCCTAAGCCGAACGATCCGCAACTGGTGATCTACTCGCTGGCGGCGCTGGGCAGCATGGTGGTGCTGGACCGCAAAACGGTGCAGCAGCATGAGGTCGATGGCGACTGGGGCAACCGCTGGCTGACCACGCATGAAGCGGGTTCCGGCCCGTTCCGGCTGGATGTCTGGCAGGCAAAAGATGTGCTGCGGATGAGTCGCTCGGCAGACTACTGGCGCGGCGAGGCGAAGATGTCGCGGGTGGTGTTCCGCCACCTGCAGGAGTCGCAGACCCTGCGGCTGATGATGGAGAAAGGCGACCTGGATATCGCCAGTAACATGGCGATCCCCGACGTGCGCGCCCTGCGTCACGATCCCGACCTCACCATCGACGCGGTCAGAAAAGGAACCATCTACTATCTGGCGATGAGCATGAAAGATCCGCACTTCAACAATATCAAAGTGCGTGAGGCGGTCCGCTATCTGGTCGATTATCAGGGCATCAATAAGAGCCTGATGACCGGCTACGGCGAACTCCATCAGCGCCCGATTCAGGCCGGTATGCCCGCCACGCTGCCCGACCCCGGTTACCGGCTCGATGTGCCGCGCGCCCGTGCACTGCTGGCTGAAGCGGGTTATCCGGACGGCTTCGACACCACGCTGCGGGTGCTGGCCGATCAGCCGTTCCTGAATATCGCTATCGCGGTGCAGTCAACGCTGCTGCAGGGCGGGATTCGCGCAAAAATCATTACCGGCACCGGCAACCAGATTTATGGCGCGATGCGCGATCGCCAGTTCAATCTGCTGGTCGGACGCGGCGGCAGCGGCGTGGAGCCGCATCCCCACTCCAGTCTGAGGTCGCTGGTTTACAACCCCAACAATGCGGACAGTGCCCGGCTGACCAACTTCCAGGGCTGGCGCACCGGTTTCTACGACGCGCAGCTCAACCGCATGATCGATCAGGCGCTGGTGGAACGCGACAAAACCCGCCAGCAGCAGGACTATTTCGCCATCCAGCAACGCTATGACCAGCTGGTGCCTGCACTGATGCCGCTTTCACAAATGCTCGACTCCGTGGTGGTCAGTAACCGGGTACAGGCGTATCAGCCCCATCCCTCCGCGACCACCTTCCTGCGCGACGTCTGGAAAACCCCTGAAGCCCTGGCGGGAGGCCCCCCATGATTCTGACCCTGACCCGACATCAGTGCCGCCGCATCAGCCATCGCGCGGTGCAGGTGCTGATTACGCTGTTCGGCCTGCTGCTGCTGACCTTTTTTATTGGCCGGGTGATGCCGCTGGACCCGGTGCTGGCGATTGTCGGCCCCGACGCCGATCAGGCCACTTATCAGCAGGTCTATCATCAGCTCGGCTTTGATAAACCGCTGTGGATGCAGTTTGGCATCTATCTTAATGCGCTGCTGCATGGCGATCTCGGTCATGCGCTGTTGACCGGCCAGCCGGTAGTGCATGACATCCTGCGTGTCTTTCCCGCCACAGTAGAGCTGGCCACGCTGGCAATTGTGATTGGCGCGGGCCTCGGCGTGCCGCTGGGCGTGCTGGCGGCGGCGCGTCGTAACAGCGTCGTCGACTATGTGGTGCGGATGCTCAGCCTGGCCGGTTACTCCACGCCGATCTTCTGGGTCGGCATGATGGGCCTGCTGCTGTTCTATGCCCATCTCGGCTGGGTCGGCGGCGCAGGACGGGTAGACTTCAGCCTGGATGGCATCGTGCCACATCGCACCGGCTTTATGCTGATTGACGCCCTGCTGGCCGGCAACAGCCAGGTGTTCCGGAACGCGCTGAATCATCTGGTGCTGCCCGCCTCGCTGCTCGGCTTTCACTCCATGGCCTACATCAGCCGTATGACGCGCAGCTTTATGCTGGCGCAGCTGTCACAGGAGTTCATTCT
This sequence comes from Pantoea sp. RCC30.1, assembly GCF_058148845.1. NCBI lineage: Bacteria > Pseudomonadati > Pseudomonadota > Gammaproteobacteria > Enterobacterales > Erwiniaceae > Pantoea > Pantoea sp. RCC30.1. Next base: position 19,212 of record NZ_JBXUHX010000002.1, on the reverse strand, counting down.
CACCGCGCGGGTCAAGGGCCTGACCGAATGGCAGGTGATCTGGCAGCACGCCTTCCGCAATATCCTGGTACAACTGCTGACCGTGGTGGCGCTGGCCTATGGTTCGCTGCTGGAAGGCGCGGTGCTGATCGAAACGGTCTTCTCCTGGCCCGGCTTTGGTTCCTACCTCACCGGCAGCCTGATGCTGGGCGATATGAATGCGGTAATGGGCTGCGTGCTGGTGGTAGGCCTGATTTTTGTGCTGCTTAACCTGATCTCCGACCTGCTCTATCAGGTGTTCGATCCGAGGACCAAAGTATGACGATCTCGTTTGATGCTGCATCTGTGAGTCATTCCCGCGAGCGACTGGCGCGCTGCCAGCGTTTTGCTGCCCGCTGCGGCTATTTCCTCTGGCGCATGGTCTGTAATCCCCTGACTGCCATTGGCGGCGGTATTGTGCTGCTGCTCTGCATCGTGGCGCTGTTTGCGCCCTGGATCGCGCCGTATCATCCGCTGATACAGGATCTGAACAACGCCTTAACGCCACCCGGCGCGGCCCACTGGTTCGGCACCGACGAGTTTGGTCGGGATATCTTCAGCCGTCTGGTATGGGGCGCGCGGATCACGCTCTACATCGTGCTGCTGGTATCGGTCACTGTCGGGCCGCTCGGCCTGCTGCTGGGCGTCACCGCCGGTTACTTCGGCGGCAAAGTCGACGGTGTACTAATGCGCGTCACTGATATCTTTATCTCTTTCCCGAGCCTGGTACTGGCGCTGGCGTTTGTAGCTGCCCTGGGTCCGGGTCTGGAGCATGTGGTGATTGCCATTACGCTCACCGCATGGCCGCCCATCGCCCGTCTGGCGCGTGCCGAAACGCTGTCGCTGCGTCAGGCGGACTTTATCTCGGCGGTACGTTTACAGGGCGCGTCGCCCTTGCGGGTGCTGTGGAAACATATTATTCCGCTCTGCCTTCCGTCGGTGATTATCCGCATCACCATGAACATGGCGGGCATTATCCTCACCGCCGCCGGGCTGGGATTTCTCGGGTTGGGCGCGCAGCCGCCCGATCCGGAATGGGGCGCGATGATCGCCAGCGGCCGCACCTACATGCTGGAGTGCTGGTGGGTGGTCACCGTGCCCGGTCTGGCGATCCTGATTAACAGCCTGGCATTTAACTTCTTAGGAGATGGCCTACGTGACCTGCTTGATCCCCGCAGTGAGTAACGCCTCGCCGTTGCTCGACGTGCGCGATTTGCACGTGAACTTTGTTAACGGACGCCAGGCAACCCCGGCGGTGCGCGGCGTCTCCTTTCAGCTCGGTCAGGAGAAGCTGGCGATTGTCGGTGAGTCTGGCTCCGGTAAATCAACCGTAGGCCGCGCCCTGCTGCAGCTGCATCCGGCGAAGGCGCGCATCGAGGCGAGCCGGATGCAGTTTGGCGATATCGACCTGCTGCACGCCAGCCCGGCACAGATGCGCGCCATTCGCGGCAAACGCATCTCAATGATTATGCAGGACCCGAAATATTCGCTGAATCCGGTGATTCGGGTTGGCGAGCAGATCGCCGAGGCCTGGCGCAGTCACCATCGCGACCAGAAATCGGCGGCACGTCAGCGGGCGCTGGCGATGCTGGAGGAGGTGCAGATCCGCGATCCTGAACGGGTTTATCAGCTCTATCCTCATGAGATTTCCGGCGGACAGGGGCAGCGCGTGATGATCGCCATGATGCTGATTACCGAACCGGAACTGGTCATTGCCGATGAGCCGACCTCTGCGCTGGATGTCTCGGTGCGTCTGCAGGTGCTGGCGCTGCTGGATGATCTGGTAAAAGCGCGTGGACTGGGGCTGATTTTTATCAGTCACGATATCAATCTGGTGCGCAGCTTCTGCGATCGGGTGCTGGTGATGTATGCCGGGCGCGTCGTGGAGTCGCTGGCCGCCAGTGAACTCGACAGTGCGCAGCATCCCTATACGCAGGGCTTGCTGGCGGCGCTGCCCGACCTTGATCATCGCCGTACACGCCTGCCGGTGTTACAACGTCACGCAAGCTGGTTAACCGACTAAGGAGTGGTGATGATTGATGTAAAAAACCTCAACCTCAGCTTCGGCGATGAGGGCACGCTTAATCAGGTGCTGTTCGACGTGAATCTGCAGGTGAAACAAGGTGAAATCTTTGGGCTGGTCGGTGAGTCGGGATCGGGCAAAACTACGGTGCTGAAGTGTCTGGCGGGCCTGTTTACTCACTGGCAGGGAGAGCTGACGATTGATAATCAGCCGCTGACGCATCGAATCGATCGGGCGCGCTGTCGGCAGGTGCAGATGGTGTTTCAGGACCCTTACGGTTCGCTGCACCCGCGTCACACGCTGGGCGATATCCTTGAAGAGCCGTTGCAGATTCAGGGCATCGGGCAGCGCCAGCAGCGGGTGGTGGCAATGCTGGATAAGGTCGGGCTGAATCGCGCCTGGCAGACGCGCTATCCCCACCAGCTTTCCGGCGGTCAGCGTCAGCGTGTGGCGATTGCAAGGGCGCTGATTCTGGAGCCGCGCGTGCTGCTGCTGGATGAGCCGACCTCTGCACTGGATGTTTCGGTGCAGGCGGAAATCCTGAATCTGCTCAGTGATCTGCAGCAGCAGGAGAACCTGACCTATTTGATGGTGACGCACGACCTCGGCGTGGTGGCGCATCTCTGCCATCGCGTGGCGGTGATGCAACAGGGCAAGGTGCTGGAGACGCTGGATGTGCCGACGCTGGTGGCCGATCGCGCCGCGATGCCCTACACGCGGATGCTGGTGGAGGCGAGTCGCCACAACCATGCGGTGCTGGCGCAGCAGAGCTGAATAGGCGCGGACGCAGAGAGAAGATAAAAAAAGGGCCGGTGAGATCGGCCCTGTCAAATCGGAGGGCTTAGTGAGTCAGCTGACGCACAAAAGCAACGATCTCCTGATTTTTGCCATGCTCAAACAGGCACTGCTGGAAACGCGGGCCGCTGACGGCGGTGCGTACCAGTTCAGGATCGATGGCGCGCAGGGTGTCGAGATAGTTTTCTTTGATCACCGCAGCCTTGACCTGATTCAGCAGGCCGGCGTTGCGCACCTGCGGCTCTTTACGCTCTGGCGGATAGCCATTGCCCTTCTCGCCCGTGAACGCTTTTTCAAAGATAAAGCGCAGGTTCAGCTCAGCTCCCCAGCCAAACCCTTTGGCGAATGGCAGGGATAAGGCATTACCGTTGTTGATTTGCGCGAACAGGTAAGCATCCGCCGGATCGATACAGTAGCCGCAGACCACGCCCGGATGAATGTTCAGCGACATCAGCGCACCTTGCCCGGTGCCGCAGCCCGCGACCACGAAATCCACCGCCTGGCTGTTCAGCAGCACGCTGGCCTGGATGCCGAGGTGAATGTAGGTCAGATGGTGATCCTGTTCATCGCTCATCCCGACGTTGAAGACCTGATGGCCCAGCGGCTGCGCGACGCCTTCCAGTTCTTTCAGCACGGTTACGTTCTTAGCGGCCTGGCTGTTTTCCATCATTAACGCGATTTTCATGATCTACCCTCATAAAATAAATGAAACACTGTTTCATTTTAGAGAAAAACCACTAAAGTGCATGGACTAATTCACCCTGGTGCTGTGAGACCCATCACAAAACGGCGACTACAGCGCCCACTACCGTGTGAGGATAAAGATGTTTATCTACCATAAAGAGCGACCACTGGAAGATCTGGGTAACGGTGTGACCCGCCGCGTACTGGCGCATGGCGGCACGATGATGGCGGTTGAAGTGAGTTTTGAAAAAGAGGCTGTCGGCCCGCTGCATCATCATCCTCACGAGCAACTGACTTATGTGCTCAGCGGACGCTTCGCCTTCACCATTGAGGGTGTAACACGTGAAGTGGGTGCGGGCGATACACTCTATAAAGCGCCCAATGTGGTTCATGGCTGTGTCTGTCTTGAGGCGGGTGTCCTGCTGGATACCTTTACACCACAGCGCGAAGATTTCCTGTAAGCAAAACAGCCTGAGCGGCCTGCCGGGCCGCCTGGCGAAGGATTAAGATTACTGCCGCTTTTTTCTTCCCAAAATCCCCTGAAACGCATTACCGGATTAAACAGTTAACTAACAGAAAGTTAGTCTGCATCCGCGCTACGCTTAGCTTCGACTAAAAAATCAACCTGGCTCACTCCTGTACAAAACCCGGATCGTTGTATAAGTTTAATAGCAACATCAGCGCGTTTTTTAACCCGTATAAGGATAATAATATGCCAATGCAAAACACCCTCACATTGCCTCTGAACCACAGCGTCCCGGTTAAAAATGAGTTCCGTTCATCCTTTGCTGCATCTGAGCAGGACAAAATCAATTTTTTGATCGAAGAGTTGATGGAAGCGGGTAAGGAAAAGAGCTGTATGGAACTGCTGCGTCATCTGGCTTCTGCGAACAGTGCCGAAGAAGAAGCCTGCTGCCGTGAACTGCTGACGTTACTGATGGCCCAAAAATGAAGCCTGTGGCTGGCTGTTCAGCGCAGATTCAACACATAACATCACCACAAAAACCCGCCTGACCGTACTTCCCCGTTCAGGCGCGTCATCTCTCCAGTAAAAGCCGCCTTTTTCCTTTGCGCCGTAATGCTCACCGAAGCGGATGCTGATACGCGCGTTAAATCCGCTTAAACCGACCTCACGACTCTCATTGCTTCTCTCTCAGCTCTTTTGTTAGCCTGAATTTTCCCCGATTCATTATCAGGTTCCACAGGAGTGATATGACCATGACCTCTTCCCCCGCCACACTGCATCTGCTGTGTGGAAAAATGGCTTCAGGGAAATCAACGCTGGCAGCTCAACTGGGCGCTTTACCGGGTTACGTGGTGATCAGCGAGGATCAGTGGCTCGCCGCGATCTGGCAGGATGAGATGCAATCGGTGGCTGACTACGTGCGCGTTGCGGCAAAACTCAGAAAGGCGATGACGCCTCATCTGGTGGCGTTGCTAAACGCGGGCGTGTCGGTGGTGCTTGATTTCCCTGCCAACACCCGGGCGAATCGCGACTGGATGATGTCGGTGATTAAGGCATCCTCTGCCGACCATTGCCTGCATTATCTGGACGTGCCGGATGCGCTGTGTAAATCGCGGCTGCACGCCCGTAATCAGGGCGGCGAACACGCCTTTGCCGCAACAGACGAGCAGTTCGCGTTGATTACCCGCTATTTCGAACCGCCGCAGGAGGAGGAAGGCTTTAACCTGGTGCGCCACGGTTAACGCCTTCTGAATTTAAGAGAGATCGAGTGCCGCGAGCACGTCAGCTATCTGCCTGCAATCCGCATCAGGGAGTGGCAACAGTGGACGCGGCAGGCAGTCGCGTTCGGTCAGGCCCAGCAGCCCCGCCGCCGCACTGATCACCCGGAAACTGCCGCCGTGCTGGCGGAACAGCGCCCACAACGGCTGGAGGCGATCGGACTGCGCCCTGACGCTCTCATGATCGCCTGCGGCTGCCGCGTCGGTCATCGCTTTTGCGACATGCGGAAACAGCCCGCCGCACACCGAATACCAGCCATCACATCCGGCAATCAACGCATTGGCGGCAGAGGCGTCACCGCTGACACCAATCGACATGGAAGCAGGCAGCGTACCGCGCAACTGAGCAAGGCGCTCATTCGCCGCGGACTGCTCCGCCGGAACACCCGGAATTTTCACTGAGCCAACGCCGGGCAGCGCAGCGATCCGGCTCAGCAGCACATCAGAAAACGTAAAATGGGTCGTGCCCGGATTGTCATAAATGCAGATCGGCACCGAGGCGTGGCGCGTCACGCTCTCAAACAGCCCAAACACCTCATCCTCTTTCAATGCCTGATAACCCAGCGGCGGCAGCAGTAACGCGGCGGCTCCCGCCTGCTGCGCATCCTCCGCCAGCGCCAGCACCTCGTCGGTGCTCACCGCGCCAATGCAAATCATCACCGGAATCGAATCTGCATGTTCTACCGCCAGCTCTGCGATACGCCTGCGCTGTGGGCGGGTCAGATAGGCATAGCTGCCGGTAGAACCCAGCACGCCCAGTGAGTCGACTTTCGCCTCAGTCAGCCTGCGTAGCAGCCGCAGAAAGGCCGCTTCATCGGGCTTGCCATCAGCAAAGGGAGTAAGGGGAAAGGCACTGAGTCCGCTGAACATAGGGTCTGCTCCATGGTGAGGCTGAGTGGGTGGGTTGGCTGACCTCACCCGCACAGCCATATTTCGTTACTGGCCGAAGCATCAACTCGCCCCGCCCGCTATTTTGGCGCTATCACCCAAAGGAGGATAGCAATGATTGCCGTACTATTTGAAGCCGAAGCCCGCCCCGAACACCAGATGCGTTACCTGCAACTGGCTGCCGACCTTAAACCGCTGCTGATGCAAAACAGCGGGTTTATCTCTCTTGAGCGTTTTCAAAGCCTGACCGATGAGAAAAAAATTCTCTCACTCTCCTGGTGGCGCGATGAAGAATCGGTACTGGCCTGGAAGCGCAACCTGTGCCATCAGGCCGCACAGCGTGAAGGCCGCGAGACCCTTTTTGCCGGTTACCGTCTTCGCATCGTCACGCTGGTAAGAGAATATGCCTCACAACAGGGAGTAAATTAACATGTTCGATATTCATGTCATCCTGCAAAATAGTCCAGGCACACTTTCACGACTCACCACGCTGCTGGGTCGTCATGGCATCGGACTGGAAGGCGGCGGTCTGTTCTCTTTTGATGAGCAGAGCCACGCCCATTTTCTGGTCGCGGAAGGCGAACGGGCGCGGGCCGTGCTGGAAGCCGAGGGGATAGCCGTCGAGGCCGTCAGTGCCCCGCTGATTCGCAGGCTACCGCAGCAGCGTCCTGGCGAGCTGGGGGCGATCACGGCACGCCTTGCCGATGCGGGAATCAACATCCTGGTGCAATACAGCGATCACGCTAACCAGCTTATCCTGATCACCGATAACAACGGCTCAGCCGCCGGGCTGACCACAGAATGGGCACCGTAATATGATGGCAACACCGCAAGCGGAAAATGAACCAGACGACAGCGAATCACTTGAGCACGCGATAGTGGCCGTCGCGGCAGCGATGGCCGATCCGTCACGGGTGAAAATGTTGTCAGCACTGATGGATGGCCGCGCCTGGACCGCCACGGAACTCAGTGCCGTCACCGACGTGGCACCCTCCACTGCCAGCGCTCATCTGAACCGGTTGATCAACAGCGGCTTGATCGTCTGTGTGGCGCAGGGCCGTCACCGTTATTACCGACTGACCGGCAGTGACATCGCTGCGCTGATTGAGAACATCATGGGCGTGTCGTGGCGACGGGTCGCCGCGCCGGCGAGCACTACGCCGACATCGCTTCGCACGGCCCGCACCTGTTACGACCATCTGGCGGGTGAGATTGCGGTTCAGATCTACGCCGCCATGATGCAACAGGGCTGGATCACGCCGGAGGGCAGCGCTGTCACCGTTTATGGTCAGCAGCAGTTTGCGGCGTTGCAGATTCATCTGTCGCAGTCAGGACGCCGCAAGGCGTGCTGCGGCTGTCTCGACTGGAGTGAGCGCCGGTTCCATCTCGGCGGCTACGCGGGCGCCGCGCTGCTGACCGGCTTTGAACAACAGGGCTGGCTGACCCGTCAGCCCGGTTATCGTGAAGTCGCGTTTACCGAAGCGGGCGTCCGGCATTTACGTCAGGTTTTCGATATCACTCTTCGCTGAAACAGCACGCCTGAGTTCAGAGCCCCTTTGCCGCCAGGCGCTACGCGGGTGGCGGCAGATTGCCCGGGATCCCCTTATCAGCGCGTAACAGGCTTATGAATTCTGTCACATTTCCGCAAACTCGGCTCAGAGCCGATAACACGCCGGCAAAGCCGACCCTCTCGATAACATACTGAATTAAAATGCTTTTAAAGGGCAACCCTGGGCAATCATGCGGCCTGCACATCAATCAATGCCCTTTTTGCACTTATCTGGCGCGGAGTGCTGATCCACTCTTCAGTCACAGGCGCGGCAAAAAGCGTCATACCTACTGGAGCTACTGATGCAGACAACCTCACCCATGACTCACCGTGCCAGGATTGGCGCAATATTCCGTGTGACCTCAGGCAACTTTCTCGAACAGTTCGATTTCTTCCTGTTCGGTTTCTATGCCACCTATATCGCCCATACTTTCTTCCCGGCCAGCAGTGAGTTCGCCTCACTGATGATGACCTTTGCCGTGTTTGGTGCAGGATTCCTGATGCGCCCGATTGGCGCGGTAGTGCTGGGCGCGTACATCGACAAGGTTGGCCGTCGTAAGGGGCTGATCGTCACGCTCTCCATCATGGCAGCAGGCACCTTTATGATCGTGCTGATCCCCTCTTACCAGAGCATTGGCCTTTGGGCACCGCTGCTGGTGCTGGTTGGCCGACTGCTGCAGGGCTTCTCCGCCGGTGCAGAGCTGGGCGGTGTTTCGGTCTATCTGGCGGAAATTGCCACACCAGGCCGCAAAGGCTTCTACACCAGCTGGCAGTCGGGTAGTCAGCAGGTCGCAATTATGGTCGCGGCAGCGATGGGCTTTATCCTCAACGCCGTGCTGGAAGAGAATGCTATCCGTGAATGGGGCTGGCGTATTCCGTTCCTGTTTGGCTGCCTGATTGTGCCATTTATCTTCTTGCTGCGTCGCAAGCTGGAAGAGACACAGGAGTTCAACAACCGTCGCAGCCATCCTGATGTGAAACAGGTGTTCCGTATCCTGCTCAATAACTGGCAGGTGGTGATTGCCGGGATGCTGATGGTGGCGATGACGACAACAGCCTTTTACCTGATTACGGTTTACGCGCCGACCTTTGGTAAGAAAGTGCTGCTGCTGAGCGCCTCTGACAGCCTGCTTGTGACCTTGCTGGTGGCGGTGTCGAACTTCATCTGGCTGCCGATTGGCGGCGCGATCTCCGACCGCTTTGGCCGTAAGCCAGTGCTGGTCGCCATGACCCTGTTGGCGATTGTCACCACCTATCCGGCCCTGAGCATGCTGGCGGCAGCACCGGGCTTCTTGATGATGCTAGGCGTTTTGCTGTGGCTTTCGATGATTTACGGTCTCTACAACGGCGCGATGATCCCGGCGCTGACCGAAATCATGCCGGCGGAAGTCCGCGTGGCGGGCTTCTCGCTGGCCTACAGCCTGGCAACGGCGCTGTTTGGTGGCTTTACCCCGGTGATGTCAACCGGACTGATTGAGCTGACCGGTGATAAAGCGTCGCCAGGCTACTGGATGAGTTTTGCGGCAGTCTGCGCCCTGGGTGCGACGCTTTACCTCTATCGTCGCACCCGCAGTACCGTATCGCCTGCCCACGAAACTGTTAGCTGAGGAACGGAAGATGAAACTGAAAACGATATCGCTTTATGCAGCCCTGCTGTTCAGCGTGGCGGGCAGCGCCACAGCGCAGGCAAAAGAGCTGACGGTGATGATCTCCGGCGGGTTTAAAGCAGCGTGGGACACGCTCTCGCCACAATTCGCAAAAGAGGAAGGGATTACCATCAACACGGTCGCTGGCCCATCTATGGGTAAGACGCCGCAGGCGATTCCGGCCCGACTGACGCGCGGCGAACCAGCTGATGTGGTGATTATGGTCGGCGACGCGTTAAGCGATCTGCAAAAAAAGGGCGAAACGCTGCCGGGTTCACGGGTTGAGCTGGCGGACTCCCGCATCGGCGCGGTCATTAAAAAAGGGGCCACGCCGGTTAAAATCGGCAGCGAAAGCGAGCTGCGTGCGGCCCTGCTGAACGCCCCTTCTATCGCCTACTCCGACAGCGCCAGCGGCAAATATGTCAGCAGCCAGCTGTTCAGCCGACTGGGCATTGAGGATCAGGTGAAGGCGAAAGCGGTAAAGGTTGAGCGCATCCCGGTGGCATCAGAAGTCGCGGCCGGTAAATACGCTATCGGCTTTCAGCAGGTCAGTGAGTTGCTGCCTGTCTCTGGCGTAACCTTTATTGGCGAACTGCCGGACAAGCTGCAATACACCACCCGCTTCGCCGGTGCCGTGGTGCGCAGGTCAGCGCAGCCGGACGAAGCAGCGAAGCTGCTGCACTGGCTCGCCTCGGCCGAGGCTCAGCAGGCGGTGCACGCCAGCGGACTGCACACAGTGAAGGCATCAAAACCGGTTAAAGTCGCTGATACTGTTCAATAATCAGGTTTTCGAGTTCGCTGGCGATATGTGACAGCGTGCGGCCATTTTTACGCAACAGACCCACGGTGCGTTTTACCTCCGGATCGGTTAACGGCACCGCCATCAGCAGGGCATGTTCGTATCCAGGCATCGACATCGCGGGGACGGCAGCAATGCCGAGCCCCGCTTCAACCATCCCCAGCATGGTGGTCACGTGCCGGGTTTCACAGACACAGGGCTTCTCCGGCATGATCGCCTGCAACGCCTGGTCCAGCAGGTTGCGATTGCCGGAAGTTTTATCCAGCCCGACCCATTCCTGTTGATAAAATGCCTGCCAGCTCAGACTCTTTTTGCCTGCTATCGGATGGTCACGCCGACAGGCCGCCACGTAGGGATCCTCCATTAGCGGCTGGAAATGCACATCCGGCTGTGAGCGGCTCGAAAAACTGATGCCGAAGTCGGCCTGCCCGCCAATCACCGCGTCATAGACGTTGGCCGCACTGCTGTCGATCATTTTGACCCGCACCTTGGGATAGCGCGCCTGGAACAGCCGGATAATGTTGGGCATAAAGTAGTAGGCGGCTGACGGCACGCAGGCCACGGTGATGAGGCCGGTGCGGGCTAAGCTCACCTCACTCAGATCGGCCATGACCTCTTCAAAATCGGCCAGCAGCTTTTCCGATCGCTGCGCAAACGCATGCCCTTTCAGCGTCAGCGTGACGCGGCGCGTGGTCCGCTCAAACAGTTTAATTCCCAGCGTGGTTTCCAGCTTATCTATCCGGCGGCTCAGCGCTGACTGAGACAGGCAGATCGATTCCGCCGCCAGGCGAAAATTTCCAAACTCCACCAGCGCGCGAAATGCGTAGAGATCGTTGAGATCAAAATTAACCGGCATGGGCACCCCTTCCCTTAAACCGCATCACGCTTATCCTCATTTTCATCGCCTTCCGTCTGAGTGAAATCGGTAACGAATCTGCTGAGTAACTGCTCCAGCGCCTCGCGATCGCACTCCGGCCAGTGCTGGAAAACACGCTGATAGACCTGCACACGTTGCGCATCGATTTTATCAGTCATCGCCCTGCCATCCGGGGTGATTGCCGCCTCGTTAATCCTTTTGTCCTGGCGGTTTTTCTGGCGCACGACCAGCCCGGTTTCCTCTAATTTCGCCACCTGACGACTGACCGTGCTGTAATCACGCCCCACCCGATCTGCCAGCTCACCCACGCCGATCGGGCCGAACCGGCTGACCTGAACCAGCAGCGGAAACAGCGCCCGATCCAGCTCAATACCCGACGCTTTAATCATCGCCATATCGCGCTGGGGCCGGTTAAGGGCGCCTGCAATTGTCAGCAGACAATTGTGCAGCGCATCGTATTTATGTGTATTTTGCACACTTTTCATTGACGCCATCCTGAGGCTGGAATAATGTGTGTACTTTACACTCAATCACCGATCATTAGAAGGACAACTCCCTATGAAAGCAGCCATCATTACTCATGCCGGTCAAAAACCGCACTATGGTGATTTTCCCGATTCCCTGCCCGCTGAAAACCAACTGCTAGTTCACGTGAAAGCCGCCGCCATCAGCCAGTTGGTCAAAGCACGGGCTGCAGGCACGCATTACAGCGCCGCTGCGCCCTATCCTATGGTGCCAGGCATTGACGGTACCGGTTACCTCGAAAACGGCGATCCGGTTTACTTTCTGACCTTTGGTACCGCGTCGGGCAGCATGGCGGAACGCGTGGTGGTCAATGCCCGCTGCGTCATTCCGCTTCCTGCGTCGCTTGATCCCGTGGTCGCCGCCGCGCTTGCCAATCCGGGCATGTCTTCATGGGCCGCACTCACCCGCCGGGCTGAACTGCGCAAAGGCGAAACCGTGCTGATCAACGGCGCAACCGGCACCTCCGGCCGCCTGGCGATTCGTATCGCCCGCAGTCTCGGCGCGGGTAAAATTATTGCGACCGGCCGGAACCCGGAGATACTTCAACAACTGCTTAATGAAGGCGCAGACAGCGTCATTACACTTGATGCTCTGGCCGCTGAACTCCCTGCCCTGATGGCAGACGGCATTGATGTGGTGCTGGATTATCTATGGGGAGAGAGCGCGCTGGCGATCATGGAAGCGGCGGTGCGGGGCGGTGATCATGTCGTTCGCTTCGTTCAGATTGGCTCACTCAGCGCACAGGAGATCCCTTTGCACAGTCATTTGCTGCGTGCATCCGGGCTGACACTGATGGGGAGTGGACTGGGCAGTGTATCCAACGCAGACCTGATTGGCTCGCTGGCTGAACTACTACAGGCTGCCGGACAGCACGCATTTTCTGTGCCTTTTAAGGCACGTCCCCTTTCTGATGTGGATACAGCATGGGATGAGGATGACAGCCGCTGTCGGACGGTGTTTACGCTGTAGTCACCCGGAACATGAACAGCGCGGGCCTGCCTGTCGGGCAGACCCGCCACTAACCTACGGACGGCATCGGATGCAGAAAACGGTCGGGATAATCAGGTGTGAGAGCGTGCTGGCTACTGTAACGGCCAAACAGCTTATAGCGGTTTAACGCGATGCGGTCGTAGGCGAAGTTACTGACCCTATCCGGGAAGTGGCGCAGTACTGCCAGTCCGCGCCAGGGGGCCGGCAGATGCTGCATCACGCGGAACACTGCCTGCGCCCGCAGCCAGTGCTGATTACCGTCAATGTAGACAATAGTGCTGACGTTCTCTTCCGGCAATCCGGCCCAGCGCAGCAGCGCTTTGCCCTGCTCGCTCTGCACCGAGGCAAAACGGACCTGCCGCGCCAGATGGTGACGCAGCAGAAACTGAACCCAGCCGTTACACAGCTTACAGACGCCGTCATAGAGCACGGCGCTCTCACCGGTTTGCAGATACGGGGGCGACGACATCCTGCAACTCCTCACTCCTCTGATGATGAGCTGAAGTGTAGCGGATTCTGGACAGTTGTTGTTGCAGCCAGTGGATAACGGCAGCGTGATCCTGGGCGCAGGCATCCACCTCATACACCGCTCCCAGCGCCATCGGCCTGGCCTGTTGCGCCAGCTGGCGCAGCTCCGGCAGATACTCAGCGCCCGGATGGCCCGGCAGCCGCTGCGACAGACGCGCCTGATAGCGCGCCACCGCCACCTCCGGCTCTATCTTCAGCCACAGCTCCAGCACCTCTTCGATGCCCGCCTGTTTCACTCCCTGTTCAAGCAGCGTGCGCGGCTGAAAACCAAACCAGGCATCGATCAGCCAGACCTGACTGGCGGGTGCCTGTTCGACGATGTTCCAGATTGCCTGATAGGCCGCGCAACCAAGTTGCCGGTTACGCAGGCGATCGACCGGCGCAAAAGCGTGCATAAACGGCTCTTTCAGGCTGTCGAGCGTCAGCACCGGCCAGCCAAAGTGTTGTGACAGCGCGTGCGTCAGGGTGCTCTTTCCCGATGCCGGAATACCGTTAACCAGCACCACGCGTTTGGGGGGGATGTTTTGCGTCATAAGATATCGATAACCTCCGCGACACTGCTGGCCTGACGTAACCGGACCAGCGTCTCCTCATCCTCCAGCAGCGACACAATCGCGCGGATCCCCTCTTCGATATGTGCATTGCTGTCACGTGCGCCAAACATAATCACAATGTCCGCCTTATCACTGCCCTCAAACGAGATCGGTTCATTCAGCAGGATCATACTGAAACAGTCGCGGATCACCCCCGCTTCCGGGCGCGCATGGGGGATGGCGATCCCCTCCTCAAACACATAATAAGCGCCATGGGCCAGCGTATTGGCGATCACCGCATCCGGATAGGAGGCAGCGAGATAGCCGCCGCTAACCAGCGGTTCGGCGGCCAACGCGATAACCTGACGCCAGTCCGTGGCGTCGATGCCAATCTGAATGGCGTTGGCCTCTTGCAATAACTGCTTAATCGTCATCAGCTCTCCTTAAATCGACTGGCGAACCACATTGCGTAATTCATCGATTTTGACAAACAGCGCATCAATTTCATTGCGGTAGCGACGGCTTTTCGCAAATAAACTTAATGCCCGGTTATATTCCAGCATTAATTGTTTTTGCGTTTCGCCATCACGTGGATTTATAGCCAGCTGCTGCTCCAGTTGCGTTATTTTCTCGCGGCTTAATTCCGCCAGATGATCCTGCTGCTGCTCGCTGGGTTGTTCCACAGCCGGAGACTTTTTTAAGAATCCAAACATAGGCTCTCCTGCCCCCTATCATGTCGGGGTGGCTAAGATTAATAGTGATGATAAAAACGTTTAACGCAATAACCCGGTGATGGCGACGCGGGCAATTACCGGAATAACTGCATTTTCTCTACCAGCACATTGGTGACTGCATCATTGGCCGGCACCAGGAAATTACGCACGCTGTCATTAACCTTGCCTTTCTCGAAGGTCGATTTGCACTGCGCCACCCATTGAACATTCATTTCGGTACCGACATTGACCTTCTCAATCCCGCTGCTTACCGCCAGCCGCATATCTTCATCGCTGACGCCGGTGCCGCCGTGAAGCACCAGTGGCGTGTGGGTTGCCGCTGTAATATCCGCCAGACGCTGATGCTGAATATGCGCCTTACCGGTGTAAAGCCCATGTACGGTGCCGATAGAGATCGCCAGCATATCGACGCCGGTCTCTTCAACGAAACGGCGTGCATCTTCCACCGGCGTAAACGCGATCGCCTCCATCTCCACACATTTACCATCTTCCGAGCCGCCAATCGCGCCCAGCTCCGCTTCTACCGAGACATTATGTGGCCGCGCCATATCAATCACCCGGCGGGTATTGGCAATATTCTCTTCAATCGACAGATGTGATCCGTCATACATCACAGAACTGAATCCGGCATCTATCGCCGTCTGAATCGCGGCTAAATCGGAACAATGATCGAGATGCAGACAGGTCGGCACATTCATACTCTCTGACAGCGATTTAATCGCATCGACCAGCAGCTTATGGCCGAGATATTTTGCCGTGCCGGTAGAGATCTGAATCATTAACGGACTGTTGGTTTTCTCTGCCGCTTTAAAATAGGCGGGCAGCATCTCCAGGCAATGAAGATTAAAAGAACCCACCGCTTTAAAGTCACGCTGTTTAGCCAGCTTTAACAGGTCGGCGAAATTATAAAGTTTCATGGATTTTTTCCTCTTGAGGTTTGGTGGTTTTGCCGTTAACAAACCAGGCAAGTGCGGTAACAAAGGCAATAAACAGGGCGACGAACAGCCAGTTGTTCTGGAAGGCATGGCCGAGCACCAGGCCGGTACTGATGACGTCTGAATCACTGAAGGTCACGCCGGTAAAGCCATAGCTCTCCAGCATCGGCACCAGGATGGCGGGCAGAATGGTGATAAAGAGTCCGTGGACGAAGCCGCCGATTATCGCGCCGCGCCGTCCGCCCATGGCATTACCAAATACCCCGGCGGTGCCACCGGCAAAGAAGTTAGTCAGCAGGCCAGGCAGGATCATCGCCAGACCGAACATCGGGAAGACCAGCATGCCGACGATAGAGCCAAGCGTAGTGGCGAGGAAGCCGACGATCACCGCGTTCGGGGCATAAGGAAACATCACCGGGCAGTCCAGCGCCGGTTTGGCATCCGGCACGACACGCATGGCGATCCCCCGGAAAGCAGGCACCAACTCGTTAAGCAGCAGACGGACGCCGCTGTAGAGCACGAAGACCCCGGCCACGAACTGAATCGACTGCATAAAGGCGTACATCAGGTAGTTCATGCCGTTGCTGTACTGGGCAATGAACGTCGGACCCGCAGCCACGGCCGGGATCAGGTACATCGGCACCATCACCAGCGCCATCGACAGATAGGTATCCTGCAAAAACTTAAAGTTATCTGGCAGCTTCAGATCTTCGGTGGAGCGCGATCCTTTGCCGACCACTTTGGCGACCGCCGCTGTGACCAGATAACCAATGGTGCAGAAGTGACCCAATGCCACGTCGTCCGAGTCGGTAATCCGCCGTACCACTGGCTGCGCCAGCGCTGGCATCACCACGGCCATGATCCCGCCAAAGATACCGCCGGTCAGGATCAGTGGCAGGCCGGTCAGCCCCGCTTTGTAGCCGATCACCGCGCCAATCGTCGCCATCCACAACAAGGCCTGGCCGGTAAGGAAGATGTACTTAAAGGGCGTCAGTCGCGCGATGATGATATTGACGATAAAGATCACCAGCAGCGTCAGCGCCACTTCAGAACCCAGCTCACGGTTAGCCAGCCCGGCAATAGCGGCAACATCGGTGATATAGCCACGCATGCCAAAGCCGTGAGTAAAAATGGTATTGAGGAACGTCAGCGTCCCCACAATAATATTGATACCCGCCATCATAATTAAAAACCCGAGCAGGGTTTTAAAGGTGCCTTCCACCACCTTGCCTGCCGATTTTTTTTGCAGCAGCAGACCAATCAGGGCAATAAAGGCGATCAGAATGGATGCCTGCCCCAGCAGATCTTTTACCAGGAAGTCGATCACACTATTCATGGGCGGCGACCTTCTCGTTGCGTTCTTTTAAGAAGGCCAGGATCTTCTGCTCTATTTCCGCTTTATCGGTGAGCCGGTTAAGAATAATGACCCGTTTAATTTCTTCCGGACTGGCGTCGGCGTTTAATACATCGGCAAACGCTTTTTGTGTCAGGATCATATCTGACTTAAATGCATTCGCTTCTGAAATGGTGGTGTGATCGATATCGGCCTCAATCTCCAGTTTTTTTAATACCGCCTTTGCGCTCATCTCAATCGCAAAGCTGGAGCCTAATCCACAACCACAGACACATAATATTTTCAGCATGGTTTTGTCCTCACACTATATTGAGTTGTTTAGCGAGTTTGTAATGGTGCCCGTCAATATCGACCAGGCGTTTTTGCATGCTTATTAAATCAATCGGGATCGGTTTATTGCTGCCATTAATAATGACCGCTTTATTCCGCATGCCTGACTGAATACAACGCACCACTTCACTGGCCATAATGGTGCCCTGATAAATTTCTTCGCAGGTAGGATCACCATTGCGCAGTCCATAACCGAGAATGGTTTTACGGATGCGGACGCCAATAAGCGGCTCAAGCTGTTTGATCAAGGTGTCGATCGCCCCCTGAAAGCCGGGCGAATATTCACGGGTGTAGCCTTCTGAACAGAGGATGACCACGCTGTTCTGTTCAGCCAGCCGCCCTGTGATGCGCTGCGCCAGTTGTGGCAGGGGGATCTGGCACTCGGGGATTAACGCGATATCCGCATTGGATTTAATCGCCGACTGCAGCGTTAATTCACCGCAGTAGCCGCCGAGCAACTCCAGCATAAACACCCGGCCTGGTAAGGCGCGGCCGGTATTGCGCAGTTTCGCGACCTCTTTTAATACCTGCTCGCAGGCGGTGGAAAAACCCAGCGTGTAATCACTGCCAAAGACATCATTATCGATGGTCATGCCGACGCCGAAACAATTAACACCGGATTCCGACAGAATGTGGAGAAATTGCAGCGAGCCGTCACCACCCGCCATGATTAATACGTCAATGCGGGCGCTTTTCAGCTGGCGCGCAATTAACTCATATTCGCTACGCACCAGTTTCTTTTGCGTGCGCCCCGATTGCATAACGGGAATCGGGGCGATGGAGAAGTCGAGCAGATCGCGCTGGCTGATATCACGATAGTTATTTGCCAGCAGACCGGGAATGCCGCCGTCAAATATCACCATCTCAGCCTGAGCGAGACGCCCTATCTGGAAGACAAAGTTATTTATTCCGGTCACATCCCCGCCACTGATCACCATTCCAATGCGCATTTCCCTCACCTCGCTGGCTTAATCTGCTGAAGGCCATTCTTCCGCTTAGTGGGGTTGCTATTTGCAGAGGAGATCACAGTTACGCGCGGTAATTTTCGGGCGGGAATATTGACAGGCAGGTAAATCAGGATTTATTTGTGAGATTCATCACAATTTAATTTTTGCGCGAGACTGGAGGGAATTCATATAAATCAGGGAGTTAGTGATTCACCCGACGCATGAAGAACATCGGTCAGTTACTCACTTCAACAACAACGATATGCTGTTGCAAATTTGTGATTACCGCCGCATTTTTTCCGGTTCTGTGACGCTTTCAGCCTGCACTAACCAGATAAGCGCAGCTAAAACGCCCTGCCGCCACGTTTTATATTACGCCGGGAGTGACCGACGATTGACGGTGGAAGATGACTGATGACGCGGTTTAATCCGTGAAGAATTTAAACCGCCCGGTATTTCCGCTAAGGGTTCACCTCGATTCCCATTTTTTTCATCCTGGATAATAACGTGGTGCGTTTCAGTCCCAGACGGACTGCAGCACCGCGCGGCCCCGCGACTACGCCATTGGTTTCTTTCAGCACGTCAATAATGTGCTGGCGTTCATCCACTTCATGTATGGAAGAAAATGATGCAGGCGGTGGCGCGCTGACCGCGGCTCTCGACGCAGAAAGGGGGAATGAATGATTTAATTCGTCTGGTTGCATCTCCAGTACGGTTCCCCGTGTCAGCAAGACGGCCCGCTCAATCACATTTTCCAGTTCACGCACATTTCCCGGCCAGGGCATACGACTTAGCACACGCAACGTTTCTGCAGGAATACTGTCGATAGTGCGCTTCATCCGTTTCGCAATTTTACCGGTGAGGAATTTTACCAGTTGTGGAATATCCTCCGGCCGCTCGCGTAAAGGCGGGATCACAATCGGGAACACGTTAAGCCGGTAATAGAGATCACTACGAAATTCTTTATCAGCGACCATCTGTTTTAAGTCACGGTTAGTGGCGGCGATCATCCGCACATTGACTGAAATCAGTTTATTACCGCCTACCCGCTCGAACTCCTGCTCCTGCAAAATACGCAGCAGTTTAGGTTGCAACTCCAGTGGGATTTCACCGACCTCATCAAGAAATAAGGTCCCCTGATCAGCCAGCTCAAAGCGCCCCATTCTTTGCGCCGTTGCGCCCGTAAAGGCGCCTTTTTCGTGACCAAACAGGTCGCTTTCCATTAGCCCGGCAGGCATCGCTGCACAGTTCATTTTTACCATCCGTCGATCGCGACGATCGCCAAGATTATGAATTGCGCGTGCAATCAGCTCT